>NZ_JAMPNG010000012.1:0-131826 GCF_028479245.1 Providencia sp. PROV223
AGCTTCATTCAGCTACCCGAGTCACATACTTATGTATGCTCCTCGGGATATCTTCATTTTGCCGCCTAGCTGTAGACCCGACTATTTAGGGAAAACAGTATGAAAAACAACAAGAAAAGCATCATAAAAAACAGTTGAAAAATCACGCCATATAGAGAGAACAGTATAAAAAACAGCAAGAAAAACATCATAAAAAATAGTTGAAAAATCACGCCATATAGAGAGAACAGTATAAAAAACAGCAAGAAAAGCATCATAAAAAACAGTTGAAAAATCACGCCATATTTAGAGAAAACAGCATAAAAAATAGCAAGAAAAACATCATAAAAAGCAGTTGAAAAATCACGCCATATTTAGAGAAAACAGTATAAAAAACAGCAAGAAAAGCATCATAAAAAATAGTTGAAAAATCACGCCATAATTTATCTGATTACGTTAATCATTAATGATGGATTTTGTCTAAATCCCCGTATAACGAAGGTTCCCCTTCAGGGCGTGTTTTAAAACGGCGGTGTAGCCACATATATTGTTCTGGCGCCCTGAGGATTTCTTTTTCGATAATTTGGTTCATCATGGTTGCGGTAGCCACATTATCTTCAATTGGGAAATCATCAATGGCAGGTTGAATGATCAATTCATAACCTTTACCGTTAGGTAAACGCCTTGGGGTAAAAGGCACCACTAAAGGGGAAGCCAGGCGTAAAATAATTTGTGAACCATTGGTTGTCGCTGCATTTTCTACAGCGAATAAAGGTGCAAATGTACTATTGCGTGGGCCGTAATCATGGTCGGGGGCATACCATAAAATTTCCCCATTTTTTAAGTCGCGTACCATGCCTTTCATATCTTTGCGATCCAACATATATTTATTGGAACGTAACCGCCCACGGGTTTGTAACCAATCAAGCAGGTCATTATCATTGGCGCGATACACACCAATACCCGGGTTTAACATACCAAAGGCACGCGCACCTATTTCCAAGGTTAGAAAATGAACGCCGAGCGCGATAATCCCTCTGCCAGTTTGGCGGGCTACAACGGCATTTTCTTCCCCAATGACTTTGACCCAGCGACGAACGCGCCAATCAGGCCAAAACCAAGCCATACCCGTTTCAAATAAGCCCATGCCGACAGATTCAAAGTTTTTGTTTATGCAACGCTGCCGTTCCTGCTCACTCATCTCTGGAAAGCATAATTGCAAATTTCGTTCTGCGACTTTCACCCGCTTTTTCAAAAAGCGCTTGGAAAACAAACCTAAACGAGTTCCCATCCAATAAATGACAGGATAAGGCAATAAAACAAGAAGATATAATACGCCAATACCTAGCCAAGTTAGCCAGTAACGAGGATGGAGGAACCGTTTTTGAAATTTTGGAGCTAGTATCATTATTATCCGAATATATTAGTCATAAATTAATAAAAAGGCATGATTAAACTATATCAAATTATTCGTTTAAAGCGTTAACTGCCTGCATGGTGCTCATTAACTCAGCTAAGTTGCGAACAGCCATTTTCTCCATGACACGAGACCGATGAACTTCAACGGTGCGCACAGAAACACAGGCTGCCTCAGCAATTTCACGGTTAATTAAGCCTTGCAACACATAGCCACAGATATCTTTTTCACGAGGCGTGAGCGTTTCATAGCGCTGTTTAATTAAATACCCTTCAGTGGCTTTCGTGGTTTGTGAGCGAGCTTGCTCTAAGGTCTTAGCAAGCTGTTGGCTATCAATGGGTTTTTGTAGAAAATCAACGGCACCCAGTTTCACTTGTTCTACCGCCATCGGGATATCCCCATGGCCAGACAAAAAGATCACGGCTAATGTGCTGTGTTGTTCCCTCAAGTATTGGTGAACTTGTCGCCCGTCTAATTTAGGCATGCGCATATCCAATAACACCACACCTTCTTGGTGTAATGCCGCATTTTGGATAAATGCTTCACTGTCATTCCAAACGGTAACGCTATAGCCCAATGTTTCTAGTAAGAATTGGCAGGCATCCGTCACATCGGGGTCATCATCCACGAGATGGATCACTGGCATACATATACCTCGTCGTGTAGAGGGTGACAAAATAGGGTGCTTTATGTAATGAGCATTGATTATCGTAATAAAGCCATTGTCACATATAGTTAATGTGAATGTTATCAATTACGTGGCAAAACATGCTCAATCCACGATTTTATTGTGATAATTGAAAATGAGAGTGACCATTAGGCCATGTAATCCATCATCACTCAGGTTATTTTCGATACGAATATCGCCACCTTGGCTTTGGATCAAACGCTGGCAAATCACTAAACCTAACCCTAAACCTTCTTTTTTAGTCGTAGTAAATGGTGTGATACCTTGCTCTAATTGACCCGCAGGCATACCTCCGGCATTGTCCTGCAAGACAAGTAAAAAATGCTGCTGTGAAAAATGAAACTCGAAACGCAGTAGGGTTGCCCCCGCTTGTAAACTGTTGCTGATTAAATTGGAAAGTAATTGCTCAAGTAACGTATCAGGCAACATCAGGGAGATGTCAGGCGTTTCAGGTAAAATTAACTTTGCATCGGGGTAGTGTTGGTCTGCACGCAATAATTGCCAAATATGATTAATGGCCTGTTTAACTGATTGTTGGCTCAAGGTGACTGCCGGGTCAAGACTTGGTTTACCCGCCCAGAGGCGTAAATTACGAATGATATCTGCTCCACGTTGAGCTTGGTCATCGATTTTTGTTAATGCGTTAATTAATGGGTGGCTTTCAGACTCTTTAGTCAGGCGTAGAATACACCCTTGGGCATAGTGGCGGATTGCAGACAGGGGTTGATTCAATTCATGAGCAAATCCAGAAGCCATTTCCCCCAAAATATTTAACCGCTGTGCCTTTTGTAAATTGGCTTCTTGTTCTCGTAAGCGGTTATGCGCTTCTTCTAATTGGCGGCTACGGCGCCTAACCAAAAAGGCAATCCAAACATGATTAATGCCAAGTAACACAAAAAATAACGCGACAAGGCTAAGAGTGATTTGGTTTTGAATAGTCCAACTGACGATATCTTGCCAGATTTGACGTTGTTGCGGGTGTTGGTTAACGTCCCTGAGCAAGGTTTCAACTTGAGTCACCGAGGCCGGAGCTCCCCAACGCATGGCGGCTTTATCGGTTGATAATAATGTCTTGGTGACTTTGTCGACTAAATTATCCGGCACTTCACTTAAGGCAGCAAAAGACCAGTTTGGATACAGTTCTGTGCTAGTTAAACAAGAGAGAGAGCTTGGATGTTGAATTAGTGGACGAAATTGTGTTTTATCAATCAGCCCTTCGCTATGCATATTTTCTAATAAACAGACAGGAACAATTGCCGCAGATAATGAATCATCACGCAGTGCATATAATAATGCATCAGCAGGAAAGCCTAAAAATTGCATCTTAAAGTCTTTAGCCGCATCGTAGCCCATATCCCTTAACACTTTGTAACCTAATAAATAGCCACCAAAAGCATCTGGCGAGATAGCGCCGACTTTTTTGCCAATTAGGTTTTTAACTTCTGATATATCACTGTCTTTGCGAACTAATATTAAGCTGCCAATAACATTACGCGTCGTGCTGTTGGGCTCCACATCAGAACGAAGGGAGAGCAACCAACGTAAATGATAGCGGTTATCTAACTGAATAAATTGGGCAGGATTTGTCAGTAAAAAATCAATCTTACGGTTGGAAATTGCTTCTTTCATTTCATCTAAATTGAGTGGTTGTAACGTAAAACGTTCCTCAGGAATAGACTCATTGAGTGTGTCAATAAGTGGTTGCCAATGAGATTGGGTGGAACTCGGTCCACGCAAGGCTAATACTCCGATAGTCCATTGTGCCGAAATTGCAGGCAAAGACCACGTCAGTAGCATGATTAATAGTATGTGATACAACGGCCTAGGCGATTTTTTTAACATATTTGAGTTATTCGTTGCGTTAGATCAATTTAGCTACGGGTATGTGGTAAACCACAATAGGGCGGCGGCTCCACACTTCTTACAATGGCACTACACGTTTTATCAAGATAACTCATTTGGTTTAAAGAGAAATAACAATTCCACGGGTTATCTTAACGAGACTGTACCCATTGTCAATAACGCATGTAATACAAATAACATATTGATTAATAACTTTTATTTTCGCATTAGCAATGTCAGTACTGGAGCCAATTATGGATCTGAGTAAACGAAAATTTCTACAACAAATTGGGGCGGTGACTGCGGGAGCTTCGTTAATTCCTATCGCAGAAGCTGGGCTCAGTTTTTCCCCGACACGCCGAGAAGGCAACCCAGAAAAACGTTATGGAATGTTGATTGATTTACGCCGTTGTATTGGTTGCCAATCTTGCACAGTAAGCTGCTCGGTTGAAAACCAAACCCCACAAGGCCAATTTAGAACGACAG
Organism: Providencia sp. PROV223; assembly: GCF_028479245.1. Taxonomy (NCBI): domain Bacteria; kingdom Pseudomonadati; phylum Pseudomonadota; class Gammaproteobacteria; order Enterobacterales; family Morganellaceae; genus Providencia; species Providencia sp. PROV223. Next base: position 4,413 of record NZ_JAMPNG010000012.1, read on the forward strand.
TGAATCAATATCAAGTTGCAGTGAAGGGCGAAGAAGGTTTTACCAACGTATTATTACCTCGCCTATGTAACCACTGTGATAACCCTCCTTGCGTACCGGTATGTCCAGTTCAAGCGACTTTCCAACGTGAAGACGGCATTGTTGTCGTTGATAACGAACGCTGTGTTGGTTGTGCTTACTGCGTACAAGCGTGCCCATACGATGCTCGCTTTATCAACCACTCTACGCAAACCGCCGATAAATGCACATTTTGCGCTCATCGCTTAGAAGTGGGGTTATTGCCAGCTTGTGTTGAATCTTGTGTGGGGGGCGCACGCATTATTGGGGATTTAAAAGACCCGAACAGTACTATTCGTAAAATGCTGACAGAGCACGAAGCTGAAATCAAAGTCCTCAAACCGGAAAATGGCACATTACCTCAAGTTTTCTATATCGGTTTAGATGACGCATTCGTGCAGCCGCTACAAGGCAAAGGGCAGCCCGCATTATGGCAGGAGGTGTTCTGATGAATGGCCAAGTAACTTATATTTCAGAAGTCATGGCTCAGCCACAAGAATTCTTTTGGCTTCCTTGGGCGGTACAATATTTCTTCTTCATAGGAATTGCTGCTTGCGCGGTACTGTACGCTTGTTATCTTCATTGGAGAAATAAACCTGAAAACAGTCGCTTAGAGATGATTGCAGTATTTATTGCTATCACGATGGGTATTACCGCTCCATTAGCATTAACCGCAGATTTACACCAAACCGCAAGGGTATGGCATTTCTACGCGCATCCAACAATATGGTCTTGGATGTGGTGGGGGTCTGTGTTACTGCCATTATTCACTACATTTATTGGTTTATATTTTGTCGCATTAGTGGTGAAACTGATTTGGAAAAAAGAGTTTAAAGCAACACGTTGGGTGGCGTTGTTGGCTGCACTTTCAGCGATAGGATTATTGTTATATACCGGCCGTGAAGCCTCAGTATTAAATGCTCGCCCAATTTGGTATAGCTGGTGGATACCAGTATTGATGTTCCTCAGTGCGCTACAAGTATTACCTGCATTGATTAACTTAGGAGCACGCCGTGAACCTCAATATCAAAACCGCTTAGCACGCTTCCAAGTTGTGACATTATTGCTGTTCGCCGTTTGTTTTGCGCTATGGCTCTCAGGTGATACCACCTCAGGTATTGCAGTACGTCAACAGTTAGATACAGCAAGTCCTGGGTGGTGGATGTTGATGGGAGTTTGTGCATTGTGGGTAATCACTTTTGCGATGTCCGTCAGTAATTTAAAAGCGAATCGCTCGGTTGCATATATCACTGTTCTCGCTTTAATTTCAATGGCTTTTGCTTGGACGATACGTTGGGTTTTCCTGATGGAAGTTCAAGCGGTACCAAAATATAACATTATCGCTAACCCATACCATTTCCCATTGGGAACAGACGGATTACTGGCAATTGTCGGCACATTCGGTTTATGGATTGCATTAACAATTATTGTTCGTGAAGGTGTTCGCTGGTTTGCGAGGAGAGTGCAACATGGCTAAATTCTCAAGACGTCAATGGCTTAAAGGTGGTTTGGTTGTCGGTGGTATCGCATTATTTGGTGCAAGCTACCGTGATGTGGCCAAACGTGCAGTCGATGGTCTGGTTAATGGTACGTCAGGTAAAGTCACTCTTGATAGGCTCAATGGTAACTCTTTACGTCCTGAAGGACAGGCACTGAAAGGTTGGCAAGAAAACCCAGAACAAGTGGTTGCGATGACGCAATGTTTTGGTTGTTGGACTCAGTGTGGTATTCGTGCTCGCGTTGATACAGCGAAAAATGAAGTATTGCGTATTGCGGGGAACCCTTATCATCCACTATCTCATGAAGAGCATTTTCCGTATGGCATGCCGCTGAAAATGGCATTTAACAAAATGAGTGGGGAATCAGGCCTTGAACACCGTTCGACTGCCTGTGCTCGAGGTGCGACGTTAATGGAAGGCTTAACAAGCCCATTGCGTATTCTCGAACCGATGAAACGTGTTGGCAAACGCGGGGAAGGTAAATGGGAGCGCATCAGTTTTGAACAATTAATAAAAGAAGTGGTTGAAGGGGGCGATTTATTTGGTGAAGGGCATGTGGATGGCTTACGGGCGATCCGTGACTTAGAAACGCCTTTAGACCCATCCCAACCAAAACTGGGACCAAAAGCCAACCAATTATTAGTGACCAATGCAGGTGACGACGGCCGTGATGGTTTTATCCGTCGCTTTGCACAAAATGCCTTTGGTAGTAAAAACTTTGGAGCTCACGGTTCGTATTGTGGATTGGCTTATCGTGCCGGTTCCGGTGCATTGATGGATGATTTGGACAAAAACGCCCACGTCAAACCCGATTGGGATAATGTTCGTTTCGCACTGTTCTTAGGCACATCGCCTGCGCAATCAGGTAACCCATTTAAGCGCCAAGGCCGTCAATTGGCGACTGCGCGTTTACGTGATTCATTTAACTATGTGGTGGTTTCGCCTGCATTACCATTAACAACGACTTTAGCAAATGACCACGGCCACTGGGTCCCAGTACAGCCGGGTACTGACGCTGCGTTAGTGATGGGGATGATCCGTTGGATCATTGAAAATGAGCGTTACAATGCCAAATACCTCAGTGTGCCAAGTGAAAAATCCATGGAAGCGATGGGGGAGAAAAGCTGGACTAACTCAACACATTTAGTCATTACGGATGATAACCACCCATTAGCTGGCAAATTGTTAATTTCTTCTTATATCACAGGAGAAGGTGACGATGAGAAAGCCTATTTAGTACAAGATGCCTCTGGCGAATTAAAACTGGCAAACGAAGTTCCAACTGCTGAATTGTTTGTGACACGCCAAGTGACTTTGCACGATGGCAGTGAAGTGACGGTTAAATCCAGCTTCCAGTGTCTTAAAGAAGCCGCAAATCGCATGACTTTGGAAGAATATAGCCAGCGCTGTCATGTCCCAGTAAAAACCATTGAATCACTGGGTAAAGCATTAACGTCTTATGATAGAAAAGCCGCAGTTATTTCCCATGGCGGTATGATGGGCGGTAATGGTTTCTACACTGCATGGTCAGTTATCATGCTTAACGCATTGATTGGTAACTTAAACTTGAAAGGCGGTGTTTCTGTTGGTGGTGGTAAATTCAACGGAGAAAACGATGGGCCACGTTACAAAATTGCCAGCTATAAAGGTAAAGTGAAACCTAAAGGTGTGGTGTTATCACGTAGCAATGAAGTGTATGAAAAATCAGATGAATTCAAAGCGCGTCAGGCGGCAGGTGAGAACCCATATCCTGCAAAAGCCCCTTGGTACCCGTTTGCCAAAGGTCAACTAACAGAACAGTTAGCATCCGCCTTGATGGGGTATCCTTATGCACTGAAAGCGTGGATCACCAATATGACTAACCCTGTATATGGTATCGCAGGTATTCGTCAGGTGATGGAAGAAAAACTGAAAGACCCTAAACACTTGCCGCTGATTATAGGTATTGATGCCTTTATGAATGAAACCACGGCATTGGCAGATTACATTGTGCCGGATACCCATAATTTCGAAAGTTGGGGGTTCAGTGCACCATGGTCTGGTGTGCAGGTCAAAGCCAGTACGGCACGTTGGCCGATTGTTGAGTCACGCACGGCTAAAACAGCAGATGGCCAGCCAGTTTCGATGGAGAGTTTCTGTATCGCTGTAGCAAAAGAACTTAATTTACCGGGCTTTGGTGATAACGTGATTGAAGATATGGATGGCAACATGCATTCACTCAATACAGCTGAAGACTATTACTTAAGAGTTGCTGCAAATATGGCATGGCTAGGGGAAAAACCAGTTCCTGAAGCCGCAACAGAAGATATCCAAATCAGTGGCGTGGAGCGCATTTTACCAGCGATTACGCGTACGTTAAAACCAGAAGAAGTTCGCCGTGTTGCCTATATTTTCACAAGAGGAGGCCGTTTTGCTCCGTATGAAAAAGCCTGGGATGGCGATGCAACAGGACCTCAATGGAAAAAAGGCTTACAAATTTGGAATCCAACGGTGGCAATCAATCGACATGCCATAACGGGTGAGCGTTATAGTGGTTGCCCAACTTACTATCCACCACGTATGGCAAATGGCGATGATGTGAATACGGTATTCCCAGAACAAGAGTGGCCGTTGAAACTGATGTCATTTAAATCCCATGTCATGAGCAGTTCAACGACAGTCATTGAACGTCTACGCCATGTGAAACCAACGAATCTTGTTGCTTTGCATCCCGATGATGCAGCAAAAATGGGTGTCAAACATGGCGATTGGATCCGGATCACCACACCGGGTGGCCATGCTGAAGCCCAAGTGAGTGTTCTTGATGGTGTAATGCCTGGGGTACTTGCGATTGAGCATGGTTATGGGCACACCGAAATGGGGGCGAAACAGCATTATCTGGATGGCCAACCAATGCCAATGAATGAGGCAAATGGTTCAGGAATTAACTTAAATGACCTTGGGTTTGCTGACCCAACACGTGAAGTCGCCAACACGTGGTTAGACTGGGTTTCGGGGGCATCGGTACGCCAAGGATTACCTGCTCGCATTGAGTTAATTGGTTAAACGAAGTAGTAAGGATGGTTAGTGATGGGGACCTGCATAGCTTCATTATTAACCATCTGGTTGTTGGCAATAAGTAGTAAGCAGTTGACATTGCGCATAAAACGGTGTGCTACCACACCGTGACTTCGGCAAATGCCTGGGAGGGGGAGCCCTCCCTTTTTTAATGGTTTATCGCAACAGTGGGGAAACCGATTGTTCCAAACCGATGCTTTGAAGCATCAAAATACCCATCAAAATAAATAAAATACCTGCCAAAATTTTTAGTGAGATTGCCCAATAAGGGGAAAATGATTTTCCTTTTAATTGTGATACGCGAACCGCATTATCACGCATTAAATGAACAAAAATGGCAATTAAACAAATGGTTAATGCAGTACCCATTGCCATTGCTAAGGCAGCGATAACTCCCCATGTATATACTTCTATCACATAAGAAAACAGCAATACGAGAATTGCTCCAGAACAAGGACGAATCCCCATTGATAGAATAATCAATAGTTTACTTTTAAAACTGGATTGCAATTGATGAGACTGGATAACGTGTTGGTGGCCACAATCACAGCTGTCCGAGTGGCTATGGGCTTTTGTTTTAATTATTGCTTTCGTTGAAGAATTCAATGGCTGAATGCTTTTTATCGTGAGTGGGGTTAAGTATTTTGATTTGCGGATTAACCAGCCACGACGTAATGCGCTGAGACATAAATAGCTACCCAGTAAAATAACAAATAGATAACTGATTTGTTCTGCATATAAACTGGCTTGGTTGAGATGTTTAGTAGAGAGTTGGAATAGGATCAATACTAAGGAAACTAAAGTAATCGCAACAAGCCCTTGTAAGAGTGATGCTAGTAAGCTAATGATAACACTCTGCTTTAAATGAGTCGCTTGGGTGGCAATATAGGTGGTAATAATTAATTTGCCATGACCCGGTCCAAGGGCATGCAAAAAACCATAAGCAAAGCTGGCAATCACCAGTAACCCACCTGCATACCATGGGCGAGAGGTGGTTTCTTGCAATAAGTAAGATAACCCTTGGTTTAACTGTTTTTGCCAAGCTAGGCTAAGTTGTAACCATGATCCCCAGTGAATGTATAGCTGCCAAGTGACATAGGTAATAAGTCCCACAAACAGCGCAGTAATTATTAATTTTTGCGTACGTAAAGGCATTATGGACATTGTATATCAACCCGTTGTGCAAACTGTTTGCCAAGTGCTAAATCCTCTTCTGGATTATCACTTTTGTCTAAAGAGAAAGCGTAGGCGCGCATTGAATCGGTCACATTTGCTTCTTGTAATTCCATCTGGCAATTTGCAGCAATATCCAACGGTAGGTTAATTTGTTGTTTATTTTGGTAAGTCATACTGACATAGAAAGTTGGGTCATAAGTTTGAATTTCCACATGGGAACCTGCTATAGGCAGGGGTTGCATAAATGAAGCGGTAAAGAAGAAAACTAAAGAAAAGCCATCTTTTTCTAAATGGTAGCTATCTGGAATTCGTTTAAAGCTCACTTTCTTCCCCTGATAATAAAAATCAGTGAAATAATCTTGCACCAACACATTTGCCATAATAATAGCTTCTTGCTGTTTCCAACGAGGATCATCCGGTTTAATGCCTTTTAATTCATAGGCGATATCCGCTGATGTCATGGGGTCCATTTTCCAAACATAGCTAATCCCTGTGTATTTATCTTGTTTATTTTCAAGGGAAATTTGCATCTCAATAAAACTGTGAGGGTGTGCCGCTACTAGTGGAGCAACTATGAACAGAAATAAAAAATAGAAAGGAAAAAATCGCATCATTCAGTCAGCTAAATTGGCTTATCAAATAAATGTTATAACATAACGAACTGCAAACTAAAAAGAAAAATATTTCGGAATGATTTAAAAATCAACTTAAAACGAGTCGTTAATACTTCTATCACAATAACCTTTCAAATAAAGGGTTTTTTATTAACAAAATAACAGCGATAATATTTGATAATAATCAGATGTGGACATTTCGTGAACACCACATGATTTTAAGCTTTAAATATTAACTAGTTACAAAGGAAAAGAGAACACCATGCCAGTGTTACATAACCAAATTTCAAATAAAATCTTAAAAGAGCGCATGTTGGCTGAGGTCGAGCCGCGCACCACTATCTCTTTTTACAAGTATTTTAATATCCAAGACCCAAACGAATTTCGTAATCAATGGTACCAACAATTTAAAGCATTGAGTGTTTTTGGGCGCGTTTATATTGCCAAAGAAGGTATTAATGCACAAATCAGTGTGCCTGAATCCAATGTGAGCGCATTACGCGAACTCATTTATGCAACAGATCCCGCATTAGAAAACCTACGTTTAAATATTGCGATTGATGATGACGGTAAATCATTTTGGGTGCTGCGTATGAAAGTCCGTGAGCGTGTAGTGGCTGATGGTATTGATGACGAAACATTTAACCCAGCAAATACGGGGCAATATCTAAAAGCTCACGAAGTTAATGAGATGATTGATGACCCAAATACTGTTTTCGTTGATATGCGAAATCATTATGAGTATGAAGTGGGGCGTTTTGATAATGCGATTGAAATACCATCAGATACATTTAGAGAGCAACTGCCAATGGCGGTTGAAATGCTGCAAGAGCAAAAAGACAAAAATGTTGTGATGTATTGTACTGGTGGGATCCGTTGTGAAAAAGCCAGTGCTTATATGCTGCATAATGGTTTTAAAAATGTCTACCATGTTGAAGGTGGGATTATTGAATACGCACGTAAGGCGAAGGAGCAGGGCCTACCTTTACGGTTTAAAGGGAAAAACTTTGTTTTTGACAACCGCATGGGTGAGCGCATTACAGAGGACACATTAGCACAATGCCACCAATGTGGCGCGCCTTGTGATGCACATACCAATTGCCGTAACGATGGCTGCCACTTATTGTTTATCCAATGCCCTAGTTGTGCAGAAAAGTATGAAGGCTGCTGCAGTTCGTCTTGCACAGAAGAAATGAAACTTCCCGAGCAAGAGCAACGCGCACGCCGTGCAGGCCGTGAGGTCAGTAATAAAATCTTTAATAAATCACGTCACCGTTTATCCGATGGGTTATTAAATAAAGACAACTAGTCATTAATGTTATCTATAATAAGAAAGCCCTGCAATTAGGGCTTTTTTTTAATATAAATATTTAAACACATTATATATAAAAAATAACTCTATTCTGTTTTTGACGAAAACTTTAGAGGTAATATGCCTTTTTTGTGAGTAAACAGTGCTATTGCTAATTCCTAGTTTTCGAGAAATAATATGATTAGGTGTTTCATTCATCCAATTGTTAATAATATTTTGTTCTTTAATTGTGAAAATAGATGACTCAATATTATTAGCAAGCTTAGTAATTTTCTCTATTTGTTCATAGTCACGAATAACCTTATCAAGAGTTTGAATAATAATATCTTTTGATAGAATGAAATAATTATCCTTTAATAACAATGGATTGTTTGTCTGTGGGTACGGGGCGTTAATATAAATATAAAACCGTGTATTATTGGTATTGCTTAATAATTGCTGTAGCGTAGGACAGTAATTAGAGTAATTACAATAATACGTTAAATTCACCAGTATAATGCTTGGTGTGTTTATATTTATAAAACCAATGGCTTCTTTTATGCATCCTGTACTAATAAATTCGAGTTTTTTATTTTTGGATAAATATTCTGTAATGCCAAGACGTGTATAATAACATTCATCAATAACTAATATTCGCATTGGAACATCCTTGTTCAAGAAGATGCCTTACAATAAATTGGAACTGATAGTGAAGTCAACCAAGGATTAATAAAAACAATAAATAGTGTTCTTATTTTAAATTACGAATTAGTAATTAATTAATAAGGTAATTATATAAAAATATATAATTACCTGTATGAATGAATAAATTAAATGGATATTAGTGACCCTAATATCCATTTATTTCCCTAGTGTGTTTTAAAACCAAGCTCAACATATTCCCCAGATTCTATCTTGTCTACACCTGCTTGAAGAATATGAATGAGTTGTTTAGCCACATCAGTCGTTAGCCACATGGTTTTATCCACAATAGCGTCACCTGTGTGTTTATCTTGCTCGGGGAGGTAGTGCAAACGCAACATCATAGCGTCGTAATCATCGACTGTACTGATGTCCCAGCCAACTACTGGGTGGGTTTGAATGACATCATTTTTTTTATTCATATAAACCTCCTAATCAAACATCGTGATAAATAATAAATATCTATAACTGACTAAGAGCAATGACCTCGTGATGAGTCCACTTTTAGTATAAGGAGATTTCGCCAATAAGAAAGCAAATAAAACATTTTTTTGTCTATATGGCAGAAAATGCATAAAACGAATAACAAGCATTGTAAAAATAGAATGGGAAGTATTTTGAACTTCCCATCGGCGTGTAAACGACTAACTCAGAGAGACTGTCCAGCGTGCATCTTCCCCTGCTAAGAAAGGAACTAATTTATCATTACAGCAGTCAATGGATTCACAAATTATATTTTGTTCTTTAGTTAGCGTAATTGTCCCTTTATTCACAGGTAAGTTATAGAATTTAGGGCCATTTAGGGAACAAAAAGCTTCGAAATGCGCCAAGGCACCGAGCTCTTCAAAAACACTTGCGTAAGCCGCTAATGCGGTGGGAGCATTAAAGACCCCAGCACAACCACAGGAAGATTCTTTACGTGATTGTATATGTGGTGCGGTGTCGGTACCAAGGAAGAAACGGTCACAACCTGAAGCAACCGCTGTACGTAATGCTTCTTGGTGCACATTACGCTTCAAAATAGGTAAGCAAAATAAATGCGGTCTTATACCACCAACTAACATATGGTTACGATTAAACATCAAATGTTGAGGTGTTAAAGTTGCAGCTGTAAATTCATTCGCTTCTTGGACATATTGAGCCGCTTCTTTGGTGGTGATGTGTTCAAAAACGACTTTTAGTTTTGGAAACTGTGCCCGTAGTGGCAACATAACTTGCTCAATAAATAAGGCTTCTCGGTCAAAAATATCGATATGACTTGCGGTGACTTCACCATGGATAAGCAGTGGCATTCCTGCTTGTTCCATTGCAGCTAATACGGGGTAAATCTTTTTAATATCGGATACGCCATGGCTAGAGTTAGTTGTTGCATTGGCCGGGTAGAGTTTACAGGCAGTAAATACCCCCTCGTTAAAGCCGCGAACGACTTCAGCAGGATCTGTGCTATCAGTAAGGTAGCAGGTCATTAAAGGGGTAAATTGATGTCCTTGTGGAACCGCTTTTAGAATACGCTCGCGGTAAGCTTTTGCGGCTTCAATCGTTGTGACTGGTGGCACTAAATTCGGCATGACAATCGCGCGGCCAAAGAATTCACTGGTATAGGGAACGACCGTTTTTAACATATCATCATCGCGAAAATGAACATGCCAATCATCAGGGCGGCGGATCGTTAGGGTAGTTACAGTTGTCATTAAACCGGCTCCATAGGGGAAGAGTGAATGATGAGCGAGTGCTCAAGCCGGAATAGAATGATAAAGGTAAAGTGAAAAAATAGCTATGAGAAATCGCGATTATAGCTTATTTCAAAGGTAGATTATGTAAATGACGTAAATAGCTAACTTATCCAGGGATGCAATAGCAAAAAACCTGCTTAAGTTTCCTTAAGCAGGTTTCTCTAAATTTTGGCTCCTCCAGCTGGACTCGAACCAGCGACATACGGATTAACAGTCCGCCGTTCTACCGACTGAACTATGGAGGAACTCCTTGGTACGCAGAGGATATTAGCTTTCTCTTACTGTATTGTCAAAGGAGAATAGCGAAAAATATGTTTGTTTGCCTGTTATCTGTGCGAACTGTCGGAAGTTTGATCGAAAATTAGGTAATAGTGATTAATCAAGACCATACACAAACAAAAAGACGGTAACAAACTTAAGTCGATGGGCGGTATATTATTTCAAATTTAGTGGTTAACTGCAGTTAACCACTAATTGATGAATGTAACTTACAGAAATTATCTACAGCGGAATAACGAGAACTGGTTGGGCGATATCGTCGAGTAAACTACGAGTCACTGAGGTATTAAGCCAGCGTCCAAGTGAAGAAAGATGGCGATGAGAAATAATTAATAATTCGCAGTTATATTTTTCCATTTTTTTGGGGATGGTATCGATAGGGGTACCTGCAGCGAGTAGTCCTTGGGCTTTAAACCCCATGCTATTTAAGGCGCTTGTGACCTCTTTTAATTGTTTTTGTGCCAAAGCTTCTTCTTTTTGCGCGGCAGGGTATTCATCCCACTCATCGCTATCTTTACTTAACCCAGTGCGGCTTAGTGCAAAGGTATTATCGACAACAGTCAATACAATCACATTGCTGACACAGCCAGTCATACGCTGCATAAAACTAAGTGCATTACTGCTATTCTCAAAGCTGTCGACGGCTAACAACACATTATTAATCATGATTAGTTCCTGATAGGCGAACGAAATAGCGCCTTTAAAGTTAGCTCCCCTTTTTTCCAATACTTTTTGTAAAATGGAAAGGTTTTTGGGGATCATACGTTGATCGATAAATGAAAAATAACCCACCATTCGGTGGGCAAAGTCGCTGTGTTTTGCGTGGCTACCCAGTTGTCTGGGAGTGTGGCTTACAGTGGAGTGAAATCTTGCCCAATGGCTTAGTAGCTGATAAGTTTTTAACAAAACCAGTGTGATCACAGTTTTGTTCATCAGCGGCTCCCATCGAGTGTATTAATGGTGACATCTGCAGACATACCCACACGCAGCGCATTCATCATCTGGGCATGCTCGGTGTTGCTATCAAAAACAATTTTTACAGGTATGCGCTGTACAATTTTAGTAAAATTACCCGTCGCATTTTCCGGGGCAACGGGTGAGAAACTTACGCCAGACGCGGGAGCAATACTATCGACATAGCCTTTTAATATTTGCCCTGGGAAGGTGTCGATACTAATATCAACGACTTGGCCATGAGTAATATTTTCCAATTGAGTTTCTTGATAATTCGCGATGATGTAGAGCTTATTTTGGGGGACAATAGCCATTAAAGCATCGCCTGGTTTAACAAACTCACCGACGCGCAAACTTTTTTTACCAATTACGCCACCAATGGGCGCAGTAATACGGGTGTAAGAGAGGTTAAGCTCAGCCATCGCTTTTTTAGCTTGAGCTAATGTCAATTCAGCATTGCTATCGGCCTGTTTCGCTTCTAAAACTTGCAACATATTTTTGGCTGCTTTTAATGATGCTTCAGCTTGTGCAACACTTGCTGTCACTGTTTGTACACGCGTAGTTGCTTGTTGTGCCGCTTGTTGTGAGCCTGCGCCAGTATTTGCCATTTTGTGGTAGCGAGTTTTTTCTTGGTACGCAAATTGTAGTTCTGCTCTTGCAGATTGCAGTTGGGCTTCTGCCGCAGCGATTAAGGCCTGTTGACGCATTAAATTGGCTTTTGCATCATCTTGCCGTGCGCGAGCAGATTGCTCTTGTGCAGCAGCCTGAGAAAGTGCAACTGTAAATTCTCTGGGATCAATGACTGCTAATAATTCACCTTCCTTAACCCATTGGTTATCTTGCACAAGGACTTCGGCCACCACGCCTGAAATTTGTGGTGAAATACGTGAAATATCTGCACGGATATAGGCATCATTGGTATTTTGAGCAGTTTTTTTAATGGCGAATTTATTAATTAATAATCCTCCCATCAAAACAACAATAAATAGCGATGATAGCTAGAGCGACATTTTTATTAATTTTTAATTTGATCTTACTCATTCTAATTTCCTGATAATCAATAACTAAGCAGCGGCAACAGACCGCGGTGGGTAAATACGAGTTGGCATCACTAAAATCAGCCCAGTTAATAACAGTGCTAAACCAGAAACCAACAGATATAGGTCAGAGCTAGCTAAAACATGTCCTTGGCTTGAGGAGAGTTTTGTGAGTTCACCGATAGAATTTGTCGCCGTATCGCGATAAGTACTGCCGTAGCTGTCAGCAATGACGCCCGAATGAAAATCACCTCGTTGGCGGCTTAATAGGGCAATTGCTCCCCCGGCAGCCGTTGCTGCAAATCCTTTAACCGCATTAAACCAAGCAGCAGCAAATGGACCATCAGTGGGCAGTAATCCGCCCGTTGCCATCATCAATAGCGGAATAACGGCCATGGGTTGTGCAACAGCTTGTAAGAGAGAAATCATTCTAAAATTGTCACCATTCCAATCAGGGGTCAGTTGTGATGCGAGAAAACAAGCGGCTGTCATCAAAAGTAAACTAATGGCGAGCACCCAACGGCAATCAACTTTGGGGGTATTACAAATAATGGCTATGATAGGGAGCGTGATGAGTTGTGGGAGTGACACCCATAGCATCATGTCGGAGGTTTGTTCTAAGCGATACCCTTGAATAGACGATAAATAGCCAGAGGTAATATTCACCAAAGAAACCATAATCAACAACACGCCACCAAGGGTGATTAATGAGAACGATAGATTCCGTTTGCTAAGTAACTGCAAGTTGAAGAAGGGTAATGGGTGGTACCATTCGTTTATCAAAAACAGAGCTAATAAACCAAGTCCACCAATCAATAAAACATAAATTAGTGATGAATTTAGCCAATCAAGGCGTTCTCCTTGAGAAATACCTACGGTGAGCATAGCAAGTGCACTTCCCCCCAGAAGTAAACCTCGCCAGTTAAACTGTTTCAGTCGTTCTAAGCGTAAAGGGTCTTGTGGCAAACCAAAGCCAATGCAGATGGTGGCTATCGCCATTAGTGGTAAGTTCCAATAAAAATACCCACTCCACCCCCAGTGGAAGGCAAACGCGGCCGCAGTGGCACCAAAAGTAGCACTCCATGCAGAAACCCAGCCATAAGCTCCTAAACCTAATACTTTAATAAGCGGAGGCATAAAGCGCAGCACTACCGTCATTAACATAGGCGGGAGAGCCCCGCCCGCAAAGCCTTGTAAACTACGTATTGTTAATAGAAGAGCATAATGATCTCCTAGCCATGGTGTAATTAATCCTCCAATCAGATAAATAGAACACATAACGAGCGCAACACGACGTAGTGAGAATGTTGGCCAAAAGCAAGGAGTAAATCCTGAACCAATTACAAAACCAGTTACATAACAGGTGATTAACCAACTGCCAGTATCAATATTTAATGCCATTGCCCCCTGAATATCGCCTAGGGCGAATTTACTGGCGTTTTCTCCCACGCCACTCGCCATTACTGCTAAAAAAACACCAAATAGACCCATCCATGTGCGGCCATTAATTTCACTCGCACTGGCTATCCATTTGTTTTTTTTAGGTTGTATGATAGACGCATCAACCATTTCAAACTCCTGCTATTTAAAAATTTGCTCTGTCATTTTTTAGCAGTAGTATCTAAACTTTATTTAATTGTTTAAAATGAAATGATGTAATTAAATTATTGCATGAAACGCAATCCACTAATGAGGAGGGCTGCAAAGGGGCGAGGAGGAAAAATGCCACAAAAAATCGACTTCAATTTGATTTATGCGTTGAATTTATTATTGGAGGAAGGAAGTGTAGGAGGAGCCGCCGAAAAAATGAACCTGAGTGCTCCTGCTATGAGCCGAATTCTAGGGCGAATTCGTGAGCAATTTAATGATCCCATTTTAGTCAGGGCAGGGCGTAAATTAGTACCAACTCCCAGAGCATTAGAATTAAAAGAACAACTTAGCCATATTATTGCTCAAGCAGAAGCGTTAATTAATCCTGATGAATTATTCAATCCAAAAACATTAGAAAGAACATTTGTTATTCGGGCGAATGATATTTTTATTGGCGCCTTAGGTGGTGGGTTGTTAGAAAAACTCAGGGAATTAGCTCCCCAAAGTAGCTTAATTTTTATCGCGGAAAGTGATACTGAAGATGATTCTTTGCGTAGCGGTAAAGTCGATTTGGTTATTGGTTCTTCTCGAGATTGGCACCCTGAAATTAAGGCTCAGAGCTTATTTACTAGTACTTTTCAGGCGTTGGTTCGCCCAGGGCATCCGATTATTGGACAAGTGACACCTGAGAGTTTAACGCATTACCCGCATATTAGCGTATCGCGGCGGGGGCGTACATTGGGACCAATTGATGACGCGTTACGTGACCTTCAATTAGAGCGTAATGTTGCGTTGACTTTGCCTAGCTTTCATTCAGCTATGATGCTAACGATGAACTCTGATTATATTTTGCCGCTCCCTCGCCATGTACTGCAAGGGGTAAAGAGTGTTAATTTGCCGTTAATTGAAATTGAACTCCCTTTGGAATTGGAATCTATATTTATCGTGCAAGCATGGCATCCAAGGTTGGATAGAGATCCTGCGCATCAATGGTTACGCCAGACAATTAAACAATTTTTTCTGGAGAAAGAGTAGCTATTCATTCTATGGTGCGGGTCTTTGCGGTTGCTTAGTTAGTAGCTGAATATTCAGAAGGGTAACTTTCAGAAAGATAGCAAAAAGCCCGCATTAAGCGGGCTTTTTAAATTTGGCTCCTCCAGCTGGACTTGAACCAGCGACATACGGATTAACAGTCCGCCGTTCTACCGACTGAACTATGGAGGAATTGCTTTGTTCCTGAGAACGAGGCGCATATTACCCATCCTGTTCACCGTTGTAAAGCATAAAAACGAAAAAAATAGCCAAGTGAGTGTTAAGTAATCGATTTGATGATTATCTACTCCAATAAGTGGTGTCGTTGTCTATAGTATGCGGCTTATAGGAGATGCAGAGGGAACTGATAATAGAGGTGAATAATTCATGAGTAGCAGAACATAACAAACAGATAGCAAAAAGCCCGCATTAAGCGGGCTTTTTTTAAATTTGGCTCCTCCAGCTGGACTTGAACCAGCGACATACGGATTAACAGTCCGCCGTTCTACCGACTGAACTATGGAGGAATTGCTTGTTCCTGAGAACGAGGCGAATATTAACGACATCATCTCAGGCTGTCAATCATAAAAACAGAAAAAATATCTAACTGCTCATTCACTGCACATTCTGACGAAGTTTTGCTCTAGTTAATTGATATTGAATTAATTTTGAGCTGCAAGTGTACCAGGTAATTGCGTAGAAACTTCAGGATAAGCAACATGATAGATATCATAAAACGATATCATTCCTTTTAATGTAATTAAACGCGATATTTCTTGCTTTATTGCAGAGCTAACATCTTGTGAATCAATGATTTTACTTATCGCATTATCAGAAACGGGTTCAGTGACAAACCATTCTCCGTTATAACAAACGCGTAAATCTAACACACCAATATCTTCAAAATGATAGACAGGTTTAATGTCAAAAAGTAGCACACTTGCTAGTATAATAAAGAGAATAGTGATACCCAGAGCCCAATAAGGGCCAAAATAAGGGGCATACCAAAGAATAATGGCTAGGGGGACATAAGCCGCAACCATGCCAACACATAAATAAGGGTGGTTGGCGAGAAACTGGCTATTAAAGTAAGGTTTCCCATCTCGGTTTTCACGTTTATTGATGGCATCCAAGTCTTCGACGAGTATTTGTTTGATAATATCCATGTGTATAACTCTCTGTCAGATATCTATACTAGGAGGGTATCACGAGCCGTTGAGATTGTTATATATCAGTTAAAAAAAATATTTACACAGATTGTCATCGTATCAGATAATTCTTACTGACATTTATTGGGTTGTTGGCTTTTTAAATTAAAGTTTTCTTTAAACTATCAACTAAATGCAGCATTTTTGTTAACGTTATAGTCGATAAAAGTGACGCAATCGAAAAAACGACATATTTTTGAAGTTTACCCGTATAAAATAGTTGCTATTATCTTTAAGTCATGAGTTAATGAGTGTCGGCCTGTTTAGCAGTCCTATTTGATGTATGATTACTGAGTTAGTGTGTTCTAAAGAAGAAAGTTATCACAGATAGCCTTTGACCGTGACGCTGCATCTTGGTGTTTCCCTGATTAAATAGTTGACTCTGGCCCGTATATGCCAAAAGGCAAGTTTTTTTGATGTTATATAGGAAAAGTCAAATGTCCGACAAAATGAAAGGTCAAGTTAAGTGGTTCAACGAGTCTAAAGGCTTCGGTTTCATCACTCCAGCTGATGGTAGCAAAGACGTTTTCGTCCACTTCTCTGCCATTCAGGGCAATGGTTTCAAAACTCTGGCTGAAGGTCAGCAAGTTGAATTCACCATTGAAAACGGTGCAAAAGGCCCAGCAGCTGCTAACGTAACTGCTATCTAAGCTAATTGCTTAACTGATTTTCTAAAGCCCGTCATTTTTAATGACGGGCTTTTTCGTATGCGCTACATTTATGGTTAATATATTTTGTTGGAAAAGACTGTTATGAATATTAATGACCGTGTTTATGTAAAAACAGACGGGGAAGAGCGTCGTGAAGGCACTATTTTACTTATTGAGCCCTTCAATGAAGGGGTAATGTACTTAATCGCATTACCAGATTACCCGGAAGGTATTTGGTTTTTTAATGAAAAAGAGGGTGATGAAGGGATTTTTGTTACACCAATTGAAAGATAAGTTTCAAGTTAATGAACACTTTGTTCTTTACTTAATAATTTTCCCCACTTATACTCCTTCCATCTTTTACTTAGGAGATTATTACTTGGACAGTCAGAGTTGGAATAAAAACTTAATTTAATGGCAAGCCAGTAATCATCTTTTCTTTTCACTGCTTGCCACAATGGCGGGCGGTGTCTGATGTTTCCTCATCATACTACTCCCTTATAATTGTATTTAATTAGATAGCATATTATAGCTGTATTGAGTGTGTATCATGTTGGTCTATATTTATTCTCTATTTCCTCCAGGCAATAGCTAATGGTTTTTGAGTAATTTATTTTACTCAAAATATATGGCTATATGCTTTTTATTAGGCATATAAATCATTATCCAAGTTATTTTTGGAGGGATTATCATGCTTTTTTCCCCTGATATTTTAAATTTACTGTCTGCTATGTGTTTTGGTGCATTAATCGGTGCTGAGCGCCAGTGGCGTCAACGAATGGCGGGCTTGAGAACCAATGCACTGGTTGCAACAGGTGCTGCGGTGTTTATTTTAAGTTCTGTAACAACATCTCCTGATAGCCCTGGGCGTATTGCTGCCCAAGTGGTGTCTGGAATTGGTTTCCTCGGGGCGGGTGTAATTATGCGTGAAGGCATGAACATTCGAGGTCTAAATACTGCGGCAACGCTTTGGTGTTCTGCGGGGATCGGTGTTTTATGTGGATTAGGGCAGTACTCTTTGGCATTGATGGCGACGTTATTAATTTTATGCGCCAACATTTTATTAAGAGAAGCAGCTTCACGAATTAATAAACAACCACAGCAGCAAGCGCTTGATGTAGAACAGCGCTATAAGATCCGTGTAATGTGCCATCAAACGGATGAAATTTTAGTAAGAACACTTATTTTACAAGCAATTAACGGGCTTCATATTCGATTGCAATCGTTAAGTAGTGCCGACACATTAAAGCCTGAACAGCTGGAAGTGTGTGCTGAATTCCTTGCAACACCCGCCGAGCAAAAGGAAATTGAAGCATTGGTATGCAGAATAAGTCTTGAGCAAAGTGTTAGTGCTATCAATTGGAAAGTCGCATCAGAGCTACCTGCCTGATGACTTTAAATTAACTCACTATAGGAGCTGAAATGGACGACCACCCTCCGTCATGGAGTCGTAAGCTGGAGCTATCTAACTGATAATAAACTAATTTTATTTCAGTTGGATAGCGTTAAAATCACGAGTGTTGTATTCGAGACAACGTTATGACTGAAATAAGAGAACCGCGTAAAAGCGTCAAAGCGGCTGCACGCCAAAAATATATTGTTGGCGAACAAGCGAGTAAAAATATTGAGCAAGTGCTCAATGAATATCAAACAAATCTATTAGGCTTATCTGAGAATGAGGCGATGGATCGCCTAGTGACTGAAGGTGAGAATGAAGTTGCTCATGAAAAAGCCCCTCCAGCATGGAAGCAACTACTCACTTCCTTTAAAAATCCATTTATATTCGTACTGATTATATTAGCAGTTGTTAGTTTTTTTACGGATTATGTTATTCCCGAACGTCAAGGTGAAGAAACAGACTTAACCGGGGTGATTATTATTGTCACTATGGTTTTACTGAGTGGATTTTTGCGTTTTTGGCAAGAATATCGTACCAATAAAGCTGCGGAAGCATTGAAATCCTTAGTTCGAACGACAGCTACGGTATTTCGTCGCGACAATAAAACGGGACGTTCAGTTCGAAAAGAGGTGCCGATTAAATGCTTAGTACCTGGGGATATTGTGTTGTTATCCGCAGGAGATATGGTTCCTGCTGATTTAAAGCTAGTCGAATCAAGAGATTTGTTTATCAGCCAAGCGATTCTAACAGGGGAGTCTATACCCGTTGAAAAATATGACACATTGGGTGACGTTTCAGCCAAAAGTTTAGATCCCGTATCGCCAACAGAAAATGAATTATTAGAGATTTCAAATATTTGTTTAATGGGAACCAATGTTACCAGCGGTACAGCACGTGGAATTGTGGTGGCAACCGGCGGAAAAACCTATTTAGGCTCGTTGGCTAAATCCATTGTGGGGAGCCGTGCGCAAACATCGTTTGATCGTGGTGTGAATAGCGTAAGTTGGTTATTGATTCGTTTTATGTTAGTCATGGTACCAATTGTCTTACTTATCAATGGGTTTACAAAAGGTGATTGGTTCGAAGCAACATTATTCTCACTGGCGGTTGCTGTGGGGTTAACACCCGAAATGTTACCGATGATTGTTAGCTCCAATTTAGCCAAAGGTGCAATTGCCATGTCAAAACACAAGGTGATTGTCAAAAGATTAAATGCTATCCAAAACTTTGGTGCAATGGATGTGCTGTGTACCGATAAAACGGGAACTTTAACGCAAGATCGTATTATTTTAGAACATTATTTAGACAGTAATGGGCAGAAAAATAGTAAAATCTTGCAACTGGCTTGGCTAAATAGCTTCCATCAAAGTGGCGCTAAGAACATGATGGATCAGGCAATTATTCGTCGTGGTAGAGGGAACAGTGAAGTTGAGCAGCTAAAAGGATTTCAAAAAATTGATGAATTACCCTTTGATTTTATTCGGCGTAAATTGTCAGTGACAGTACGAACACCAGAAGGTGAAGCCCTACTTATTTGTAAAGGCGCCGCTGAGGAAATGTTAGCTGTTTGCCAAAGCTATCAACAAGATGGTGAGCTTCATTTACTTGATAACCAAGCAAGAGCAACAATTACTGAGCTAGTGAGTGACTATAACAGACAAGGATTTCGTGTATTACTACTCGCAACTCGCCGTTTGAATGATGCTGAAGCCCGCTTACCGCTTTCAACTCAAGCTGAGCATCAGTTAGAACTACAAGGCATTTTAACTTTTCTTGACCCAGCAAAAGAAAGCGCAATTTCAGCCATTGCAGCGCTACGTGAAAATGGTGTTACGGTGAAGGTGTTGACGGGTGATAATGCGATTATTACCGAAAAAATTTGTCATGATGTTGGCCTAAATATCAGTGAAATCATGACTGGTCTGGAAATTGAAGCTTTGACGGACGAAGAGCTCGGTCAGAAAGTTGAGCAGGTTTCAGTTTTTTGTAAATTAACACCCTTGCAAAAATCCCGTATTTTAAAGCGGTTACAAGCAAATGGGCATACAGTTGGCTTTCTTGGTGATGGGATTAACGATGCACCGGCATTACGTGATGCTGATGTGGGAATTTCAGTTGATACAGGGACGGACATTGCTAAGGAATCTGCGGATATTATCTTACTTGAAAAAGATTTAATGGTATTAGAGCAGGGGGTGATTAAAGGACGTGAAACTTTCGGCAATATTATTAAATACTTAAATATGACAGCGAGCTCTAACTTCGGTAACGTATTTTCTGTATTGATTGCCAGTGCATTTATTCCCTTCCTACCGATGTTAGCCATTCATTTGCTCGTTCAAAACTTGCTGTATGATATTTCCCAGCTTGCATTACCCTGGGATAAAATGGATAAAGAGTTTTTAAAACGACCTCGTAAATGGGATGCAAAAAATATTGGCCGCTTTATGCTTTGGATTGGGCCAACGTCATCTATTTTTGATATCACGACTTTTGCGCTAATGTGGTACGTGTTCCAAGCAAATAGTGTTGCTCATGAAGCGTTGTTCCAATCCGGTTGGTTTGTGGAAGGATTACTCTCTCAGACGCTAGTTGTTCATATGTTAAGAACACAAAAAATACCCTTTATACAAAGCACAGCTGCGCTACCTGTTATGTTAACGACAGGGTTAATTATGGCTCTCGGGCTATATATTCCATTTTCTTCATTTGGTGAAATGATAGGATTACAACCGTTGCCAATAGAATATTTCCCATGGCTAGCTCTGACATTAGTGAGCTATTGTGTTGTCGCTCAACTGATGAAGCAGTTTTATATTAAACGTTTTGGCACATGGCTATAATATATTGTTAAGTCAGGAAAAAGAAAAACCAAGGATGGTTCTTCTTTTCTGTGCGCAATAAAAAGAGCCACCAGTGTGGCTCTTGTTGATCTACAGAATAAAGAAGAATAGGGCTTATTGCAGGCCTAAAGCAGCTTTCATCTGTTTCATTGCATCAATACCTTGTTGGCAAGCTTTATCTTGCTGATCCTTAGGCAGTGCAGCAACTTGTTTTTTACCTTCTTCCAGCTGACCTTTCATTGCATCTAACTGAGTTTTTGCTTGCGGGTTTTCTGAAGCTTTAGCAATTAAGCTATCAACTTCAGCGAAGTAAGCGTTACAAGTTTCAGTTGCACCAGCAACTTCGCCTTTTTTCTCTTCTTCCGAACAAGCAGTGATTGTCAGTGCCAATAAACCCATACCACAAGCTAAAATCAACTTTTTCATAATCAACCTTATTAAAATTATTTATTTATATAGCAAATTGAGTATATAAGAGATGTTTTTAATATCAAACGTGACAAATCCTAAAATAATATCTTAGTTAATTAATTAAATTTCAATTTACTTGGACTATCGTATTTTATGTTTGTCTGTTTTCGTTACATAATTTTATGTTTATGGTTAAGTCTTTTTTTATCATATCGTTATGGAATATCACTAACAATTCTACGTTTATCTAAAGTAATTGATAGAAGATAAAGGAATTGAGGATAGAGAGAAGAGGTTAATTAGGCGGTGGAATCGTGATTATTTAATTTAACAAACATATTTTTTGAAGATAATTATGTTCTAGTGCCAAGATAGGATAATGTTTGTACGTGTTTTTGCTTATATAAGATTTTGAAATATTGTTATAACATTTTTTTATACACAATTAAAATTATTAAAAAATCGTTTATTTGTAACAAAATATTTACGGTTGAATGATAAATTTTTACTATGAAATATTTATAGAATTAATGGCTGTTCATTTAAGATGCAATTATAGATGTGAAAAGTGAGCTACTTCACAAATTTAAGAAGAAAACCTTTGTATCAGTATAAGTTTGATTTTTAAATTAAATTTTCTTTGTACGAAGATGAAATTATCAGGTAAAGTCTTTGTTTTTAAGCGAACTAATAAGTAAATATCGCTTAACTTATGGTTAATGATAGGTGTACAGGGTTAACGACAATTAAGTTAATTTTGTTGACGCTAACTCAAATTCATACCAAAATTGATTCACCGTAGAAATTCGCCAAAGAGCGAGAGACGGGTTAGAATGTTTTTAACAAAGGGCGATACCTTTTCTTACTGTACATTTTTAGAATGATTAGTTCTCTAAAGGTAAAGTAAGAATATATGATATGGGTTCACCATATCACAATGCAACATAGCAAATAATATATTAATGCTATGGGCATACAATGTATGTAACCTGATTTATTTGGTTACAATTTTATATTTAGACTTACACACAGGGCTTTACCATTATGTCTGCTTCTATTGTAAAGAAACGGCCTCTGAGTCGTTACATCAAAGATTTTAAACACAGCCAAACTCATTGTGCACATTGTCACAAGACCCTTGATCGCATCTCTTTAGTTTTCAACGATGACATCTTAAATAAAGAAGCTATCGCTGATATGACTGAATTGGTTGATGAAGGTACCTGGGGGGAGCTGCAAGATAAATTTACTGCACTTTGTCGTTTTTGTAGTGAAATTTATTGCAATAGTAATACTGATTATTTTGATATTATGTCATTTAAACAGTATTTATTCTTACAGACTGAGATGAGCCATAGTACTGTTCGTGAATATGTTGTTCGTTTACGACGTTTAGATGAGCTGTTATCTTCTTCTAATTTTTCTATGAAAGAATTTACTGCAAGTAAAGTTCAAGAAGAGTTAAGTGAAAAAATGACAGACTCTGCATTTAGCAATTACAATATTGCATTACGTAAATATGAACAATATTTATTCTGGGAATCTGAAAAGTGCAATAATTAGAATGACATACTGAAAATAAGTATCGTTATTTTCATTGTTGTTTTTAAACAATGGTGTCCTCGTGGGCACCTTTTATGTTTCTAGCAGTAAATATATGAGATAGCACTTATCTGATAGGAACCGCGACTGTTATTCTTATGAGATAAGTGTATTTTTAAATAAACACATTGTGATGTATGGCCTGATCCTCATAAACTGCGAGGTCAGGCCTTTTGTTTATTACCCGATCGTCATTAAGCTAGCATTACCACCTGCAGCTGCGGTATTGACACTCAATGAGCGCTCATGAAGTAAGCGTTCAGTCAGCAGATTAGTTTCACCTCGTTCAAAGCCTTGTACTGAAATAATAGGCCCTTTACGTTGTGCAACCGCTGCACAAACCTCTTTTAACTGATCGCTATCACCATGGTAAATAACCCCTTCGATTGGCTCTTTAGATTCTATCCAGTTTTTAGTTAGCGATATGGTTTTTCTCACTTTTTCAGGTAGTGACTTAAATAGCTTCTGATGAAGTTCGCTATCTGGCCATAACACCTGACAACCCGCAGAAAGCACCGCTGTTAACTGAGTTAAACAATCTTGTTCATTATCGCTAAGGCATAAAATCAAACCACGTGGGCGCAAGGTATAGGTATTCCTTTCTCCCGTTGGACCGGGCAACACACGAGTGGTTCCTGTCTGACTATGGCGTGTAAATAGCTCAATAACGGAGGGGGAAATAACCGAATTTTGTTTTTCAGACCATTGAGTAAGTGCTTCAAATGGCTCGAGTAATACGGTTCGGGCACTGGCATCCATCGGTAAATGGCTATCTTGTCTCTCTAAAGTGTTTGAAACCGCGTTATCTGGGCGTTCGCTTAATAAACGATAGAGGTATAGTGGCCCGCCTGCTTTAGGCCCAGTTCCAGATAAGCCTTCACCACCAAAAGGTTGCACACCAACAACGGCACCAACCATATTTCGGTTTACGTACAGATTACCTACTTTAGCTTTTGAAACAACTTGGTTGATAGTTTCATCGATACGAGTGTGAACACCAAGTGTCAGCCCATAACCCGCAGCGTTAATTTGTTCAACGAGTGCTTCTAGCTCATCTCGTTTAAAACGTACAACGTGCAGAACAGGGCCAAAGATCTCTTTTTTCAGCTCACTAACATCATCAAGTTCTATCAATGTCGGCTTAACATAGGTTCCTTCCATTTGTTCTTGTTGATCATCATGATTTTCAAATGCGGCTTGGAAGACGACTTTCCCTTTGCTACGCATTTTTTGAATATATTGATCGATATTTTCTTTTGCTTCACGGTCAATCACCGGGCCAATATCGGTTGATAAATGTTCTGGATTCCCCATGCGGCACTCTTCCATTGCGCCTTTTAACATACGAATCGTTCTATCTGCGACATCTTCTTGGATGCATAGAATGCGCAGTGCTGAACAACGCTGACCTGCGCTATCAAATGCAGATGCGACAACATCAATGACAACCTGTTCTGTTAATGCAGAAGAATCAACGATCATTGCATTTAATCCGCCCGTTTCTGCAATCAGCGGGGTTGGTCGGCCCTGTGCATCTAAGCGCCCAGCGATATTACGTTGAAGTAATCCTGCAACTTCAGTTGACCCCGTAAACATGACTCCACGAACACGGCTATCACCAACGAGTTGGGCACCAATCGTTTCACCTTTACCCGGTAAAAATTGCAGTACATCGCGTGGAATACCCGCTTGATGCAAAATGGAAACCGCAATAGCACCGATTAATGGTGTTTGTTCTGCCGGCTTCGCGAGTACGGTATTTCCTGCCGCGAGAGCAGCTGCAATTTGGCCTGAAAATATTGCTAACGGGAAGTTCCATGGACTAATACAGACCACAGGCCCTAAAGGACGGTGCGTATTGTTATCAAAATCATTCTTGACTTGAGTTGCATAGTAATTAAGAAAATCTACCGCTTCTCTAACTTCCGCAATTGCATTGTTGTAGGTCTTACCCGCTTCACGCACTAAAATATCTAATAGTGGTTGTAGCTGTTGCTCCATAAGGTCAGCGGCTCGTAATAAGATAGCTGCTCGTTCAGAAGGCGGAGTTGCGAACCAGATAGTACCCGCATCGTTAGCGGTATTTAATGCATGTTCAGCTTCTTGTTCTGTTGTTTCACGAACATGGCCAACAATATCTTTATTACAGGCAGGGTTTATAATTGGTGTTGCTTCAGGTAACGTTTGCGAAGCTTGGAAATTGCCCCCTAACAGCGGTTCTGCTATTTTTTGCTGCATACCTGCACTCAGTAGGGCACTTGATAAGGAAGCCAGTCGATGTTCGTTTGATAGGTCAAGCCCCATCGAATTTACTCGTTCTTGGCCGTATAAATCACGTGGTAACGGAATTTTTGGATGCGGTAAGCCAATTTGACCTTCAGTTTTAGACAGTTCTAAGACATCTTTAACTGGGTCAGCAACTAATTCATCTAGCGGAATAGTGGCATCAGCAATACGGTTTACAAATGAAGTATTTGCACCATTCTCTAATAATCGACGCACCAGATAGGCAAGTAGTGTTTCGTGAGTACCGACAGGTGCATAAATACGGCAAGGGCGGTTTAGTTTGCCATCAGCGACTTTACCAACCACCTGTTCATAAAGTGGTTCACCCATTCCATGTAGACATTGGAATTCATATTGGCCTGGGTAGTAGTTTTTACCTGCAATTTGGTAGATAGCAGAGAGAGTATGTGCGTTGTGCGTTGCAAACTGCGGGTAAATTAAATTGGGAACCGACAACAGTTTTCGTGCACAGGCAATGTAAGAAACGTCAGTATACACCTTACGCGTATAAACTGGGTAACCTTCTAGCCCATCCATTTGCGCGCGCTTGATTTCACTGTCCCAATAAGCCCCTTTTACCAGACGGATCATTAAACGACGTTGGCTGCGTTCAGCTAAATTTATGATTGAGTCAATCACAAATGGGCAGCGTTTTTGATAGGCCTGGATAACAAAGCCAATCCCATTCCACCCCGCGAGTTGTGGTTCAAAACAGAGTTTTTCTAGTAAATCTAAAGAGATTTCTAAGCGGTCGGCTTCTTCTGCGTCAATATTAATCCCTATATCGTATTGATGCGCTTGTAATACTAGGGATAACAGGCGTGGATAAAGCTCTTCCATTACGCGAGAGTATTGTGCACGGCTATAACGTGGATGTAATGCTGATAGCTTAATTGAAATACCAGGGCCTTCATAAATACCGCGGCCATTTGATGCTTTACCAATCGCGTGGATAGCTTGTTGGTAAGACACCATGTAATCTTGTGCATCTTTTTCCGTTAATGCGGCTTCGCCCAGCATGTCGTAGGAATAGCGGAAGCCTTTATCTTCGAGTTTTCGTGCGTTAGCGAGCGCTTGGGAAATAGTTTCGCCAGTAACAAATTGCTCTCCCATAAGGCGCATCGCCATATCAACGCCTTTGCGTACCAGCGGTTCACCACTTTTACTAATGATGCGATTAAGTGAGGTTGAGAGTTTAGCTTCATTATGCGTAGAAACTAGCTTACCCGTAAATAGTAGACCCCAAGTCGCGGCATTGACAAACATTGAGCTACTTTGGCCAAGGTGTGATTGCCAATTCCCATTGCTAATTTTATCGCGGATGAGCGCATCTCGAGTTGCTTTATCAGGAATGCGCAGTAAGGCCTCTGCGAGACACATTAATGCGACACCTTCTTGAGATGAAAGTGAAAATTCTTGGAGTAGACCTTGAACTAAACCTGAGCGGCCGATGCCATTTTTTTGATTGCGTAGTTTTTCAGCTATTGAATAAGCTAATTTATGAGCGGCTTCAGCTTGTTCTGTAGGGAGCTGTGCTTGCTGTAACAACATTGGCACGGCTTGTGTTTCAGGAATTCGGTAAGCAGAAGTAATTGCAGAGCGTTTTACAGATTGTGGTAAAATGTGCTCTGCGAAATCTAAGAATGGTTGATAGTTAGATTCAACGGTGGTGTCTTCATCAGAAGTTTGATTTTCTTTTACATCGATACCCGGTGAGAGCTCTGGAAAGGCTTGGCCATTATCGAGTTGTTCTAGGTAATTATAAATAGCTTGTTTGATAAGCCAATGTGATGTGCGGTCAAGACGCTGAGCGGCATTTTTAATGCGTTCACGAGTTGCTTCATCAAGTCTCACACCCATAGTTGTAGTGCTACTCATCTTAATTCCTCTAGGTCACGAGTCATTTTAATCAAAAAGTTACACCACATTATCTTAATGTTGCAACTTTGTGCAACATTGTTACGTGTGATTTCTGAAAGAAATGTGAAATATATCGAGTTTTTTGAGTTCTAATAATTTCAATTAAATTGGTATTCATTTATTTATTATATTTTACATGTAGTTATATTTATCATCTTTAGATGAGGCGATTAAACATCTGATTGTGAATTTAAGTTTAAATTTTAACATTTGTGATATGGATTCTATTTATGCAATAAAAAATAGTTAATTTCTTGTTAATTTAATACGACTCTGTCTAGGATGTGGCAGTTAAGATATTAAGTTAGTGCAACACAAACAATCACAACCTATTTGGTGTTTGCGCAGATAAATTAAATATGTGCAATAAAGTGCAACACCATGAAGTTACAAGTTATCAGCGGTCACTTATAAAGATAACTAATAATTTTAAAGCTACTCAATGGAGAAAACAGGATGACTGTAAGCACTCCGATGATCATTATGTTCGTCGTATACATTACTGGCATGTTATTAATTGGTTATATGGCCTATCGCTCAACGAAAAACTTTGACGACTATATTCTGGGTGGGAGAAGTTTAGGCAGTGTTGTAACTGCATTGTCTGCTGGTGCCTCAGATATGAGCGGTTGGTTACTCATGGGGTTACCAGGTGCGATTTTCTTGGCCGGGATTTCTGAAAGTTGGATTGCTATCGGTTTGAGTCTCGGTGCATATCTTAACTGGTTATTTGTTGCTGGGCGTTTACGTGTCCAAACAGAAAAAAATAATAATGCGTTAACATTACCGGACTACTTTACTAGCCGTTTTGAGGATAACAGTAAGATTTTACGTATTATTTCTGCTGTTGTTATTTTAGTTTTCTTTACGATTTATTGTGCGTCAGGTGTGGTCGCAGGTGGCTTGTTATTTGAAAGCACATTTAATATGAGCTATGAGAAAGCGATGTGGTTAGGTGCACTCGCGACGATTGCTTACACGTTTTTAGGTGGTTTCTTAGCTGTGAGTTGGACCGATACTGTTCAAGCTTCATTAATGATCTTCGCATTGATTCTTACACCTATTGTTGTGATCCTTTCTTTAGGGGGAATTGATACCTCTATTGAAGTGATTAAAGCTAAGAATCCTGAATATCTTGATATGTTTAAAGACATGAATATCATCGCAATTCTGTCATTATTAGGTTGGGGATTAGGCTATTTTGGGCAACCTCACATTTTAGCGCGTTTTATGGCAGCAGACTCTGCTCGTACTATTCGTTCTGCTCGACGTATTAGTATGACATGGATGGTGTTATGCCTAGGTGGAACGATTGCGGTTGGTTTCTTTGGTATCGCTTATTTTGAAAATAATCCGGCTTTAGCGGGTTCGGTCATGCAAAACAATGAGCGTATATTCATGGAGTTAACGGGGCTTTTGTTTAACCCATGGATCGCTGGTATTTTATTATCAGCCATACTAGCCGCGGTAATGAGTACGTTAAGTTGCCAATTATTAGTTTGTGCGAGTGCGCTAACGGAAGACTTGTATAAGCCTTTTATTCGTAAGAGTGCTAGCCAAAAAGAGTTAGTATGGGTCGGGCGTTTTATGGTGTTGTTAGTCGCTGCAATTGCCATTTACATTGCTCGTGATCCAAATAATAAAGTTTTGGCATTAGTGAGTAATGCATGGGCTGGTTTCGGTGCCGCATTTGGTCCTGTTGTTTTAATCTCTGTAATGTGGAAACGAATGACGCGTACGGGCGCACTCGCAGGAATGTTAGTTGGTGCAGTGACAGTACTCGTTTGGATAAAATACAAATGGTTTGATTTGTACGAGATCATCCCAGGTTTCTTATTAGCAACAATCGCGATTGTTGTTGTCAGCTTGATAACTAAAGCACCAAGTGCAGCTGCGCAGGCTCGTTTTGATGAAGCCGAGGCAGAATATAAAGCAAGTTAATCGAGCGAGTTTATAAACTAAAAAGGCCGAGTAACAATACTGTTATTCGGCCTTTTTGCTTATTTTTCATTAATGGTTCTTTTTGCGCTTAGCGAATTGGTAACCAATGAAGAGCAAAATAAACCAAACTGGTGTTGCTATTAAGGCTTGTCTTGTATCGTGCTGAAATGCCAATAAAACAACCATAAAGGCAAAAAAGGCGAGGCTTAACCACGACATCACAATACCCGCAGGCATTTTATAATGGGATGCTTTGTGCATCTCAGGTCGCTTTTTACGGAAATTTAAATAGCTATATAAAATCATGCTCCAAATAAACATGAAAAGAATTGCAGACACGGTTGTGACTAGTGTGAATGCATGCATGATATCAGGAATAAAATAGATCAGAACAATACCAAAACTGAGGCAGATACAGGTAAAAATTAACCCAGTAGCGGGTACGGCTTTTTTCGATAATTGGCTGAACTGTTTTGGTGCATTCCCTTCTTTTGAAAGCCCAAAAAGCATTCGACTGGTGGAAAATACACCACTATTTGCAGAAGAAGCTGCAGAAGTTAAAACGACAAAGTTAACAATACTTGCTGCTGCAGGTAAGCTTATCAGGACAAACATTTCTACAAATGGGCTTTTATCGGCCAATATGGTTCGCCATGGGGTAACTGCCATAATCACAATTAAAGATAACACATAGAATGCAATGATCCGGATAGGTATCGCGTTGATAGCTTTCGGTAAAGATTTTTCTGGATCGCGTGTTTCAGCGGCTGCCGTTCCGACTAATTCAATCCCAACAAACGCAAAAATAGCAATTTGGAAGCCAGCAAAGAAGCCGCTGATCCCCATCGGAAACATTCCACCATCATTCCAGATGTTGCTTAAAGATGCCGTATGACCCGCAGGGGATTGAAAATTCATGGCAATTAGTGTGCCACCTACTGCAATGAGAGCCACTATGGCAACAATCTTTATCATAGCGAACCAAAATTCGAGCTCACCGAAAAGCCTGACAGAAACCAGGTTGAGTGTTAATAAGGTGACTACGCAGATAAATGAGGTTACCCATTCAGGAAAATCAGGAACCCAAAAGCTCACATAGGCTGTTATGGCAATGATATCGGCAATACCTGTGATAACCCAGCAAAACCAGTATGTCCAACCGACAAAGAAACCTGCCCATGGGCCGATAAGGTCAGCAGAAAAATCACTGAATGATTTGTAGTCCAGATTAGAAAGTAGCAGTTCACCCATTGCGCGCATCACAAAAAATAGCACAAAGCCGATTATCATATACACAAAGATAATTGATGGGCCCGCAAGTGAAATGGTTTTACCAGAACCCATAAATAAGCCTGTACCAATTGCGCCACCAATAGCAATAAGTTGTATATGGCGGTTACTAAGACTACGTTTTAGCTGATTACGATCAGCGTTGGGTTGTGTTGATAGTGAATTCGCATTTTCTTCCATACTAAAGATGTCCGTAGTGGTTTGTGATAATTAGCCACAGTCTTTTTTATAATTTTGTGGTTATGTTTGCGTGAAATATTGTGACATAAATCTCAATTAGAGTAAGGAAAAGTTATCTTGTTAGAAACGAAGTGATGTTTATTCAAGCGATAGTTTTCTTAAATTTTACATTCGTAACTTTAAATTAACTTAGATAATAAAAATAGCAGAATCATATTGACTGTAGCAATTGTTAGGCGTTAAATAATTTGTATCGGGTTGTTAGCTCAGTTGGCAGAGTAGGTGACTCTTAATCATTAGGTCGGGGGTTCGAGCCCCCCACAACCCACCAAGATTTTCAATGAGTTATGAGCATGCTGCGGAACCTATACTGACTGTATGGGACGTATTTGGGACGCAAGCATTAAATATTGCATCAATTTGCTTAGCATGTTTGGCTAAGTGATCTGGTGCTCAGTGAGCATATCGCAGAACCATCTCAATACTTTCCTAGCCGCCCATTTCTTGAAGATCAGACAGCGGGACGCCGGATTGAACTAACTAGGATTGCAAGGAATTTAAACAGCGTTTCAAACTAACCTGCTGAGGTGATTTTTTATCTGTTTTAATTAGTATTCAAATAGCATTGATTGTTTATGAGTTAGGCTTTTACCTCATTATTTCAATTTATTAGAGTAAAAAATAGGATCTATAAACCAATGAATAATTGGAATTGATGCTAATAAAAGTGCTATACAAATGGTTAGTAGAGTAAATGTTATTATTAATAATAAATTAAGCTCTATACCTAAAAAAACTAATGTTTGTAATATAATAAAACAAATAATTGGGTGGATTAAATAAACACCTAAAGCATTGTTTGATGTTTTCGCATATTTATCAGTTGATAAGGCAAAGTAAATAATGCTTGACCCTAACACTAGACTTATAGAAAAATTTAAAATATGAATAATAAATTCGTTGAAGAATAAATAGGAGTTGATACCGCTGAGCATTTCACTTAAGAAAGCATCTCGATAATGAAGGAATAAAATAGCTGAAATTGTAATACAAAAAATTACCATGGTAGGTTTTTTTCTTAACGAAGATATACTTTTATTATTAATAAAATAAGCGATGACAAAAAATGGAAAATATAGAATAATTGAGAAGAAACTAGAAAATGGCATAAGGTAAGTTTTTGTTATATAAGAAATTATCAATGATAATGTTAAAATTATAGAGAGGTAGAATTTATTTAATTTAAAGCTTTTCGGTAATAATAAAAAAATAGCTTGCCAGATAGGCGTTGCTAAGAAAAACCAAACTCCGTATTGAGGAGAAAGTAAATAGGTTCTTAAAGTTAACTCACCGGTGAAATAAAGTGGGAGCATATCGATTGTTTGGAACGTAAAATAAATGATAACAGCAGGAAGAAGATGAGATTGTAACCCTTTCCATGTCGTATTTTTTGTTATAAATGCAACTATAAATACAAACATAGGGATTAATGTTAATTCAAAAGTATTAATAAGCAACGCATATTTGTTTTTATCAACTAAATTTAAATAAAAATCAAAAACAATTAATGAACTCAATATAAGCTTTAGTGTAGGCCAGTATGGTTGGTTATTATCTTTTATATTCGAGATTAAGTGATTTTCATTTTTCATACATATACCCTATATAAAAACTCACTTATTGTACCTCATTGAGATTTTTATTTAAAATAAATTATTTTAGGGATTATGAAAGGGAAGGTAATACGTCAAATATTGATGAGTCTTATTAAGTTAAATGTTACTCTTAATTCGAGTTAACTCATGATTTAGTAACCGGATATAAGGCTACAATATCCTTTATTCATCATTTAAGAGTACGATAAAAATCACAGATGCTTAAGACATGAAACGTGATAGACACCCCAAGGAATCTGTATTGGGTTGGAAAAGTATGATTTGGTTGAATTGCGAACAATTTAAAGAGACTATTTTTTAATATGGAATGTACCTAAGAAGTGATTGCAATTACAGGGTTTGAGACATGAGGAAAATAAAATTAACTCAAGTCTCTGCCATTTCATCAACGCCTAACAATCAGTATAGGTAAATAAAAGTGTTTCAGGCTATTTCGGCGCTATTCTTATCAATGATGATCAGTTCATGCTGTTATCAACCAATTTTTGGGTGATTGTAATTGAAGCTTCAACGCCTAATATATATAAAGCCTGCTCTAAAAGTTCAATTTTAGATGCGTAATGAATATCGAGTAAGCGTTCTATCTGTTGTGCATTGATGTTCAGCCTGCGAGCGAGGTCGATGCGTTGTGTTGCAGAATTGAGAATCGCGTTATGCAAGGCAATTTTTAAGCAGCAGATTATGGGTAAATAAACAGTAAAGGTTGCTTCACTTTTTGTTTGTGTTGCTAATGGAATAGGTTTTCTGAGTTCAATTAGTTCAGCAAAAGAAGCGAGCAAAATTTCTTGGGCTTCTAACTCAACATCTTCTTTACAATAGCTAACGCCCTGTAGCCCAGAAAAATCACTAAAGTTGATTTCATATACGTTTTCTTCCTCAATGAAGTCTACAGTTGCTTGATAATTGAACATGCTTTTCCTTAAAATTATATTTTAGTGTGCTCAGTGTTGCATTGGTGCATGAGGAAAACAAGTTTATCACTTCACTGGCCTTGTCATTTTTTCATCATTTTGTCTATATTGATCCTACATACGACTTAGAGAGCATTGTAAGCAATATTAATGTGATCTTCTTAACATAAATATATCAATGAGAGTATCGTTTTATTCGGAAATTATTGAGAAACAAAGAAAACAAGTGTGAAGACTGTCGCAAATTGGAGAATATTTTTGCTCATAAAAAGCACAATAAATTTGTTTGTTTTATAAGCAAGCTTCTCACTGAATTATTTTAACTAAAAGTCATTTTTTTCTATTCCTTCATTATTGGATTAAGCAATTTTACTTAAGTTAGGATGATGATTAGGGTATTTTGTTAAAATAAAAGTATATAGTAATTAAAGGTTACTATAACCTTGGTTAATCAAATTTGTTGTCATTGCGTGAAAACAGCTAGAACGGATAAGCATGAAGACATGTAATAATACGCTTAGTCGTTTTTATTTTAAGTGCCAATCGAATGTTTTAAAAGTGATATGAAAAATATATAGAAAATGGAATGTTCTTAATTGAAACCTTCATTTTTCACCCTTAACACAAAAGTGATTGATTAACGTAGGTTGATCTTTTTATTAAAAAAAATGAAATCTCAGCTACTTTATATAAAAAAACAAATATTAATTAATCAAAAAAATTACTTTAATGAATTAATAACAAAGTGATTACTTAAAATATTAAAAAAACAAAAATAACCAGTAAAAGTATTTAAGCTAAATAGTTTTTTATTATTGGTAATTTATTTAAATTTTATTAATTTTATTAATATTACGAGATGATGACATTATAATCATTGTTTAATTAATCTAATGAGAATTGAGGGCGGATACTTAATATGTATGACAATATAGTGAGAGTTTGTATGATAACTACGATTGAATAATTTTGAACGATGGTTGTAATGTAGATTAAACTTATTGAAAATTAATGATTAAGTTTTATTCCAATAGTGCCGATAACGGCTTATTACAGACATGGGTAACTCAGTTTCTTAATACTAAAAATTGATTTGGATCAATATGTTGTTTTTGATGTTGTGCTTGGTTTTTTTCGCTTGGTAATCACATGTAAAGAGTGAATGCTTTGATTAAAATCCTGCCATTTTGCTTAAGGTGACTAAAAATGTTGTGGATATTTAGGATAAAGTAATAGAAGATAAAGAAATAATGAAGATTATTTAATGAATTAAGGGGTAATCATCCCATTGGTATAAAAAGAAACATAAGTACCTTGAATAGTTAATTTAGTGGTGCATAATAATTAGCGACTAATAATGACATCAGCCATTTCTGATTTTTACGGGAACCGCTAATTTTTTAGTCATTCTTTATTGTTGTAGGTATTCAGGAAATATCTTTAATTTAAGTTTGGAAATTTGTGTGTTTATACTCCAAATTGGGTACTTTTGAATGGATGACATGGGAAAATTAATGGAATTGTATTTACCCAATTTAATTACTTTTTAAATTTAATAATTTGATTACACAATACTTTCAAATTTATATTTGTTCTTTTTGCACACAGATCGCACAGATGTTGATAATTTTCGGAAAGGAAAAAAAATGAGCTCGACGACAGATTTTCTGAAGCATATATACGATATTAACCTCTCATATTT
The DNA here is from genome assembly GCF_028479245.1 of Providencia sp. PROV223. Classification (NCBI taxonomy): domain Bacteria; kingdom Pseudomonadati; phylum Pseudomonadota; class Gammaproteobacteria; order Enterobacterales; family Morganellaceae; genus Providencia; species Providencia sp. PROV223. The sequence continues at coordinate 39,453 of NZ_JAMPNG010000012.1, forward strand.
GCTATTAGCCCAAAAACTCATCTCCCAAGAGAAAGCCTCTGCGATGTTTCGTTTAGGTATCTCTGATGCAATGGCAACTACTTTAGCAGACCTTACACTCCCTCAATTAGTCAAATTAGCAGAGACAAACCAGCTAATCTGCCAGTTTAGATTTGATAATAGTGACACAATTGAAAAGCTAACCCGTGATTCAAGAGTTGATGAATTGCAACAAATTCATACAGGTATCTTACTTTCGACCCGATTATTGCAAACGCATAATGAGGGCGACACAGAAATAGCGAGAAAAAGATGAGTACCGCAGCTGAAAAAAGTATAGTCCAAGAAGCGAATGATATTCGATTAGCCATGGAACTAATCTCTTTAGGCGCTCGCCTTCAAATGTTAGAAAGTGAAACTCAAATTAGTCGTGGTCGTTTAGTTCGTTTATATAAAGAGCTAAGAGGCTGCCCACCACCAAAAGGCATGCTACCTTTTTCTACAGATTGGTTTATGACGTGGGAACAGAATATTCATTCATCCATGTTCTATAATGCTTATCAATTTTTACTTAAAAGTGGTCAATGTCGTGGTGTGGATGCCATATTAAAAGCCTACAGGTTATACCTTGAACAGTGCATTCCAGAACCTGGTGAGGAGCCTTTGTTAGCTTTAACACGCGCTTGGACATTAGTCCGTTTTGTGGAAAGTGGCATGTTACAAAGTTCACAATGTAGCTGTTGCCATGGTTCTTTTATTACTTACGCACATATTCCTGAAAATAGCTTTACTTGTAGTTTATGCCAACCGCCATCACGTGCAATAAAAAAACGTAAACTTTCCGAGCATCTAGCCGATATTACGGTATATCGACAGGATGGCATTACTAAAGCGGTAATGTAATTGGATTGATTTGGTTAACAGGCAAAGGTTTTTGCCTGTCACTCCTAATATTCCCTTTGACTGCCATCTGTTAACCAACGGAGTGAAAGGGAATATTGTGTTAATACTCATCGGGTATATCATTGTTACAGTTGCGGTTATAGGCGGATACTTAATGGTCGGTGGCCATTTGGGTGCGCTTTATCAACCTGCTGAATTTGTTATTATTTTAGGTGCAGGTTTAGGTGCCTTTGTTGTTGGTAACAGTGGCAAATCTATAGTCGCCTTGTGTAAAGTATTACCAAAACTCTTTCGTCGTTCCTCTTACAATAAAACAATGTCAATGGACTTAATGGCGTTGTTATTTCAATTACTTAATAAATCACGCCAGCAAGGGTTACTTGCACTTGAAAAAGATATTGATAACCCAAGTGAAAGTGAAATTTTTTCCCAGTATCCCCGTATTTTAAAAGACGAATCCACCATGATGTTCATCGTGGACTACTTACGTTTGATGGTAAGCAGTAACTTACAAAGCCATGAAATTGAGGCATTAATGGACGAAGAGTTAGAAACTTTTCGCCAAGAAAATGAAGTACCGGCTTCGGGGTTAAATATGGTCGGTGACTCTATGCCTGCATTTGGGATCGTTGCGGCCGTTTTGGGTGTCGTAAATGCCTTGGGCTCAGCGGATCGTCCTGCTGGTGAATTGGGTGCTTTAATTGCTCATGCTATGGTGGGAACATTTCTAGGTATTTTAGTGGCTTATGGCTTCATTTTACCTTTGGCTGCACTAATAAGACTACGCAGTAGTGAGCAATTGAAAATGATGGAATGCATTAAAGTGACTTTCCTTTCAGCATTGCAAGGCTATGCCCCTCAAATTGCAGTGGAATTTGGCCGCAAGGTGTTATTCAGTGCAGATAGGCCTTCATTTGTTGAACTTGAAGATAAAGTTCGAGAAGTGAAAGTTGGTGCTCGCTCACAAGAAACAACTGAGGAGTAACTAACGGATGGCAGCCAATACACCGCATGTTATTCGGGTTAAAAAACGCAGTTCGCATCAGCAAAACGGGCATGGCGGTTCATGGAAAATTGCTTATGCCGATTTTATGACGGCGATGATGGCATTTTTTTTAGTGATGTGGCTAATCTCAATTTCAAGTCCTCAAGAATTAACTCAAATTGCCGAGTATTTTCGTACTCCCTTAAGTACAGCTATCAACCCAGGAAGTAAAAGTGGAGATGCCACAAACCCTATTCCTGGTGGTGGTAAAGACCCTATTTTCCGTGATGGGGATGTGATGCCAGAACCTAATAATATTATTGATGGAAATGCAAACTATCGTTTTGAAAAATTAAAAGAGTCACTTGAGCAGGCCATTTTAAAAGACCCACGTTTGAATGAATTAAAGCCACATTTACTGATTGATATGATCAACGATGGGCTGCGAATTCAAATTGTAGATAGTGAAAATCGCCCAATGTTTAAAGTTGGTTCGGCAATGGTTGAACCGTATATGAGTGATATTTTGCGAGCAATAGCACCACTTCTTAATGATGTTCCCAATCGAATTAGTATCTCCGGTCATACTGATGATCTCGCTTATGCCAACGGAGCCAATTACAGCAACTGGGAGCTTTCATCTGATCGCGCGAATGCTTCACGCCGTGAATTGATTCGCGGTGGAATGGATGAAAATAAAGTCTTACGCGTGGTTGGAATGGCATCAGCTATTCACTTAGACAAAGATGATGGCTTTGCTCCGATCAACCGCCGGATAAGTATCATTGTATTAAATGATGAAGAAACAAAGCAGATCCTCCGTGAATATGATGGCGCAAAGCCGATCAATGATGTGCTGAATAAACCGCAAAAGCCCACACCAGAAACGTCCGTGGGTGTTGTCGCTGCGGTGAAAATACCGTGATGAATTGCTGTTATTTGAATTTATTACATAACATGTTTAGTTGTCTGCCGGAATGTCCGGCAGACAGCGTTAAGTGAAACTTAAGCGAAATTGGATAAAAACCATGGATATTACCGAGTTTTATCAAACATTTTTCGATGAAGCTGATGAGTTGCTCAGGGATATGGAACAACATTTACTTGAGCTTGATCCTTTTGACCCGGATAGCGAGCAGCTAAATGCCATCTTCCGCAGTGCCCATTCAATAAAAGGAGGGGCTGCAACCTTTGGTTTCACTCAGTTGCAGAATACGACTCACACATTGGAAAACCTTTTAGATAAGGCGCGTCATGATGAATTAACACTCACACCTGACATTATTGATGTTTTTCTTGATGCTAAGGATGTCATGGCATCACAGTTAGATGCCTATAAAAATGATTCTTTGCCGGATGAAGAGACCTTTAAGCGCATTTGTGAGGTGCTTAGCCGGGTTGAAAATAAAGCAGAAGAGGTCACTGAAACAACGGCTGCGTTACCTGAGACTAAAGTTGAAGTTGCGGTTGTTGAAGAAGCTCCCGCAGAGCAAGGTGAATATTCACACTACTTTATGATCTCGTTAAATCAGCTCAAAGAAAATGAAGTTGATTTACTGGCAGATGAGCTCAGTTTATTTGGGCACTTGTATCATACTGAAAAAACAGCAAATAGTTTGCAAGCATGGCTTGGTACAAACACTGATATTGATGATATTAGTGGCGTATTATGTTTTGTGGTGGATGAATCACAGATTGCTCACCAAGTCGTATCATTTGCGGATTGCCTCGCCTTATCTCCTGAAGAAGTCATCACGGATGGCTCCGATGGCACAATCGAAATTAAGATTCCTGAGCCGGAGAAAGAAGCAAAACCTGTAACTGTTTCACCAGCGGTAGCTGCGCCTGCAAATACATCGAAAAAACCTGCAATCGCTAAACCGAAAGGGGATTCGAGCAGTATTCGTGTGGCTGTAGAGAAAGTTGACCAGTTGATCAACTTAGTCGGGGAGTTGGTCATTATTCAATCAATGCTGACCCAACATAGTCAGCATGTCGATCAAAATGAATACAGTGATTTATTAAGCTCAATCGTACAGTTGGAGCGTAATTCTCGCGCCTTGCAAGAATCCGTTATGTCAATTCGCATGATGCCAATGGATTACGTATTTAGTCGTTTCCCACGCATGGTACGCGATATTGCATCGAAATTAGGTAAAAAAATCGAGCTGAAAGTGGAAGGAAGTTCAACTGAACTCGATAAAAGTTTGATTGAGCGCATCGTCGATCCACTGAATCACCTTGTTCGTAATAGCCTCGACCATGGGATTGAAAAGCCAGAAGTTCGCGTGGCAAATGGTAAGCCAGAAGCTGGCACATTGACCTTAGCGGCAGCACATCAAAGTGGCAATATTTGCATTGAAGTTCGTGATGATGGCGCAGGGCTAAACCGTGAACGTATTTTGGCAAAAGCGAAGTCACAAGGCATGAACGTGCATGATGGTATGAGCAATGATGAAGTTGCGATGCTGATTATGGCTCCAGGATTTTCAACCGCAGAGGTAGTGACAGACGTTTCGGGACGCGGTGTTGGAATGGATGTGGTGAAAAGAAATATCCAAGACATGGGCGGTCGTATTCAAATCGGTTTTACCGAAGGCAAAGGCACCATTATCCGCATCTTATTACCGCTCACTTTAGCGATTTTGGATGGGATGTCGGTGAAAGTAGCGGAAGATGTCTTTATCGTGCCATTGAGTGCAATTATCAGCACGTTGCAGCCTCGACAAGAGGATATTTATCGCTTGGCTGGAGAGGAAAAAATGCTGCTTGTGCGAGGTGAATATCTACCGCTTGTTGAATTACACCACGTATTTTCCATCGAAGAAGCCGAACGAAATTTAGATAACAGTATTGTGCTGATTATTCAGAATGCAGGTCATCGTTTTGCATTGTTGGTCGACAAATTAGTTGGGCAGCAGCAAGTGGTGGTGAAAAACATTGAAAGTAATTATCGCAAGATCCCCGGTATTTCCGCAGCAACGATTATGGGTGATGGTTCTGTTGCATTGATTTTAGATGTGGCTGAACTACAAAAAATGAATAACAGCATTTTGATTAAAAAGAAACAGCAGGTTTCTCAACCTGTCGTGCACTAAATAGAGGCCATACACCATGTCTATGTTAGATGATGATTTAAATAAACACGAAGAAGAAAAAAACGGCGAAGGCTACCTCATTTTTACCTTGGGTGAAGAAGAGTATGGCATTGAGATCTTAAAAGTGCAGGAAATTCGTGGTTACGAACAAGTGACTCGTATCGCGAATACCCCTGATTTTATCAAAGGAGTGACTAACTTACGTGGGGTCATCATTCCGATTATTGATTTACGGGTGAAATTCTCCCATGAAAACGTGGTGTATAACGATAACACGGTCGTTATCGTAGTGAATTTAAAAGATCGCGTCGTTGGTATTGTCGTCGATGGAGTTTCGGATGTACTGGTCTTGAATGAAGAACAAATTGCACCGCCACCTGATTTTGCCGTGACATTATCAACACAATATCTGACAGGGCTCGGAACATTAAACGACCGTATGTTGATTTTAGTCGATATCGAAAAATTATTAACAAGCGATGAAATGGCGCTGATTGACAGCATGGCTGAGTAATTCTCAGCCCCAACAATTGTTCAAATAATAATAAGTCATTAACTAAAGTTTTTGGTTGGATGACCGATATCCAAAATACAACAAAATTATGTTAGTAAAACGTCATGTACAGTCGAATTAAAATCGTATCGGGACTTTTGTCCGTCATTTTTATCTTTATTTTGCTGCAACTGGTATCCAGTGGGTTGATGTTTACCAAACTGGGCGATAACAGCGACAGCATCAGTTATTTGAATTCATTACAACGCCAAAGACAAGTATTAACGGAAAGCTGGGTCAATTTGTTACAAGCTCGAGCTAACTTAAACCGCTCTATCAATGCCTATTTGCTTGAAGGTCGTAAAATTCAAGACGATGCAACGACAGAAGATTTGATTAAAGCCGCTAAACGTAACTTTAAATCAGCGGATGATGCCTATGCGCGCTATAACAAGCTGATGCAAAGTTCGGATTATGATAAGGCCAAATTTGAAAAACTATTTAGCACCTATGAAACCTATCGTGATGCGTTAATCAAGCTAGGTGAATTCGCTGAAAAAGGTGACCTTGAAGGCTTTTATGCACACAGAACCTCAGGGCACCAAGTAAAATTTGAAGAGCAATTTAACGCTTATTTTGCGGATATCTCAGCAGATTTTCAGGCCGAAGTCGTAAATGCAGATAATAACTATCGCCAATCTTTATATATGTTGGTGACACTATCTATCTTACTCGTCTTAATTGGCTTCTTTAGTTATCGCTATGTTCGTAAAGGCATTATTGAACCACTCGGTATTTTAATTGAGCGTATTAAAGTCTTTGCTTCAGGCGATTTAACACCGAATGTGACAACAATTGCCAAGAATGAAATTGGCGAGTTGGCCAATGGTGTTCAACATATGCAGCAGGAATTGATTAATACCGTTCGTGGTGTGCTAGATGGTAGCGAAACTATTTACCAAGGTACAACCGAAATTGCAGCAGGCAACAATGACTTATCTGCACGAACTGAGCAGCAAGTTGCTTGCTTAGAAGAAACTTCAGCCAGTATGAGTGAGCTGACTGCAACCGTAAAACAAAATACGGAATACGCCCACCAAGCGAGTGAATTTGCAAACCAAGCTTCAGTGATAGCAAAAGAGGGTGGCAAAGTGGTATCGAATGTGGTCAGTACCATGCTGAACATTGCCGATAGCTCACAGAAAATCTCTGATATTACTGCGGTTATCGATAGCATCGCCTTCCAAACCAACATCTTAGCGCTAAACGCAGCGGTTGAAGCGGCGCGAGCAGGTGAGCATGGTCGTGGTTTTGCTGTGGTGGCTGATGAAGTGCGTAATTTAGCACAACGCAGTGCTGATGCGGCTAAAGAGATTAAAACGTTAATTGAAGATTCAGTGTCAAGAACTGGGACAGGCGCTCGCCAAGCAGAAGATGCGGGCGAAACAATGACCAAGATTGTTGAGTCTGTCACACGTGTCACTGACATTATGACGCACATTGCAACTGCATCAGACGAGCAAAGTAAAGGAATTGCACAGGTCAGCATCGCTGTTGCAGAAATGGATAAAGTGACACAGCAAAATGCGTCGCTGGTTGAGCAGTCTGCGGTTGCAGCCAATGTATTGGAAGAACAAGTGGCAAAACTGTCGCAATTGATTTCAATCTTCCGTTTACCACCATTAAAACAAAGCGAAATACGCAATATTCAGCCGGCAGCAAGAACGGTTTCAAATATCGTTAAAACACCGGATCTGACAAAACTGTCATCAAAAGAACATAAAGATGATGACAATTGGGAAACTTTCTAAGGGTTAAGCTCAGTCTTTCGCTGCAAGGCTTTGGTTTTGCAGCGTTTCTGTGCATTAGAAAACAAGACAATGTTTCAGAGGTTTAGTTCTCTTAGCTGGCACAAGTGGGGATTTCTATGTTTGGTAAAAATATCCGAATTTCGGTGAGTTTGTATCTACTTCTCATTTTATTTTGTGGGATGCAGATTGTGTCTAGCGGGGTTTCTGTCGGGATTGTTGTAAGTGAATTAAAATCTTTAGAGCGTATTGATTTGGGGTCTGATAAGCGAGCGATGCTTGAAGAAACCAGTAAACACCTAATGCAAGCACGCAACAGCTTAACGCAAATTGCTTTGCTGCATAAAGTGGGTGGTAACGAACCGTTGATTGAAGAAACGAGAGTAACTTTTGATAAATTACTCGAAGAAGCTGAGAAAGATTACACCACGTTTAAAAACCAGCCTCTTTTGAGTGAGAAAGAAAATCTCGCCGCTCTTGAGGCTCGGTATCAAGCCTTTGTATTGACACTCAAAGCATTAAAAACACATTTAGATAATAAAGATATTGCAGCCTATATTGAACTTCCTGCCCAAGAAAACCAGGATCAGTTGGAGCAAGTTGTCGAGGAATACCTTGAATTACTGAATGCTGAAAATGATGAATCTCTTGCAGCAGCAAGAATGTATAACACGTTTGCGTGGAGTTCATTCGCTTCAGTGATTGTTATTATCCTTGCCGTTATTGTTTTTGTTAACTACTGGATGAAACGTAAAGTGATTAACCCATTGAAAAGTATGGGAGAGCACTTTGCATTAGTGGCTGATGGTAAACTCAATCAGAAAATTGAAGTCACTACCCGTGATGAAATTGGTGAAGTGTTTGGTAAGTTAAAAGACATGCAGGAGTCTCTAGCGACTTCAGTAACAGCGCTACGTTCAAATACGGACCAAATGTACACTGGTATCCGTGAAATCGCGTTAGGAAATAATAATTTATCTTCACGTACTGAACAGCAAGCGGCATCACTTGAAGAAACCGCAGCCAGTATGGAAGAGTTAACCGCTACGGTTAAGCAGAATGCGGATAACGCGCGCCAAGCCAGTGAACTTGCTGTTAGCGCATCGAAAACCGCAACGAAAGGTGGAGAGATCACCGAAGACGTGATTGATACCATGACTTCCATTTCCAATAGCTCACAAAAAATCAGTGCCATTATTAGTGTGATTGATGGCATCGCCTTCCAAACCAATATTTTAGCATTGAATGCTGCTGTTGAAGCTGCTCGAGCGGGTGAACAGGGGCGCGGTTTCTCTGTGGTTGCTGGTGAGGTTAGAGCATTAGCTCAGCGTAGTGCGGAAGCGGCAAAAGAAATTAAAACCTTGATTGATGAATCTGTTGGCAGAGTCAGCCAAGGTTCTCAATTAGTTAATGAAGCAGGTGCAACTATGAGTGAATTGGTTGCTGCAGTTAACCAAGTTACTGAATTAATGGGTAATATTGCCTCTGCATCCAATGAGCAAAGCCGTGGTATTGAGCAAGTCGCAACAGCAGTAAGCCAAATGGACTTAGTCACACAACAAAATGCGGCGTTAGTTGAGCAATCGACCAGTGCGACGGCAGCGCTAGAAGATCAAGCGAACAACTTAGTTGATACGGTTGCATTCTTTGAATTACCTGAAAGTCAATTAAATCGTAATCGGCGTTAAGTGTTGTGAAAACTCGTTTTTGAGTTTTCGGTGGATAATCGTAACTGGTTATTTTTTCTTAGGTTATCCATCCTAAAAGGCAGCCAAATAACTGGCTGCCTCTGGGTTTTTATTGAATAGGACGACAAGTACGATGCTTTTTGTACCACAGGTAGAACCACTGACTGATGATGAGTTTGGTCGGGTTTGTCGATTTATTCATAAAAAATCAGGCATTGTCCTCACCATGAATAAAAAAAATATGGTCTATAACCGGCTGTTAAAGCGGTTGCGTGATTGTAATATCGACAATTTTTCCGATTATTTACGGATGTTAGAGCGTGAGCCTCACCATGCAGAATGGCAAGCTTTCGTGAATGCTCTGACGACAAATTTAACCGCATTTTTTCGTGAACCGCACCACTTTGTGACGCTAGCAGACTTTGTTCGCACACGTAAAAATAGCGCGATTAATATTTGGTGCGCTGCATCTTCAACAGGAGAAGAGCCATATTCGATAGCCATGACATTGAGTGATGTGCTTGGGCCAAACGCAATTAATGCCAAAGTCATTGCCAGTGACATTGACACGGAAGTGCTAGAAAAAGCGAAACAAGGCGTGTATCGCATAGAAGAGCTGAAGTCTTTAACGGCATTACAGAGACAACGCTATTTTATGAAAGGCGTTGGCGAGTTTGATGGCTATGCGCGAGTCAAGCCAGCATTACGCCAAATGATTGAATTTCGTTATTTAAATTTGAGTGACCATGATTGGCAAATGCAACATCGATTTGATGCGATTTTTTGTCGTAACGTCATGATTTATTTTGATAAAGAGATGCAGATAAAAATGCTGGAGCGTTTTGCTCCATTGCTTAAGCCAGATGGTTTGTTATTTATTGGGCATTCTGAAAATTTATCGCAGTTATCACAAAGTTTCGTTATTAAAGGGCAAACCGTCTACAGCTTGCAAGCGGCGAGGAGGGGGTAATGAAAAAAATTAAAGTGCTATGTGTGGATGACTCAGCACTGATGCGCCAATTAATGCGCGAAATTATTAATAGCCATGATGACATGATAGTGGTTGATACCGCACCAGACCCTTATGTTGCTCGTGATTTAATCAAGCAATATGAGCCGGATGTGATTACGTTAGATGTGGAAATGCCACGAATGGATGGTATTGATTTCTTAGAGAAATTAATGCGCTTACACCCAATGCCTGTGGTCATGGTTTCAACATTAACGTCGAAAGGTTCTGAAGTGACATTAAAGGCGCTGGAATTAGGTGCTGTGGATTTTGTCACGAAACCGCAAATTGGTATTCGTGAAACCATGATGAGTTATCGCGATATTATTGGTGAAAAAATTCGCGCAGCAGCTATGTCAAAAATTACTCAGCGCAGCCGTTTTGCTCGTCCGGACAAAAAGGTCAGTGAGCCAGTTTCTCAAGCCAAAGCGCTCTCTCCCTATGTTTGTAACAGCCGTGTGATTGCGGTTGGCGCATCGACAGGTGGAACAGAGGCGATACGTCAATTTCTAGAAATGTTACCTCATGAATGCCCACCTGTCGTGATCACTCAGCATATGCCTGCGGGTTTTACGCGTTCTTTTGCTGATCGCTTAAATAAGCTGTGTGTATTGACCGTAAAAGAAGCTGAACACAACGAGCTATTACAAAAAGGCCATGCATATATCGCACCAGGCGATTCGCATATGTTGATTGCCGATAAAGGCAAGGGATTTCAAGTCATTTTACAGCAAAGCGAACCTGTTAACCGGCACCGTCCTTCTGTTGATGTGTTGTTCGATTCAGTAGCTCAATGTGTTGGGCGAAAATGCATTGGTATTTTATTGACGGGAATGGGGATGGATGGAGCGAAAGGACTATTAAATTTACGTAAGCAGGGGGCAATCACTTACGCACAAAACGAAAGTAGTTGTGTGGTATTTGGTATGCCGCGTGCTGCGATTGAAATGGGAGCTGCGGATGAAGTGCAAGATATTCTCAAGATTGCCCCAAGTGTTTTAGCAAGACTTTCTTCTGTCACGGTTTAACCCGGGGCAGGAATTCACAATTGTATTTTGAAGGAGTGGTTATGGCCGCTAAAGATCTCAGTTTTTTGGTTGTTGATGATTTTTCTACTATGCGCCGCATCGTCCGTAACTTATTAAAAGAGCTCGGATTTAATAAAATAGAAGAAGCGGAAGACGGTGTTGATGCCTTAGAGAAAATTCGTGCAGGCAGCATCGATTTTGTGGTTGCCGATTGGAATATGCCAAATATGGATGGTTTAGAACTGCTCAAAACTATTCGCGGTGATGATGCATTAAAGCACATCCCAGTTTTGATGGTGACGGCTGAAGCGAAAAAAGAAAATATTATTGCGGCTGCACAAGCGGGTGCGAGTGGTTACGTAGTTAAGCCGTTCACTGCCGCTATTTTAGAAGAAAAATTGAATAAAGTATTCGAAAAAATGGGTCTGCAATAACAGTGCGTGCCAAAGGAGATTTTCATGACTGAACAAGTGGGTATGGAAGGTATTCGCAATGGTAATGATGATTTAAAACAAGTCATTACACGCATTGGTACGCTAATGAGAACCCTGCGTGAAAGTATGCGCGAATTGGGCCTAGAAAAAAGCGTTCAACAAGCCGTGGCGAGTATTCCAGACGGAAAAGACAGGCTGCGTTATATCGCACAAATGACGGCGCAAGCGGCAGAAAAAACCTTAAATGGCATTGATGTCATCAAACCACTGCAAGTGGAAATGAATAAAAATGCGCAGGTGCTGCAACAGCAGTGGCAAGAAACCGCTGGAGATGCGGTTCCTGCACAATTGCGTGAGTCAACAGAAGCCTTTTTAGGACAGGTGATCCAAGACAGCGAAACGACTAAAGCAGAGTTGTTGGAAATCATGATGGCACAAGATTTCCAAGATTTAACAGGACAAGTCATCAAAAAAATGATGGAAGTGGTTGAAGAAGCTGAAAAACAACTGCTTGCATTATTAATGGAAAATACGCCACCTGAAATGCGTGCGAAAACGCAAAACGAAAGTTTGCTCAATGGCCCGCAAATCAATAAAGAAGGCGTTAATGTCATGGCATCACAGTCTCAGGTTGATGATTTACTTGATGAGCTAGGTTTCTAATTACCGACATTTTTTTAATTAAACTACTCTAATTACATAGGATTAGGGTAGTTTTATTGTACTTGCGTTACAAGGAAGGGATTGCAATGATAAATAACGATTTAATTTCTACTTTCGTGATTAAAGAACAAAAAGAACAAGCTGATATCGTTCAAGAAAATAACGGGGATGTTGATGAGTGCTCTTCAGAATTACAAATGAGGCAAGCGTTAATCAATCAACTTAAAAAAGCGCGTTTAGCCAATAACTTAACCCAGATGCAAATTGCAGAAAAAATGCAAACTCAAAAGCAAAACGTGTCGCGTTTGGAAAAAGCGCAATTCGACCCGAAATTAGGCACATTATTAAAATATGCGGAAGCGGTTGGCTTGCGCCTTACCTTGGATTTTCCTTCTACGCCCTGAATTATATAGTGTATAAGTAAATCTATATGTATTCAGGTGAGTATTTAATCGCTAATCATGTTGATAGACTGCGATGATCTTACTGCCAAGTATTTGTGCAAATAGCTCAATAAAATCATCGCGGACATCCCAATTATGAAAACTAAAACCTAAATTACCGAATGCCCATTGCGGATCAAATTGCCACGCATTAAGTGGACCATGAAAATCGCAACAAAAACAAGCGAGGTTTTCTGGTTTTCCCTCATACCAATCAGATACCGTATCGCTCCATGCATGGCTCTGTTCGCTTTGTTCACTGGCACATTGTGGGCAGTAAATACCGAGGCCATTGCCACCTGCGTGAAAAACCGTGTGTTCAGTTACGATAGACATGTAATTTTTTAGCATATCTTCCGGGAGTTGGGTTGGGACGATTTCATCATTAATGACGTACAAAATGGGTTCTTTGTGAGCGGGTGTAGGGCGATAAATGACTTCACCATATTCAACGCCTTGGAAATGTGGGTCAATAATGCCTTGTTCTTTTAGCCAGTCAAGCATGCGCTGGGCATGTTTGGGGGCATCTTCTAAGGAAATATCTGGGGCAACAAGGTGGCAAGTATCCATAATAACCCTTTATTGTTAAAAGCCATTAATAAGTAAGTCGATTGCGTGCTTAATGGTGTCTCGTTGGCAACTTAAGTCAACGATTTTTTTCCCTAATAATGAATGAGGGACGCAAGCCATTTGATGAGTCATTAAAATGAAAACCTGCCCGTTGATTGATAATTGTGGATTTAGGCGTACAGGTAATGTTTTTTTAACAAGCCTTGCTTGCTCATAAAGTTCAGGCGCGATAGTGACACTGGCGTTTTTTTTCATGCTTTGAGCCATTGTACTCATGGTATCTCCTTAATTACACGTGTTCAGGCATGTGAAATTAAGCATGCTTATTGCTCAATAGCCAAATAACCCCCTTGAACTACGTCTATTTTCCACCATTGATTTTTTTACACTCTGTCATGCTATAGCGATAACTCGTATTTTCATTAAATTTTGGAATCACGGTGTCCAACGAGAGTGATGTAGAAAAAACAGAAGAGCCCACCCCCCATAAAAAGCAAAAAGCCAAAGATGATGGGCAAATCGTTCGTTCAAAAGAATTGAGTTCGCTAATGATGATGTTAGCTGGCGTGAGCTTGCTATGGTTAAGTGGCGGACATTTGGCGGCACAACTGCGGCAAATAGCTCGTCAGGGTTTTATTTTTGATGGTCATTACTTACAAAACACAGGCTTGATGATCAGCTATTTAGGACGTGTTGTCAGTGAGGCTTTATTTGCCTTATTACCCGTGATTGGTGGGTTAGCTTTGGTGGGGATTTCTGCGTCATCGTTAGTGGGTGGGCTCGTTTTTAATAGCAAGTTGATTAAATTTGATTTGAAAAAGTTAAATCCAATCAAAGGGCTAAAGCGTATTTTTTCGATGAATGCGTTATCTGAGTTATTTAAAGCAATTTTAAAATCGTTATTTGTGGGTTTAGGGGCGTTTATTTTTCTTTGGCAAAGTTGGCCATCATTACTGCATTTAGTGATGGAATCACCGGTTACGGCGCTAAGTAATGCACTACAGAAAGTCATTTTTGCCGGGTATTTAATTGTGTTTTTGCTGATCCCGATGGTGGCTTTTGATGTTTTCTATCAGTTTCGCTCCCATTTAAAAAAATTGCGCATGAGTCGTCAGGAAATTAAAGATGAATTCAAGCAGCAAGAGGGTGACCCGCAGATTAAAGCCAAAATTCGCCAACAACAGCGTGCGATTGCGCGTAACCGAATGATGGCGGATGTCCCAAGTGCGGATGTCATCGTCACTAACCCGACACACTATGCGGTTGCCCTTAAATATGACGACAAAAAAATGGGGGCGCCAAAAGTATTAGCGAAAGGTGCGGGCGTATTGGCTCAGCGCATCAAGGAAATTGGTGAAGAGCACCGAATATTACAGTTAGAAGCACCGCCGCTTGCTCGTGCGCTATATCGCCATGCGGAGATAGGCCAAAGCATTCCTGTTGCCTTATATGCGGCGGTTGCAGAAGTTTTAGCATGGGTTTACCAATTGCGCCGCTGGCGCCGTGAAGGTGGACTCAGACCAAAAAAACCGAAAAATTTGCCAGTGCCACCGACGCTGGACTTTGCTGGAGATAACAATCGCGATGGCTAATTTGGCTTCATTATTAAAATTGCCGAAAAATTTACAGGGAACGCAGTGGCAAATACTTGCTGGACCGGTTCTTATCTTATTGATTTTGTCGATGATGGTACTGCCATTGCCGGCATTTTTATTGGATTTACTGTTTACCTTCAATATTGCACTTTCTATTATGGTGCTATTAGTGGCGATGTTCACTAAGCGCACATTAGACTTTGCTGCATTTCCAACCATTTTGCTATTTGCAACCTTATTGCGCCTTTCTTTGAATATCGCCTCAACGCGAATTATTTTGTTAGATGGCCATACAGGGCCAGATGCAGCTGGACGAGTTGTCGAAGCTTTTGGTCACTTTTTGGTGGGCGGTAACTTTGCCATCGGTATTGTGGTGTTCATTATTCTTGTACTGATTAACTTTATGGTTATCACTAAGGGAGCAGGGCGTATTGCGGAAGTGGGCGCTCGCTTTGTGTTAGATGGTATGCCGGGTAAACAGATGGCCATCGATGCCGACTTGAACGCAGGTATCATTACGGATGATGAAGCGAAAAAACGCCGTGCGGAAGTGACTCAAGAAGCGGATTTTTACGGTTCAATGGATGGTGCGAGTAAGTTCGTGCGTGGGGATGCGATTGCGGGGATCATGATTATGGTGATCAACGTGGTTGGCGGATTAATTATCGGTGTTGGTCAACACAATATGTCATTGGGTGAGGCGACAAGTGCGTATACCTTGCTGACCATCGGTGATGGCCTTGTGGCGCAAATTCCTGCTTTGATTATTTCAACGGCTGCTGGGGTTATTGTCACTCGAGTGGCAACCGATGAAGATGTGGGTGAGCAGATGGTCACCCAGCTATTTAATAACCCGCGAGTGATGTGGTTGAGCGCAGGCGTTTTAGGCCTAATCGGTTTGATTCCGGGTATGCCTAACTTTGTTTTCTTGCTATTTACTGCAGCACTGGCCGCCCTTGGTTGGTATTTAGTGCGTAAATCGCAACAACCCGAAAGTGCCACGGGAGATAATAGCCAATCGCAGCATTTCCAAGAAGCAAATAAAGTGGTTGAAGCCACGTGGGATGACGTGCAACTAGAAGATTTGTTGGCGATGGAAGTGGGGTATCGGTTGATTCCCTTAGTTGATAATGACCAGCAAGGTGAATTATTAGGGCGACTGCGTGGTTTACGTAAGAAATTTGCTCAAGAAGTGGGGTATTTACCACCTGTCGTACATATTTGCGATAACTTGGCGCTTTCCCCCTGTGAATATCGAATTCTGATCAAAGGTGCAGAAGTTGGGCGGGGAGAAGCACAGCCTGGTCGTAGCCTGGCTATTGACCCAGGTAATGCCGCCGGGTCGTTACAAGGCGACGTCACCAAAGAGCCTGCATTTGGTTTACCTGCAATCTGGATTGATGATGATTTACGTGAGCAAGCGCAAATACAAGGGTATACGGTGGTATCTGCGAGTACCGCAGTGGCAACTCATTTTAATCAAATTTTGTTGCAAAACTCCAGCACCTTATTTGGCCGCCAAGAAGCACAAATGTTGTATGATCGTGTGAAAAAAGAGATGCCAAAATTGGCAGATGACCTGATCCCAGATACCATTTCGTTAACCATTTTGCACCGTGTACTACAAAATTTATTAATGGAAGATGTGGTAATCCGCGATATGCGTACCATCATTGAAACCTTAGCTGAAATGGCGGGGGAAAATGGTGAGAATAAAGATACGGATTACCTGACGTCACAAGTGAGAATTGCGTTAGGTCGGGCTATCACCCAGCAATGGTTTGGTAATGCAGAAGAAATTCAAGTTATTGGTTTAGAAGCTAGTCTTGAACAGATCTTACTGCAAGCCGCTAAAAATGGCGGTGGTTTAGAGCCAAACTTGGCGCAGTTTATTCAAACCCAAGCAGAGCAAGCCGTGGCACACCAAGAGGCGATGGGAGCCCCAACGGTATTATTAGTTAACCATGGCTTACGCCTAATTTTGTCGCGTTTCTTGCGGCGCAGCCTGCCACAGCTAGTGGTCATGTCGAATTTAGAAATGACTGACCACCGTAAGATCAGAATGACGTCAATGATCAGCGGCAGTTAATTCTATCGGTATTATTTGCCATTTAGCTACAGTATTAAAAAGAGGAAAATTGCCAATAGGATACGGTAATTTTCCTCTTTTTTTATTCCAAGACTTTGCTTAATTAGCATATTTTCTTCCTTAACCATGATAATTTTTACTATAGTAAAAATTATAGTGAGTTGAAGCTAACCTGTTGGTGGGGATTCATTATGAATAATAAAATAAATGAGTTACTGAAATTTGCTCAAGAAATGAAAGCAATTGGTGGTGCTGATGGCACCGCGGCTCGCCGTATCGAGGCGCGGATAAAAACACAAGAGCTTAAGAAAAAATTCACCAACCCTAAGTCTATGACAGGAGAAGACATTAAACGTATTTGTGAGCAAAATAATATTTCTTAATCTTCTCTCGCTTCGATATTAAATATGACCAAGGAAAGTGTTTCTAAATGGGAAAGAGGGGAGATTAAACCAAATGGTGCAGCATTAAGGCTACTCAAACTAATTGATGAAAAGGTGTTTATTATCTAGTACATGAAAGGGTAATCCTTTTTAGTTTAAAAATACAAAACAACCTTAAATTGAAATTTTCTTACCTAATACAGGGCGCTTTGACTCTAAGCCATCAGCACCATAAGTAGACTGGTTATTATGCTTTTTCACAAAGTTTAGGCGCTGAGCATTTAGCTCAATATGCAATTGCAGCATCTGGTGATTACGATAATTCAGCTCTTTTAGGTTGGTGGTTAAGGTTTTAATGGCTTCCCATACCCCAGCTAGTGCGTCATTGTTCTCATAAGGTGCACTAACCTCCGCTTGTGCTTCTAATGCCAAGCGGTTTGTTTCACCATGACCAATTGCGGCAACCAGAAACCGTTTTTGTTCAGTGGTTTCTTGGAAAGGCGAAGGTGGCACACGGTGATAACCTAATAATAACTCTTCATTTTTCATTACTATCTGTAATGATTGCAAGTGAGAGAGTTGTTGCTCTAGTAATATCAGTAATTCGTCAGTCATGATGGCTATTTTTATTTCATTGATAACATGCATTCATGGGCATCACGTAAAATGCCATCGGCAATTTTTTCAGCGTCCATTTTTAAGGTGCCATCTTTGATAGCTTGTTTGATTTGCTCAACTTTAGCACTGTTAATATCGCTAGCTTGAGGTTGCAATAATTTTTTTTGTAACTCACTTGGCGCAAAAGAACTCTCTTGAACGACTTCATTGCTGGACACTTTTTTGTCGCGCATCGGGGCAGCCGCATCTTGTGGGTCGCGGTTTGTCACCTGAGTCAGCGCAGAAATTGCAGATGTTTGCTCAATAGCCATAATGTATTTTCCTATTCCCGATTTTTGTCATATGTCAGTTATCGGCTTATATTGATGAATCTTTAGTGTCTATAGTGTTACAAAATATTGCATCATTCACCAGCTATACTCGTCATACTTCAAGTTGCAGCGTTGTTGACTGCACTCAGCTAGCCGAATCACATACTCATGTATGCTCATCGGTCTATCTTCACTTGTCGCCTAGCTGCAACTCGAATTATTTAGCGTATATACTCGTATTACTACAAGTTGCGGCGTTGTTGACTGCACTCAGCTAGCCGAATCATAGACTCATGTATGCTCATTGGTCTATCTTCACTTGTCGCTTAGCTGTAACTCGAATTATTTAGCGTATCAATGGGGTTATCTTTACCTCAATACCACTTGGACACTGCCATTTTCTAACGCTTCCCCATTCACCACTTGCCCATTTAACAAGCGTACTCGGGTATTTTGGCCGGCAGTGGCATTATTAATGGCACGACCTTCATATTTCACTGAAAAATTATCACCATTGGCGAACACAAATACCGTTTGTCCCGCTTTTATTGCCCAAGGCTGTCTTGTCATTGATTTTGTGAATGTTTGCCCGGCAGGAATATTACGCAGGGCTATCGCACCACGTAGCGCGATTTTATCGGTGCTTGCACCTGCGGGGAGTTTATGTAATAAGCCCTTCTTGGTACCGATATCGACAAATTGTATGGATTCCCCTCTATTTATATTACGTGTTGCCACGTAATACTGACCTGTCACATTCACGGTAAGCTGAATAAACTGCTTTTTCTTACCACATTGTATCGGTAGGGAAACATTACCCATATTGCGCCCACCAACTGGGGGGTTGAGCTGGGGGTTTTCACAAGTCGGCCAACGCTCAATCGGTGTTTTAATCTCAATTGAAACTTGCTTGCCTTTCCCATGAATTTGTCGAAAGTATTGGTTAATGTCTTGAGGTAACGACGCTTGAGAAAGCGTTGGAGTAAGCCCTAATAAGCTGATTACCAAGTATAATGGCAATTTTTTAGCGTAATACATCCCTTTTATCTCCCCCAGCAAGCAAACTTTTTCACGATTGCAGTTTACGCAGCTCTGAAATAACGAATGAGCCAAATAGGTCAATTATTTTGCCTTTATCTCGCCATTAGAATTTTTCGTAGGCCGCTAAGATATGCAGGTCGAATTTTAATTTTTACTCGCGAACGTTCAAATCAGGGATCGCGTTATCTCCATTGAGGGCCACTATGATTGATAAATTAAACGCCACGTTTGCTTTCCAGCAACAGGCTTTGTCAATACGCGAAGCAAGGCAGACCGTATTAGCTTCAAACATTGCTAATGCCGATACACCCGGCTACCAAGCACGTGATATTGACTTTAATCGTCAACTTCAACAAGCCATGGATAAAGGTGTGGTAGGGGGAAAAGGTGTGACTCTTGCTGTCACTTCGAAAGGGCATATCGAAGGGCGAGGAGGCAAAGCCCCCAATATTGACCTGAAATATCGAGTTCCTTACCAAACCTCAATGGATGGTAATACGGTAGATATGGACATTGAACGTAGCCAATTCGCAGATAACACTCTGAAATATCAGGCCGACCTTACATTCATCAATAGCCGCGTCAAAAGTATGTTGGCTGTCTTACAGCAAGGGTAATCTTCATGGCTTTACTGAGTATTTTTGATATCTCTGCATCAGCATTGACCGCGCAATCTCAACGCTTGAATGTCAGTGCGAGCAATATGGCCAATGCAGAAAGTATAGCAGGGCCTGATGGCCAACCATACCGTGCAAAACAAGTGGTTTTTCAAATGGCACCACAAGGGCGCCATGAAGTAGGTGGTGTACGTGTGAGCGAGTTGATAGAAGACCCTACGCCACCTCGTATGGAATATAAGCCCGGCCACCCGTCAGCGAATGAAAAAGGCTATGTGCAAATGCCAAATGTCGACATGGTCGGTGAAATGATCAACACCATTTCAGCTTCCCGTAGCTATCAAGCCAATTTAGAAGTGATGAATACAGCAAAAACCTTGCTGCAAAAGACACTAACAATAGGCCAGTAAGGGAGCGTTTTCATGGGAATTGCAGCCACAATGTACGACCCTTTGGATAATACGACAGCTGGCCCTGAGCCGGCTGCGAGTAATGTGCCAAAGAAAAGTCAAAGTGACGATATGCGTGACACTTTTTTAAAAATGATTGTCACGCAAATGCAAAACCAAGACCCAACCAAGCCAATGGAAAACACGGACTTAACCAGCCAATTGGCGCAAATTGCCACGCTTGAAAGTATGAATAAACTCAGCGATAGCGTGAGTGGTATTTCCCAACAAATTGGTTCAGGTCAGTCATTACAAGCCACTCAGCTGGTTGGTAAGGGTGTGCTTATTCCGCGCAATGAAATCATCTTAGCGCCGCTCAAGAAAGAGAGCACAGGTGAAGACAGCAATGTGACTAAGCCATCAAACCCGCTTCCTGATGAAGGTATCAGCCCAGATAGTCCTTCAACATTTGGACTGAGTAATAAAGAGGCTATTGAAGGTGAAGAAGGCGGTGAAGAGCCGCAATCTGAATATATTTCTTCGCCGTTTGGTTTCTTTTTACCGAAATTGGCAGACAAAGTTGAAATTACTATTCGTGATAAAAACCGAATGGTTGTGCGAACCATTACCTATGATACGGAAGTTAAACCCGATATCTATGATATGGCGTGGGATGGTCGTGATAACAACGGAAACTTAGTCACAGATACAACAGGAAAATATTACTTTGATGTGAAAGCCGTCAGTTCGGGGGCTGAAATCGAAGTCACCAAACTGGGGTATACCCGTGTTAACGGTGTGACTCCAGGGGCTGACGCACCATTACTTGATGTTGGCATTGGGCAAAGTGTCCCGCTGAGCAGCATTTTCAAGGTTTATCCATCTTCTTAATTTACCCCCAATACTCATGGAGAAAATATGTCTTTTTCACAAGCAGTCAGTGGCTTAAATGCAGCCTCAGCGGGGCTTGATTCAATTGGTAATAATATTGCCAACTCCGCAACAAATGGTTTTAAAGGAGCGACAACCTCATTTGCAGATATGTTTGCAGGTTCAGGTGTTGGTCTCGGTGTTAATGTGGCCGCGGTGACACAAAATTTTAAAGATGGCCCAATCACGCGTACTGATAGAGCGACAGATGTTGCTATCTCCGGAAATGGCTTTTTCCGTGTACAAGACCAAAACGGTGATACTTATTACAGCCGAGATGGCCAATTCTTACGGGATAAAAGCGGTAACCTAGTGAATAACCAAGGTATGGTGGTCACAGGCTATCCTGCGAGTGTCGACGAAAAAGGCAATGTTACCATTCAAAGTGGTGGTGTACCTGAGGGCTTGAATATCCCAACGGATATGATGGATGCAAAAGCATCGGAGTTAGCGAAATTAACCATTAATTTGAATTCAGAAGACAAAATCAAAGATAAAGCTTTCGATGTTGATAACCCTGATGATTCCGCGACTTATAATTTCAGTACAACCATGACGGCGTATGATAGCCAAGGTAACACGCATGAAATCTCTGTTTATTTTGTAAAAACAGCGGACAACAAGTGGACGGCTTACGCTAAAGATGCGAATGACACAGCAGCAACTAAGCTGGGGGATATGTCATTTGATGGTAACGGAAAATTGGTGACAGAAACGGTAACACCGGGCCCGAATCCAGGTGATGAGCCTGTTGTAACGCCAATAGAAACAACGTTTGATTTTGCATACAAAGGGCTAAATGGTGCAAATGATGGCACCTTAAAAGTTGATTTAGGGAAAACTCGTCAACAAAAAGTCAGCGAATCTTCCGTCAGTGCGATTGATGTGAATGGTTATCCTGCTGGTGAATACACCACCTTTAAAATTGAAGATAACGGTTTGATTACCGCTAACTATTCTAACCAACAAAAACGTGTGGTTGGCCAAGTGGCGTTATCTGCGTTCGCAAACCCAAATGGTCTGGTATCCCAAGGTGGCAACGTTTGGGCCTCTTCTAATGCCTCTGGTAACCCAATGGACGGTGTTCCGGGTGTCGGCCAGTTTGGTAAATTAACCAGTGGTGCATTGGAATCTTCTAACGTCGATATGAGCCAAGAGTTAATCAGCATGATTGTGATGCAGCGTAATTACCAATCAAACGCGCAAACCATAAAAACACAAGATCAGATGTTACAGACGCTGGTTAACTTACGATAAAACAAGAGGGTGGCCATGGATCACGTCATTTATACCGCGATGGGGGGAGCGCGTCATGCGCTGGAAAACCAAGCGATTGTTTCAAATAACATTGCCAATGTGTCAACTGCAGGCTTTAAAGCGCAATTGTCCGCAATGCGTGCCGTTCCAATAAATGGTGACAGCGAGCAAACCAGAACGCTGGTGGTGGCATCGACTCCTGGTGCTGATATGAGCCAAGGGCCACTCAATTATACGGGTAAACAAACCGATGTTGCGTTAAACGATAAGCATTTTTTGGCTGTTGAGTTAGCCGATGGCACAGAGGCTTATACCCGTAACGGCAACATCCAAGTGTCTAGCGAAGGTGAACTTGTCATTGGCGAGCGCCGCTTACAAGGTGATGGTGGGCCGATTAACGTTCCGCCAAATGCAGAATTAACCATTGGTGCAGACGGGACAGTTACCGCACTTTTAGCCACTGACCCGCCAACGATGTTAGGGCAAATCGGGCGTTTGAAAGTGGTTGAAGCGCAACCGCAAGACTTGATCCGTGGCGAAGATGGTTTG
Organism: Providencia sp. PROV223; assembly: GCF_028479245.1. NCBI lineage: Bacteria > Pseudomonadati > Pseudomonadota > Gammaproteobacteria > Enterobacterales > Morganellaceae > Providencia > Providencia sp. PROV223. The sequence continues at coordinate 62,333 of NZ_JAMPNG010000012.1, forward strand.
TTCCATTTATCACCACAAGGGCAAGCGGCAAATGGCAATGCTTTGCCACAAAGTGAACGAGGAATTGTCACCGCGGGAGTCATTGAAGGCAGTAATGTCAATGCCGCGGAAGCGATGGTTTCTATGATTGCTAATGCAAGGCACTTTGAAATGCAAATGAAAGTTGTCCGCAGTGCTGATGAAAATGCACAACGGGCGAACCAATTGCTCGCTGTTAGCTAATTTCACAAAGGAATTATTATGATCCGCTCATTATGGATTGCCAAAACAGGGCTTGATGCTCAACAAACTAACCTTGATGTTATTTCCAATAACTTAGCCAACGTTAGTACGAATGGTTTTAAGCGCCAACGTGCTGTTTTTGAAGATTTAATGTACCAAAATATTCGCCAGCCGGGTGCCATGAGTTCAGAACAAACTTCGTTACCATCTGGTTTACAAATGGGTACAGGTTCACGCCCTGTTGCCACAATGCGTATTCATGCGCAAGGCGCATTAAATAAAACGGGAAATACCAACGATATCGCTATCAGAGGGCAAGGTTTTTTACATGTGCAAATGCCGGATGGTACAGATGCTTATACTCGTGATGGGGCATTACAGCCAAACCAAGATGGCCAGTTAGTGACCTCAAGTGGTTATCAAATCGTTCCTGCGATTATGATCCCCGATAACGCGAATAGCTTGTCAATTGCGCGCGATGGTACCGTGACTATCACTGTATATGGCGATAACCAACCACAGCAAATTGGCCAAATAACATTAACCACCTTCATCAATGACGCCGGTTTGGAAAGTATGGGTGAAAACCTGTATATGGAAACGGCCAGTTCTGGTGCACCAAATGAGAGCGCACCAGGTACTAACGGCGCCGGTTTACTTTATCAACATATGTTAGAAACCTCTAACGTTAACGTGGCAGAAGAGTTGGTCAACATGATCCAAACTCAACGTGCTTATGAAATCAACAGTAAGGCGGTATCCGCTTCTGACCAAATGTTACAGCGCTTAACGCAATTGTAATTGGTAAAAAATACGTAAAAATAACTCATTGCGATAGTGATGAGTTATCAATGAGAGGGATCTCTTCGTGATGATAAAACGTACACAGCAGCAAAAGAGTAACATGATGATTGAAAGCGGCACGATTTCTCAACAGCAAAAAACAGCGTTGCTAACGCATTTCATAGCGCCTAAACAGGCAGGGTTACTTGCCATTTTGGTCTTAGTTACCAGCGGTTGTGCACAAATCAAATCGCGTCCATTAGTGGACACACAAACCACTGCAATTCCAACAGCACCGACAGCACCTGCACCCAATGGCTCGATATTTCAAAGCGCGCAACCCGCTTATTATGGTTATCAACCGTTGTTTGAAGACAGGCGCCCTCGTAATGTTGGCGATATTTTAACCATTAATTTGCAAGAAAACGTAAGTGCGAGCAAAAATTCCTCTGCGAATGCGAATCGTAGTGGGAAAACAGGTTTCTTAGCTGCGATCTTACCGGGTTTCATGCAAGGGTGGATTGGCGGTAAAAACACAGAATTAGATATTAAAGGTAACAGTGACTTTAGCGGCAAAGGCGGTGCCAATGCCAACAACACCTTTAAAGGCACTATTACTGTCACAGTAGATCAATTATTGGCGAACGGTAACTTACATGTGGTTGGTGAGAAACGTATCGCGATAAACCAAGGTACTGAGTCGATTCGTTTCTCGGGAGTGGTTAACCCACGCACAATTGGTTCAGACAATCATGTGAGTTCGACACAAGTCGCTGATGCACGTATTGAATATGTGGGCGACGGCTATATTAACGAATCGCAAAACATGGGATGGCTACAACGCTTTTTCTTAAATGTTTCGCCTTATTAATTAAACATTAGCGAGAAAACAGCCGAGATAATTCAATGAAAAACAAAGTATTAATTTTGCTATCACTATTTTTTTGCTTCGCTTTTTCAGCATACAGTGAGCGTATTAAAGATTTAACTACCGTACAAGGTGTACGAGATAACGCGTTGATTGGCTATGGTTTAGTCGTTGGTCTGGATGGGACAGGTGACCAAACCATGCAAACGCCGTTTACCACACAAAGCTTGAATAACATGCTGTCACAAATGGGGATTACGGTTCCGCCGGGTACCAATATGCAATTAAAGAATGTGGCAGCGGTCATGGTCACCGCGAAATTGCCGCCTTTTGCACGTACTGGGCAGTCCGTAGATATTGTTGTTTCCTCAATGGGTAACGCGAAAAGCTTACGTGGTGGTACGCTGCTGATGACCCCCCTAAAAGGGGTAGATGGGCAAATTTATGCAATGGCTCAGGGTAACATCTTAGTGGGTGGTGCGGGTGCCAGTGGCGGTGGGAGTAGTATTAAGGTTAATCAACTCAATGGTGGCCGTATTACAGGTGGAGCGACTATTGAGCGCGAATTACCGAGCAGTTTCGGGCAAAACGGTGCGATTAACCTGCAATTAAACGAAGATAGCTTCACATTGGCACAAGATATTGCTGATGCAATTAACCGTATGGGCGGTATGGGGACTGCATCGGCGTTAGATTCAAGAACAGTACAACTACTGGTGCCTGCCAATAACCGTGACCAAGTGCGTTTTTTAGCCCGGGTACAGGAACTGAATGTACGTGCGCCAGTGGCTGAGGCGAAAGTCATTCTCAATTCACGTACGGGATCTGTGGTGATTAACCGCAGTGTCACTTTAGATAGCTGTGCTGTTGCACACGGCAGTTTAGCGGTTACGGTAGAAAGACAAACTCAAGTTAGCCAACCGGATACCCCATTTGCGGGAGGGCAAACCGTAGTGACTCGTAATACCAATGTTGGGGTGCGTGATCAAGGTGGGGCGCTGCAAAAAGTCAATGCAAGTGTGCAATTAAACCAAGTTATTCAAGCACTGAATACACTCGGTGCAACACCAAACGATTTGATGTCGATATTACAAGCGATGGAAAGCGCAGGTTGTTTACGCGCGAAACTGGAGATCATCTAATGAGTGACATGCAGCTATTGCAAGGTGCCGCATTTGATTTACAGTCACTGGGGCAGTTAAAAGGTGAACTGAATAAAAATTCGGAGCAAGGGCTGCGCCATGTCACGCAGCAACTTGAGGCAACATTCGTTCAATTGATGCTAAAAAGTATGCGTGACGCACTCCCGCAAGATGGCTTATTTTCCAGCGACCAAACACGCATGCTGACCAGTATGTATGACCAGCAAATCGCCCAAGATCTTTCGCAAAAAGGTTTAGGTTTCGGGGAAATGATGTACCAACAGCTCACTCGAGACCAACACACTTCAAGCGAGCCAACATCCAACAGCCTGCTACCGTTAGATGAAAAAACAGCGCAATCATTACCACCATTTAATATGGAACAAATGATGCGCCACTTTGCGCCAATGGGCGATGCACTATCGGCACCATTCCAAAAAATCAAAGCATTATCGCTTAACAGCAGCAATTTTATTAGCCGATTAATTGGCCCCGCAAAAGCCGCGAGCCAAGACAGCGGTATTTCACATTTTCTGGTCTTGGCACAGGCGGCATTAGAAAGTGGTTGGGGTCAGCGAGAAATTCTGAAGTCAGATGGAAAAACCAGTCATAACCTATTTGGTATCAAAGCGGGAAAAAACTGGCAAGGGCCTGTTACGAATATTATGACAACAGAAGTGATTAACGGCAAAACCATCAAAATACGTGATGATTTCCGCGTTTATGGCTCTTATGAAGAGGCGATTGCGGATTATATCAATCTATTGACAGAAAACCCGCGTTATAAAGACGTCAAAAAAGCGCCGACACCAGAGATTGCTGCACGCCGTTTACATCAAGCAGGATATGCCACAGACCCGAGTTATTCGGACAAACTGATTACTTTGATTAATCAAATACGTGGTCATCAACCAATAGGTAGTCATTCTGCTTCAAGGGCTGTACAGGCATATACCATAGATTTGAACGATATCTTCTAAAAATACGGAATTATTGGGAGTTTGGACTAAACAATTACGCTGAATTTCCGATAACCAAATATGCTCTAAATAATTTGAGTTGCTATCGCTTTCATTGTGTCAGCCAATGGTGGCGATAAGCACCCAGAACAGGAAAAGCTTATGCTGAACAATGTAATGAATAATGCGCTCAGTGGTGTGAACGCTGCACAAGGCGGGTTAAGTGTTATTTCTAACAACTTAGCCAACGCTGGTGTGGGTTACTATCACCGCCAAAGTGCTGTTTTCGGGGAGAATCCCGGTACGATGACACCTAATGGCTATTTTGGTAACGGCACTTATTTCAGCCATGTTCGCCGTGAGTTTGATGAATTTATCAATGCGCAGTACAGCCAATCCCGCGCACGTAGTGGTGACTATGAGGCGTACGTTAAGAATTGTAATAAAGTTGATGATTTGCTTACTAATGATATTGAAGATATCTCAAGCAATATTGGTAGCTTTTTCACCGCGTTAGATGCAGCTAGCAGTGATGCAAGTGACAAAACGTTGATTGACGTTTTTTTAGGCAATTCAAATGCACTACTAAGCCAGTTTAAAGAAGCGGATCGTCGTCTGCAGGAAATGGAACGCGATACCAATCATCAGATAGAAAATAAAGTAAAAGACATCAATATCTACGCTGAAAAAATTGCCGGCTTAAACCAGCAAATTTCACGGATCCGTTCAGTAAGTGGTTCAGAGCCAAACGATTTATTAGACGTGCGTGACCGTTTAGTCAATGAAATTAACTCATTAATTGGAGTGAAGGTTATTGAGCAAAACGGTAACTATAACGTGACTTTTGCCAATGGTTTACCACTAGTCACGGGGGAGAAAGCTAATCGTCTGGAAGCGGTTCCGTCTTCTAAAGACGATAGCCGTTTTAGTATTGGCTTTGTTGGAGCTAATGGCCAAGTCCGTGAAATTCCTGACGAATCATTTCGTGGTGGGGAACTCAGTGGTATCTTGCGTTCTCGCCAAGAAGTCATGGACCCGGCTTATCAAAAACTCAATAAGTTAGCATTGGTTTTCGCGACTAAATTTAATGAAGTACATAGCAAAGGTTATGATGCCAACGGCAACACGGGCAAAGACTTCTTTGAAATTGGTAAAGGAACTGTCGTTAGCAACACCCATAATAGTGGCAAAGCGGACTTTGATCTCAGTTATAGCGATGTGTCTAAAGTCACAGGCAATAACTACGAGATGCGTTTTGACGGCAGTGAATGGAATGTCACACGTTTACCAGAAGGTACCAAAGTACCTGTGGATTCAAATACGGCAGGGACACTGAAATTTGATGGTTTAGAAATCAAAATCAGCAATAGTACGGGTATGTCAAAAGGTGACTCATTTCTGGTGAAGCCAGTGAGTGGTGTGATCAACGGTATGCAGACCTTGGTCAGCAATGCATCCGATTTTGCGGCAGCGGGAAGCAAAGACAGTGGCCCTGGTGACAATGAAAACATTAAAGAACTGGTTAAATTACAAGACGAAAAACTGATTGATGGTAGTTCTACGTTTTCCGATTTCTATGCAACGTTAGTTAATGATGTGGGTAGTAAAACCAAACAAGCGCAAATTGATTCAGAAACACAGAACAAGATGACCGAGAGCTTCTATGAGCAAGAACAAGCTATCTCGGGCGTGAATATGAATGAAGAAAGTATTCAGATGCAGAAAATCCAACAGTTTTTCAATGCCAATGCGCAAGTGCTAAAAACGGTGGATGATTTATTTAACGCATTGATGCGTGCATTCTAAATATTAGCGATAGGATAAGGATTTAGCGATGCGTTTAAGTACCAATATGATTTATCACCAACGCTTGCAAGACATGAATAGTGCGCAAGCGCGTTGGATGGATGCAGGGAGCCAATTAGCTTCTGGTAAGCGTGTAAGCAAGCCTTCTGATGACCCGCAAGCATCTTCGCAAGCGGTGCGGATTAATCAGTCAGAAAACCGTAACCAACAATATGTAGCAAGCCGTGGATTTGCGAAAACGGGAATGACATTGCAAATGAGTATTTTGACTCAGATGACGGATGTGACGACGCAAATCGATACCACGATTATTCAGGCATCAAACCAAGGTGCTTTAAGCGATAAAGACCGCAATACTTTGGCTGAACAGCTAACGGGTTTAAAAGAGCAATTAGTGGCGTTAGGTAACTCGACAGATGGAAATGGTCGGTATATTTTTGCGGGTTTTAAATCAGATAAACCGCCATTTGAAATTGATGCTAGTGGTGAAGTGCTCTATCACGGTGGTGATAAAGCCATTATGCAGAATGTGGCGAGTGACCGTGAGATGACAACCTATTTCACCGGTGCGCAAGTGTTTGATACAGACAGTAATGGTGTGGTCAATATTTTTAAAGCGTTGAACACGGGTATCGAATCACTGAAAAAACCATTGCAAGGAGCACCACAAGCAGATTTAGACCAAGCGCAAGCAGAGTTGGGTGAAGCGAACAGTGCCATCAAGTCCGCATTAGATCAAATTTCCAACATTGAAGCTAAGCAAGGTCTACAGCTACAGGAAATTGATAAATTAGACTTTTTAGCTGACACGCGCTCTATTCAAAATGCAGCCCGTAAAAGTGAGTTGTTAGAAACCAACTGGACTGGCACCACTACAGATTATTATAAAGAAAAAGCGATGTTTGAAGCTTCACAAAGTATTTTTAAAGACTTAAACAGCATGTCACTTTTCGGCAGCCGTTAATTATTTAATATTATTTTTACTCACCGCGCTTTGGAGTGATCCAAGCGCGGTTTTTTTGAGCTTTAAAAATGCTATGTTAGACAATATGTTATAGATTTGATGTAAAAAATTTGAATTAATGTTTTATTACGCAATAAACTTTAATAATTAAATGATAATATGTATTATTCTCATTTGAGTGTTTTGTGATATAGGAGATTTATGCGAGTTTTTAAGGTAAATACTAAATGGGTTTTCACTATTATTGTTTTATTAGGAGCTATTCCTTTAGCTGCAATATGGCTAAATGTGTTCTCAAATTCTACTGTAACTAATATTAATAACTGGTTGGGTGAGTTTCATGCAATATACATTAGCAGCATCACTTAACGAAATATTACCATGTGCTGTGGGAGCGATTCCATCGTATATCAAATTATCACGGAAACTACTATGTGGGGTAACTACCATTACATCATTCATCTGATTTCCTCTTTATGAAAATATAAATAAATTACAATATTTAAATACATTCATTAAAGAAATGAAACAATACACAAAATATAATGACACTTATTAAAATATTAATGAGAAGTCAATGATGTGAGAGAATGGCTATTGTGACATGTTCAGAGCGACACTGGCATATAAATTTATTTGCGAAAATAAATTAATTTTATACCTAAATTTTAGTTAGGTTTAGTATTGGGTATTTACTGAGACTGTCATTAGATAGTTTAGAAATGTATCAAATAATAGGTGATATTTACAACTATACTAGTTGCTTTTAATATAGACTACAAATAGGAAATTAAATCAGTTTTTCTTGGGCTACTTTAATTATCAAATTCGAAAAATTACTTTGATAATCAATTAATCATTAATTAATTGATTAATTATCTATTCTCAAACAAACAAATTAAACATCAATGATAGCTGCTCAAATGCTTGGTGGATAAGCCGTTCCGTGTAGCGGGGAAGTATAGAAATAATCAACCCTAACATACTGATACCGATGGTTAATGTAAGGGGGAAACCTACCACAAACACGGATAGCTGTGGGGTCATTCGGTTTAGAATACCGAGAGCAAGGTTAAGAATGAGAAATAGTGTAATGAACGGTAGTGCTAGCATTAACCCATTAATAAATATAGTGTTAGCAAATTGAACAAACACCCAAAAACCATCGCGATTTAATGGTGCGGTTTGAATTGGGTTAAGTTCAAATGAATTGACCACAATATAAATAAGCCACAGGTGCCCATCGAAAGCGAGAAACAATAAAATGGTGATGACGTTAAATATGCGCCCTAAAATTGGCATATTAGGTCCACCGGTCGGGTCAAAAAAGGTGGCGAATGATAACCCCATTTGCAAACCAATCACTTCTCCCGCATGACGCACGGCAGCAAACGCCATTTGCATTGTGAGTCCCATCGCAATACCAATCACCATTTGCTGCACGATCACCCATAGCCCCATGGCAGAAAATAGGGGAATATTTACGACAGGAAGTTGTGGGGAAACAATCAAGACGACAAAAAAGGCCAATGCGACGCGAACTTTGGTAATTGCCTGTTTTTCATTAAAAAAGGGCGCTGTACCAAGCAGCGCCAAAAGGCGTATAAAAGGGTAGAAACCTTGGCTTAACCACAATGTGAGTGTTTCGCTGGTGATAGTTAGCATTGTTAGCCAATAATAAACGGTAAATTGCTCAATAATGACCGCATATAATCGGTAAGCAAGTTCAGCATCCAGGGCCCTGCAATAATAATCACAGAAATGACCGATAAAATTTTAGGGATAAAAGATAGCGTCATTTCATTCACTTGTGTGGCGGCTTGCAGTAAGCTGATAATTAAACCTGCGGCTAAAGCGGCTAATAACAAGGGAGCCGCTAGCATCAGTGCGATTTTCATCGCCTCAGTTCCCATCGCCATCACTGATTCAGGTGTCATAACTACTCCGAGTAAAATAATCCTAATTAAAAAAGCTTTGCGATAATGAGCCAAGTAATAATTGCCAGCCATCAACCAAAACAAACAACATTAATTTAAATGGCAAGGAAACTGTTGCAGGTGGAACCATCATCATCCCTAATGCCATTAAAACACTGGCAACCACTAAGTCGATGATTAAAAATGGAATAAAAATGGTAAAGCCAATTTGGAATGCGGTTTTTAGTTCGCTGGTAATAAAAGCGGGCACTAAAATACGTAACGGAACATCTTTCGCTTCTTGAATTTCACCGACTTTAGCTATCCTTGCAAACAGGGCCAAGTCGGATTCTCGCGTTTGCCCTAGCATGAAGGTTCTTAATGGTGCAGTGCCTTTCTCTAAAGCGGTTTCGAGGCTAATTTTATCTTCGCTAAACGGCTGGTAGGCTTCGCGGTAAACTTGGTCAGCAACGGGTGACATCACAAAAAAGGTCAAAAATAGCGCCAAGCCTAGTAAGACTTGATTCGGAGGCGCGGAGGGCGTTCCGAGAGCGTTACGTAATAAACCTAAAACAATAATGATGCGAGTAAAACTGGTCATCATTAACAATAAGGCAGGAATAAAGCCTAATAAGGTTAAAAATAATAGAGTTTGAACGGGTAAAGACCAAGTTTGTCCCCCATCTGCTAGAGAATGGCTAATAACGGCAGGTAGTGCCGCAGAAGCTGAATTCGGCAGTAAAAACAAGAGCGCAGTAATCGTGAAAAGAGATTTTAGAGGTAACATTGAGTGCTTCCGATTACTTATGCATAGATGTCACTGAAGCTGCAAATTTTGCAGCCTCTTGTTTTTTCTTTAATAAAGACTGAAATGTGAGCGGTTCAACTGGCAATCCCGTTGTGCTTTCAGGTTCTGATGAGTATTGGTGTAACAGGCTGATATTTTGTGTGGTAACACCTAATACTAAGCACTCATTATTCACCTCAACCACCACAATACGTTCTTTATTTCCTAATGAGCAGCGGCTTTTGACTTTTATGATTTGCTCATTGCCCATTTTTTTTTGCGCAAATCCTAATTTTTTCACCAACCAAGCCCCTGCTAATATCAATAAAATGATCCCCCCTAAAGTACCGGATATCTGCGTTAAGCTATCATTATGGTCAATAGCCGGCGCATTAGGTTCACTCGAGGAAACGGTTGTTGATAAAAAAGGCACAGATGTCGGTGCCTGCTCAGTTTGATTGGATATTGCCATTATTAGCGACTCACGTTGTTAATTAACGGCTTAAACGGCGCATACGTTCAGAAGGCGTGATGATATCAGTGATACGAATACCGTAATTGTCTGAAACCACGACCACTTCACCTTGTGCAATTAAATAGCCATTGATTAAAATATCCAGCGGCTCACCCGCTAAGCCATCCAGAGAAACCACTGAACCTTGGGATAAGCTCAGTAACTTTTTAATGGTCATTTTAGTGCGACCCAATTCAACAGAAAGACGCACTGGGATGTCCATGATCATATCGATATCGGACAGCTGATTTAACGGGTTTTGTCCATCAAAGTTGTCGAAAGCCTGTGCACCAGCTGAGGCGGATTCCGCTTTTTTTTGCTGTTCCAGCGCTTCAGCCCATAGGTCTTCACTGTCGTGATTGGTTGATGCATCAGGAGAGTTCTTCGCCTCACTCATTGGTACTTTCCTCATCTAGAGTGTTTAATACAGGGTTAATCAAATGTTCTACACGCAATGCATACTGGCCATTTTGAGTACCGTATTGACTGGTTAATACGGGAACACCATCAACATTAACGATGAGGCGGTCAGGTTTCTCAATTGGGATCACATCCCCTTTTTGCAGTTGCAGTAAGCGAGAAATTCGCATTGGAATGTCAACAAAGTTGGCAACCAATTCAAGTTCAGAGCGTTTTACTTGGGTAACAAGATTGGTTACCCAAGTTTCATTTTCTTGGTGACCTTGCTCCATTGGTGGGTTAATCAAGCGCTCACGCAATGGCTCGATCATGGCAATTGGAATACATATACTGAATTCACCAACGGTATTGCCTATCTCCACTAAAAACGGTGTGGTCACCACAATGTCATTAGGAGAGGTAGTGATATTGGTGAATTTGACTTGGATTTCAGAACGTACATATTCCACTTCAATATCAGCAATTGGTTTCCAAGCATCGCGATAAGCCCCTAAAGCTAATTTGAGCATGCGATTGATAATGCGTTGTTCAGTATTGGTAAACTCTTTACCTTCTTGCCGTACAGGGAAGCGACCATCTCCACCAAATAGGTTGTCGACAGCGATATAAACTAGTGCGGGTTCAAAGGTAAACAATGCCGTACCGCGTAACGGAGGCATATGAATTAAGTTGAGGTTGGTTGGTACCGGTAAATTACGCGCAAACTCATGATAAGGTTCAATTTTAATTCCGCCTACTGTAATGTCTGGGCTGCGGCGTAGCATATTGAACAAACCCATACGGAACTGGCGAGCAAAACGTTCATTGATGATTTCGAGAGACTGCATTCGCTCACGAATAACCCGACGTTGAGTGTTCGGGTCGTAAGGGCGAACATTATCTTTCCCTTGAGTCTCTGGCACAGGCGTACTGCTTGATGGCGTATCATCATTAAGCAGCGCATCAATTTCGGCCTGAGATAAAATATTATCGCTCATGAATATTACCGCAGAATAAAAGTAGTAAATAACACATCAGAAATATCCTGATCGGTATCCCCCGGGATCAGGGTAGGGGTAAGAGTTTGCTTGATATCTTTCATTAACTGCAACTTACCTTCATGCGTCTCGATATTTTTTGCTTTTTGCTCTGAAAGCAGCAGTAACATACGGCTACGTACTTCAGGGAGGTATTCATGAAGTTGTTTACGCGATTTTTCATTCGCCAGTCGCAAGGTCACATGGATATAAAGCACACGATCCGGCGCATCGGCAGCACCGGTTAAATTGACGGTAAATGGCTCTAATTCCATAAAAATAGGTTGTGGCATGTTCGGACGCTTTTCTTCCTCATTCGCCGTTTGTGTGCCTTGTTGTGTCGTCCACCAGGTATAACCCCCAAACCCTGCACCAGCAAGGGCGATAAGGGTAAGTAGAATAAGCAACCCTTTGTTGGAACTTTTTGATTTTTTGCTCGACGACATTTAGCTGAATTCCTGTTTCTTGGATGCTAAACCCAAATGGGTTTTTACGTTATGATCTCTAGCATTATGGCTTGGTTGCCAAGAGTTAAAGGAGTGAAAAACGAAACAAAAAGGCGGTAACTCGGCGCTTTAGCTAGGAAATTACCGCAATTTGTTTATTTATTATGCAAAAGTGTTAATTCCACCTTGTCGTGATGCCGTTGTTATTGGTGTAACAGTGGCATTCGCTTCGCTGATACCAACAGCCCCCATGGATGGATGTGTTGCTTGAATTTGTCCATCGTGTTGGTGGGTATTTTGCTGCGAGCTATCAGACTGGTGGTTCAAGTTATCTTGGCCAACAGAGCCCTGAGCAAGATGAATACCACTTTCTTGTAATGCACTGCGTAGCACTGGCATCATCGACTCCATTACGGCACGTACATGGCTATGTGGTGACACAAAATGCATCACCGCTTGGTTATCTTCGATACGTAAATGCACATTTAGTGAACCTAACTCTTCAGGATGCAAACGAATTTGCGCTTGAGAAACCCCTTGGCGAGAGAAAAACAGCATATGTTGGCTTAATTGCTGCTGCCATGCTTCGCTGCCTAATTGGCTGGCTAAATGCAGGGTTGGTGTAGCCGTCGGCGCATTCATCGTTGCCGCTTGGGCTGTTGATGTGGTTGGCATCATGCTAATCGGCGCAGTTGTTGTAGGTTGTGACGATGTGGTGGTAAAAGCACCAGTTTCAGTTTGTAAGGTAAACGCACCTTTTGTGGTTTGGTTTAGGGTATCGCTTGAAACATTTTGTAGGTTTAATGCGGGTTCTTTATCACTCACTTTTTTATTCAATGCCATAAAATCGGTAGTTAAATTTTTGCCACGTATATCTTTTGGGTTATCAAGGGGAAAAAGAGATTGGTCACGACGTTCTTCTTTTTCATTCTTAATAAATACCCCAAGCTCTGGACTGTCTTCTTCGCCTGCCAACTGTAACTGTGAACCCTCAAGATGCTTGCCATCATCTTGATTAATGATGCCATTCGCATTATCCGTTAGATGTTGCATTTTTTGACTAAATGCGCCTAATGCCGGATGAGCTTCAGTTCGGATTGTAGTATTCGCCGCTGTTTGTACTTGGCCTGCTAATGACTGTTTCAAGCTATTTAACCATGCTTGCTCGTTGGCGTCTTTACCAGTCAATAAATCAGTATTAAGGGCAGTTTGTACACTATCTGCCCGTAAGTTACGGCTAAAATTGAGCTGTTCTATGGCACTTTCAGCCGTTTTTTGTCCAGCTTGGGTTTGCTCTATCGTTTCTTTACTCGCTATTGCCAATTTGTTGTCGACAATGTCTTTATTAAGAGCTTCTTCGTTAACAGGTTTATTGGTAACGTTTTGTTTTTCAATCGGTTGCTGGCTATCAAGCATGGCTTGAAAGGGAAGAGCAGGGGCTTGATTTTCATCAGCGCGCGATTCATTTTGTGGTAGATTGCCATTTTTTGTCGATGACGAAGCTGGCATATTCAGGGCGTTGATGTCCATTTATTGAGGTCTCCGTAAAGTCGCTCGTTGAGCAAACTCATCCATTTGCTTTTGTTCTAAGCGGTTTTGACGTTGGTATTCAGTATGTTCAGCGCGTTGAATTAACGTATCGAAGGCATTGACACGTTGTTGTTTTTCTTGCCAATGACGGTTAGCGTCGTTAACCCGTTGTTCCCATAAATTCAGTTGCTGTTGCTGTTGCTCGATGGTCAGTTCCAATGTGACCAAAAATTGTTGATAATTCTGCCACTTATCCGATTCCATACCTGTATGCAAGGTTTGGTTGAGTTTTTGGCGATATTCGGATTGATAGTTTTCCAACATACTCAGTTGCTGCGCCATTTGTGTATGGGTTTGGCGTACTTGAGCTAACACTTTCGCTGCTTCTTCCGAGGCTTCAACAGCTAAGGTGAGTAATGTTGTTAAGGCATTATTTTTGGCCATTTATCCCCTCGTTATTCGTTGGGAACCACTTGTGTCAACTGTTCGCATGCGGTTTGATAATCACATCGCTCATCAATATCTTGCTGCAAAAACTTCGACATACGTGGGTAATATTGAATTGCCGTATCCAACATGGGGTCACTGCCCATGGCGTACGCACCGACGTTAATTAAATCTCGGTTGCGTTGGTAACTAGACGTTAACTGCTTGAAACGTTGAATTTTTCGGTAATGTTCTTTAGGAATGAGCTCCGTCATTGCTCGGCTGATGGATGCCTCGACATCAATCGCAGGGTAATGCCCTGACTCTGCCAGTGAACGTGAAAGAACAATATGGCCATCCAAAATGGCGCGAGCCGAGTCAGCAATTGGGTCTTGTTGGTCATCCCCTTCCGTTAAAACAGTATAGAAAGCGGTAATTGACCCACCATTTTTACCATTCCCCGCACGCTCAACTAATGCCGGTAACTTGGCAAACACAGAAGGTGGATAGCCTTTGGTTGCTGGTGGTTCACCTACGGCTAAGGCAATTTCCCGTTGTGCCATGCTGTAGCGGGTGAGTGAATCCATAATCAACAGCACACTTAAACCTTTATCGCGAAAATATTCAGCGATACGTGTGGCATAAGATGCGCCTTGCATTCGCAGCAGTGGTGAAACATCAGCGGGAGCCGCCACGACAACGGCGCGTTTTAAGCCATCAGCCCCTAAAATATTTTCAATGAAATCTTTGACTTCGCGCCCACGTTCACCGATCAACCCGACTACGATAATATCGGCTTGCGTAAAGCGTGCCATCATGCCAAGTAACACGCTTTTACCCACACCAGAGCCTGCAAATAGCCCCATGCGCTGGCCTCGACCAACCGTTAATAACGCATTGATTGCACGAACTCCAACATCCAATACACTGCTAATAGGCGTTCGTTCCAATGGGTTAATTGGTGGAGTGATTAACGGAGCGCGGGTTTTTACCTCCAATGGACCTTTTCCGTCTAATGGATTACCTTGCGCATCAAGTACTCTACCTAATAATTCATTACCAATGGGTAATAGGCGGCTAGTTTGCCCGTCATCGCCAGTTGATTGCGCATAAACACGCGCACCTGGTGCAATTCCTTCAAGGTCAGCAAGGGGCATTAATAGCATTCTTGGGCCGTTAAAACCGACGACTTCACATACCACTTCGTCTGAACCGCCATTAATAGAGCGCTCAATAAAGCAGGTTGCCCCTAAAGGCATTTTAATACCTTCGGCTTCCATCACTAAGCCAGTGATTTTTGTGAGGCGGCCATAACGACGCACCATCGGGATCCCTTTCATCCGCGATTCTAAATCGTCCAACGAGGCAATCCAGCGTCCCAATCGTGCCGTCATGAAAAGCTCTCCGGTGCATATAAACGACACAATTCTTGCCAGCGTGTCGCCACAGTCATATCGATTTCACCGTCTTCTGCGACGACTCGGCAACCACCGATATGCAGTTTAGGGTCAGCCACTAAGCGCCAGCCATTCAAGTTGAGTAGGGAACCGAGATGCTGCTCGATTAATTCAAAATGATTTGGATTGACGTGCAGCTCAGGTTGCCCAGCAAAAATTGGTTTTTGCTGGAGTAAATGACTGATCTCTTCCAGTAATGCCGTACCATCACAGACGGTAGATTGGCCTAAGACTTGCTTAGCGGCGGTCAACGCTATCTGCAACAGCTTAGTGGTCACCACCGTATCAAAGGTATCGAGTGAATAATTGAACTCAGACAGCAATTTTTGCCATGTTTCAATTACGGGTTGTTGCATAGCGAGCGCTTGCTCACGGCCTTGCTCTTCTCCAGCACGCAAGCCTTGTTCAAAGCCAGCTTGATAACCTTCTTGCTGGCCTTTTTCATGCCCTTGTTGGTAGCCGGTGCGCTGCGCATCTTCTTTTATGTTATCGAGCAAGTTAATTTGCTCTAACACTTCTTTCGGCTCAAGGCATGGGACTTTGGGGGCGTCAGGTTCAGGAACATCGCTTAATGCAGGAATGCCTGAGTTGAGATCCCATTGATTAAGCTCACGAAGCTGCCAAGGTTGCCATTGGTCATTTGGAATTGTTGACTTAGACATACACGTCGTCTCCACCACCTATAGCGATTTCGCCTTTTTCGACTAAACGACGAACGATAAGCAAAATGGCTTTTTGTTCGTTTTCCACTTGAGACATACGTACAGGAGAGCGAGATTCCAAATCGTCGCGTACGATTTCCGCTGCACGAGCGGCCATATTGTTGAGGAAGTGGTCGCGTAGAGCTTGGTTGCTGCCTTTGAGGGCAATAACCAGCGAGTCTGTCGAAACATCCTGCAAAATACGTTGAATGCTGCGATTGTCCACTTCGATAAGGTTTTCGAATAGGAACATTTCATCAATAATTCGTTGAGCCAGTTCACCATCGTAATCACGCATTGCATCGATAACGCTTTCTTCTTGCTGGCTTTTCATCAAGTTGATGATTTCTGCCGCGGTTCTTACGCCACCCATTTTGCTGCGCTTGAGGTTTTGACCATCCAGTAAATTGTTCAATACCTCAGTCAATTCCGCTAATGCCGCAGGTTGTACGCCACCAAAGGTGGCGATACGTAGCATAATATCGTTGCGTTGGCGCTCTTCGAATAATTCAAGTACATCTGCTGCAAGGTTGCGTTTTAAATGAACCAAAATGGTGGCGATAATTTGTGGATGTTCATCGCGAATAATATCGGCAACGGTTTGTGGTTCCATATAGTTGAGGCTTTCGATCCCTGAGGTGGTTTCTTGTTTTTCAAAGATATCTTCCAGCAGGCTCGCAGCACGTTCTTCGCCCAGAGCCTTTATCAATACAGAACGTAGGTAATCGTTGGTGTTAATATTAAGCGCCGCAAATTGAATTGCGGACTCTTCAAATTCCGTTAACACTTCCGCCAGTTCATTATTTGAGATTTGGCGCATGTTTGACACCGCCATACTCAATTGCTGAACTTCTTTAGGGTTCAGGTGCTTAAACACTTCAGCAGCCTGATCTTCACCGAGTGTCATTAACATGACGGCACTTTTTTCTGTTCCACTTAAACTCATTGGGATTTTCCTAACCACTGACGGATAACCATTGCCACGATTTGTGGGTCTTTTTCTGCCATTTCACGTATGCGTTGGCTTTGGATTTCTGCGCTAACACGTTGACGAGTTAGACGACGACGCGTTTGCTCATCCATATCTTCATCAATCACTTCATCAACCACGAGAGGGGTTTTCATTTGTGTTGCAACGAAAACTTCAGCATCGGCTTGAGCTTGCTGTGTCTTACGGTATTTAACCCATTGTGGTTTGATACCAAAACGCCACATAAACCAAGCAATAATGGCAATAAGCAGTATTTTTCCGTAATCCAGAAGCTGAGCAATAAATTGTGGGCTTTCCAGTAACGATGGTTCTTCCTCAACAGGCGTCTCATTGGTAAACAATGAATTAGTAATGTTGAGGGAATCACCTCGTGCAGTGGAAAAACCCATGGCTTCGCGTGTCAATGCTTCAATTTGTTGCAGCATTTCTGGCGGCAATGGCTTCATTTCTGGACCATTTTCGCCATCTTGTGAATGGTAATTAACAATAACTGCGACCGAGAGCCTATCAACGACACCAATTTGCCGTTGGGTATGGCTAATTTTGCGATCTACCTCGTAATTCGTAGTTTCATCGCTTTGTGAGTTTGAGACACTATTACGGTTATTTGCTGTTTGAGTGCCGTCTTTATTGTCTTTATTGGTTTCAATTGGTGCATTTGGTGCACTAACGGGTTGATTTGAAAGCGCTCCTGGTACTCCACCAGTTCCACCATTATTATTTTGCATACTTTGGCTATTCTGGCGGGAACGAATAGCAGCGCTATCTGGCGTTTGGTTAGGTTTATATTCCTCTGAAGTTTGCTCCACTTTAGAGAAATCCATTTGTGCGGTAACCTGTGCATGGATATTGGCGCGCCCCACGAGAGGGGACAAAATATCTTCAATACGCTGTTTGAGATGCGACTCCATCTCTTTGGTCATTTTTATTTGCGCACTATTAACCGACTGCTGGCTATTATCATTATTGGTCAGTAAACGGCCCGCTTGGTCAACAATAATAACATTGCTTGCAGTTAATCCTGTGACACTGCTGGATACCATATGCACAATGGCGCTAATTTGCCCCTCATCGAGCATTCTTCCTGGTAATAAACCGACCGTCACCGAAGCTGTTGGCAGCTTTTGCTCACGCACAAATAAGGTCGGTTTAGGAATCGCTAAATGTACCCGAGCACTTTGTACTGGGCTTAATGATTCAATAGTTCGAGAGAGTTCACCCTCTAGCGCACGTTGGTAGTTGATTTGTTCACTAAATTGGCTAATACCAAATTGTTCTTTATCTAATAATTCAAAACCCGTATTGCCACCTTTAGGTAAACCTGATTGAGCGAGCTTTAAACGTAATTCATGCACTTTATCTGCAGGAACTAAAATAGCGCTACCATTATCAGCAATTTGATATGGCACATTCATCTGAGTTAGCTGGCCAACAATATCGCCACCATCTTTAGCACTTAAATTGCTAAGAAGTACACGGTAGTCAGGGCTGCGTAACCAGAGGAGAAGGGCGACAATAATTGAAACAGCCGCAGCCGCCGCAATCATTAACGGTATTTTAGGATCAGCTTTAATCCTTTCAACTATAGAGGCAAAACCCTTTTTGGCCTCCCCCGTGTCTTTAGATGCGGCACTCATAAATATTCCCTGCTTGGCAGACTACTAGACGGATGAAAATACTTTTGGTGAAACAATGTTATTTCCCTCTTCGTAACGTCACTTTTTCACTTTGCTATTATTTCTTGTCTTGCGGGAATCTAATGACGGAATCAGCCTATAAAATTGGTGTTATTTATCGGCTTCAAGTTAAAAAGGGTGTGATAGGGTAAGCTGGCCAATATAGGTTAGTGAAAAATTCACAATAATTAATAAGAAGAGAATCGAATGACAGTTCAAGCCATTGAAGGGGTTATTTCACAATTAAATGTCGTGGCAACCCAAGCCACTAACCCAATAAAACCAGCAATAGAGCCAGTTGGATTTGCTGACCATCTGGTTGCTTCTGTAAATCAAATTAATAAAACACGTAATGATTCTGCCAAGCAAATTGAAAATTTCACGTTAGAAAAGCAAGATATTTCCTTGAATGATGTAATGGTCGATATGCAAAAAGCCAGTTTAAGTTTACAAATGGGTATTCAAGTGCGTAATAAGCTGGTGGCGGCGTATCAAGAAATTATGTCAATGCCAGTGTGATTTGTTTATCTATTTGAATATTATGAATTAACTGCCTTGTCATTGCCTTTGTGGGGCAGTGATGGGGCATTTCTATTCAAAATATCAATTTGGCTAGCATCATTTTCTGTCATCCATGCTCCATATACATCATGAACCATTTTTGATGATGCGTGTCCCATTTGCGATGCAATGAATGCAGGGTTTGCTCCGGCCGATAGCATCCAACATGCATATGTGTGCCTTGTCTGATATGCTTTCCTGTGTCTAATTCCTGACTTTCTTACCAGATAGTTCCATATTTGACCAAATCCACCCGGAGAGTAGAATTTTGTTTTCAACCCATTCGCTGCAACGATGTTTGGTTGAAAAATAAAAGTGCATGTATCCTCTCTTGATTTGCCGAATTCCCTTGTTGATACATTAACAATCTCTGGTTGAGTCATTCTAGTTAAGGGCATTTGAGATTTTAAGCACTCAATAACAGGGTCAAGCATGTAAATAACCCTATCTGTTCCTGCCTGAGTTTTTGGAAATGTAAATTCACCTACAATCGATAGATTCCTTCTTACTGTTAGTGTTTTCTCAGTGAAGTCTATATCTTCCCAAGCAAGCGAACAAAGTTCACCCGGTCTCAATCCTGTATACACAGATGTAATTAACATGTTTCTAGACTGCTCATTGTTAGCGGCGCTCAGAAGTCTAGGAAACTCATTTTGTGTTATTGGGTCTGGTTTTGGCCTATCTTTTTTCAATGGCTTTATTGATGAGAATATATTTGTGTTTATATATCCATTATCAAAAGCAAAATTAAAAATATGTCGAAGCAATCCAATATAATTATTTACTGTTGGAACTGTTCTACCTATTTTGTTTGTTTTATGCCCTCTATCCAAAGTTGGCGATGTTAATAAGTTATTTCGTATTAATAAAATATCCTCAGTTTTAAATGTTGATACGTTTCTTTTTGTATTAATAAAATTAGATACTGCATTTAAAATAGTGATGTACTTTTTTAATGTGCTTGACGATATTTCAACGCTTTTAATTTCTATCCACTTGTTAGCTAATTCACCATAGGTTATCACTCTATCGCCAGAGCTATATGTGCTGATGTTTTTTGACTCAGGGAATTCAGCCGAGTAATCAAAAGCGCCAGTTTTTATTTTGTAGCAGATGGCTGTCCTTAGCTCACCTGCTAATTTTCTGTTTTTGGGTGTATCAGGTATTCCAAGAGTTTCCCTCACTCTCTTCCCTTTGTATGTAAATGATATACGAAGGCTTTTACCATGCACTTCAACACCTGTTGGGTATTTTATTTTCATAATGCACCTATTGAGGTTGTGAATTTCTTTGCTTCTCGATCCAATTTATGATCGCCTCATGATTGTACATGCATTCTGAATTTTCTTTAGGGCTTCCGTCCGGTGAAATGTGAAGATATTCCCTGCCAGCAGCCCAAGATTTTTTCCGTGCTGATTTGATTGTCCCTGATCGCATGCCAGTAATCATCATAAGCACATCTTCAGTAACCCATTTACTCGGATTTAGAAGAACAACATTATCCATTATTAATCTCCTTATCTAAATTTTTTACATAAAGGTTTAGCCACATATTCGGTGTGTATCTTTGCTTTTTATCTAAAGGTAGGGTTGATTCAAATTCAGGGAGGTATTTAATTAAAACTTGCTTAGTTATTGTGTCGGTTATTTTGTCGTATTTCTTCAGTTCCGTGTGGCATTTCCTTGCCACTGCTCGCAATCCGTTTTCATGCTCCTGCGGTGTCATATCCTCTGCCTTTTATTTCTCATTGTTACCATATAAGACTTTTGACAGTTTTGAATTTCGACAGGGTAGATATTCTTTCCTATCTTTATTTTGTGATTAACGATTATTCCGGTTCGATTGTGATTCTTTTTGTGGGCTTCTAGTGCGGCATTAATTGCGATTCTTTCTATATCAGATACGTCACCTTTTATTATTAGTTTCATTCTCCGCATCCTTCATCAATAGAAATAATCACTATCAATGCAATTTTTTTCATAATTTCTCCTCGCAGTAATCGCCATTTCTTTATTTTTAAACGAACCTAAATATTTAAGTTTTCCATTATCTCGTATTGATGCAATCCACGTTCTTTTGTCTTTTTTATAATAAACCCCTGAGCACCCACTGGTGTTATTTTTGTTTAATCCTTTATTTTTTGAATTCTGTGACTGAGTTACATCTCTGAGGTTGTGTATTCTGTTATCTCCCTTGCTTCTATTTATGTGGTCTATTTGACCTTTAGGCCATCTTTCATGCATATATAGCCACGCCAGCCTATGAGCCATGTAGCTGACATTGTCTATGCTTATTTTTATGTATCCATGCGATGAAACAGTTCCAGCAATATCACCAACTGACACATTTGGCGACAAAGGGGTAACCCATGTAAACACTCCTGTTTTATCATTGTATGATAATACTTCCTTTAATCTACTAACTGACATTTCAGGTAGAGGTGTCTTTCTCCTTCTTCCTTCTATTCTTACGCACCCACAAGATGTACTGTTTCCATTTAATAAATGACCACTTGAAACTGTTCTTATATTTCCGCATTCACATAAACAATCCCAAGCAGCGCATTTGCTTTTAATTCCATTCCTTTTTAATACAGTCCACAATCCAAACTTTCTATTGGTTAAATCAATTAATTTCCCCATTACGTAAATCCTTATTAATCTCGAAATCAGATAGTTTGGTGTATTTATTCATTGATTAGCTCCAAATACTCACAAATGCTTTTCCTGATAATTCCACCTGCCTCCAAATGACCGACCACGCAACTAACCTGACTTTTAGAATATTCAGAACTACATAAATAATATAATTCATCTATGGTTAATTTGTTGTATCTTAAATGGTTTGTTATTTCTTCTCTTAATTTATTCATCATCTAATCACCTCACCACACTTAATTTCAACATCCCGCACCTGCATTATCTGCATAGCAAGACTCTCGCATTCTTGCTGTGTGTATATTTGCTCAGATACAGGCACAGCAGAGCCCTGTATTAGCATGAGCAATACATATCCGATTATTTACATTAATTGTTACTCTGAGTTTTAGGTATAAAAAACCCTGCTAGTGCAGGGTCATGTCATATCTTCTATTTTTTCATATATTTTATATATTTTTTGTTTTATTAAAATCAAATCACCGTTGACAAACCTATTTAATATTTCCACTTTTTGAGTATCTTTTAAATTATAATTTTTCATTGAAGATATAATTGTTCTATCTATAATATTTTTTAATTCGATTATTGTGAAATTCACATCTTCAACTATAATCATCAAATCCATGCTAGTCATGAATCTGTTTTTCATTGATTCACGCATCATTTCATCTGTAGAGTTTGTAGCTATAGTTTTGCTATTTATAAACTCATTGTTTTTCCCGAAAGCATTTAGTGTTAAGTATTTATTTCTTTTGACTGTACATGAAATACTTGCATATTTTGATGCGAAATCACTGTTAGTGAATTTTTCAATATCCTCAATTGCAATTAACACTTCACTCAAGGAGGTTACTAGATTTCTTTTGATAAAACGGTCAATAACCATTTGTTTTTTTTCTGCTTCATTTTTTTCTAGAGAATACACTACAATTGTAGCAAATATACCAAGTGCCGACAGGAAACCGAACCCTGAAGATACTTTATTTGAGTAATCCATTTTTGAATAATAAATAAATGAAATGCCAAGAAAAAAAATAACTAAACACAATATAATTAAAAAAGCAGTTTTCATTGCACTGCAAAAAAAATCCTCTTTTTTGTAAGACATAGCTCCTCCTTATCCAAAGCAGAAATCATACTCACATCCATGTGACTAATCCACTGTCAAAACTGATCTCCTTCATTGCATCCATGCGAGTTAAACTGCCAATTGAAGTTGGTAATCAAAGCGATCCTTTTCTTCACAATAATCAAGTGAACTTGCGCTATTGTGAGATTCAATTCTTTCTACAAGAATCGACGCCCTTGTTTCTTTTGATGATGGTGAATAAGCGCCTTTCCATGCTTTATCTATCCCAATATTTCTTGCAACATTAGTACTGTCAGCAGAAGCTAACGGCAGTTGAGTGAAGATTTGCGGGTTAAGCATCCTAAGCCCATGCAACTTTGTTATTGGATACCCATTTTCATCAACAACATGACGTATTAAATCTTTCATTCTCGCGACAGCTGTTCGGGGGCGTTTAACGTCATATTCGCCACAACTGCCAATTGCGACGCGCGGATATTCATTACATAGACGAATAAATCGCTCGTCTGATTCATTCATATGCCAAACTGGAACGCCATAAAAATCACCGTGTGGCCACTCATCCAGAAGCGCTTCGTTTTCTTCCTCTCCGCCGTCAATAACATCGGGAATGATTGCGAAATCGAAGCGAGGGTGATTTTTCCATTTGCTCACAAAAGTATAGTAATCAGACCAATCAATTTTGTTTTTGCCAGCGGCTTTCCACACTGTAAACGCTCCATTATCTACAGCAAAAGACTGGCAAATTTCAGACGCTAAATTTAGTTGGGAAGGGTGAGCAAAACTGACAAATGCATGACGAGCTTTCCATGCTTTAATCGCGCACGTGTCAGGTGTAATAGGTCCACCATGATAGTGAATCATATGTACTCCTTTATTGTTTGCATCCTTGCAAATATATCCCTTTGTTACTGTAATAAGCATAGTTGGCATTGACCTTCTGCAATATCCAACTGGTCTTGCTCATACTCTTCTATTTTTTGGTTGATTGTTTTCCTGCGACACATTCCTTTTGTCGTTGAATCGGGTCGGAGTTCGTGGCGAATATAGTTATTTTCCATTGCTATGATTCGAGCAAAATCACTTGGATAAGTATCTCGCAGCATGACTAGCTCAGAGCCAGTCAAATGAGGGCAGCAAATGCATGAAGATTTACCGGGGTAATACAAGCCAACCTCTTCAACTGCGAGCGACTCCTTTTCACCAATATTCCAATCTACAAGAGGGAAAACTTGCGTCCATTTATGCTCTGCTTTCCATTTATCTGCACGCTGTGGCTCATCGGCATTAATGCCAATAACACGTAAAATACTCCCAGTGTGGGAATCAAGCGGCTCTCCTTTTCCCTTAATTCCCCATGCTTTATGGCATTCTGGATGATTATTGAAATACTTATCAGCTGTCTCAACTTTAAAGCGAAGTGAGCATGATTTACTGCCAAATGCGGCAGCTGGCAGAGTGTTGTTTTTCTCTGCGCTCTCAATAACACTAAGTGGATTTCCATCTTTGTCCCACTTACGTAGGACGACTACTTTTGACCATTTTTTCTCATTACACCAACTTCTTAGCCAGCCGATGAAATGGTAGGTGTGTTCGAACTCCGAGCCAGTATCACAAAATACAATTTCGTCAGGCTCGTAACCTCGCTTGTACATTTCAGCAATGAGCATTGCCGTATCATCGCCCATGCCACCCATGACTACGCGGAATGAGGTAGCGAACCATGCCTTTTCAAAGGATGGTCTATCATTGAATAACACCATGATTTATTACCTGATTGGTTTAGCTTTTTGTGGGGGTTTGAATGATTATTGAGTTGGTAGTATGTTTTTTACTTCACTGAAGATTTCCATAATTTCTTCAATGTCATAATCATTTAATGGAAGTCCATTATTTATTTTCCACTCAATACGTTTTATTCGTGTCAGAATGTTCATGGTTATATCCTTTGGTTAAATCACATAGGGAAGGGCTGAAGGGGGTTATTTTGTAGTTAGTGCTTGATAGATTGCTGAAACATATTTAGCTTGATGAATTGCATCAGCTACTGCTGTGTGTCTAACTCCATCGAATGGCATATCGCGCTTCGGATCCATTCCGATAACTTTACCCATTTCAACAACCGTTCTAACATCCCTATCATTCCACCACTGCCAAGGTGGAGTTAAACCTGCCAATTGGTATGAGTTACGCAGAATCACACAATCAAAAGATGCGCCATTCCCCCATACCTGAACGTAATTTGTATTTACTTTTTCACTGACGAATAGGTGGAACTCTCTAAGTGCGCTTTCTAGCGTTTTCGTTGCGTCTGATACCGATAATCGAGCATCATCACTTTGCTTCATCCACCACATGATTGTGCTTGCATCGGGTATCGCGCCATATTGCATTGATGATTCTAGGGAAATGTTAATTTCAGTACTTGCGCCTAAACCACCAGTTTTTGGGTCGAAAAATACAGCCCCAATTGAAATTACTGGCGAGTTAGGTGTATTACCCATTGTTTCTAGGTCTAACATTAAATTATTCATTGTATTACCTTGATTTAAAAAGGAATATCGTCATCAAAATCTAATGGTGGTTCGATATTTTGAGGTGCTGTTTGTTGCTGCTGTTGTGATTGTTGAGGTTGTTGTGTTGGCTGCTGGGCTCTCTGGCTTCCTGCCTGATTACCACTGCCACCGAAATCTAACTGGTTAACGATAATCACTGGCGCTGATTTCTTCTCTCCATTCTGGCTTGTCCATTCTTCCATGACGAACTCACCAGTGACCGTAACTTTTGTTCCTTTTGTTAAGTATTCAGGCAGCTTCTCAGCTTTAGTGCCAAACATTTTGCAGATAACCCACGATACTTTTTCGTGCTCTCCATAACCTTGTTTTACTGGCAAGCTAAAAGATGCAACCGCCTTTCCGTTTGGAGTCCATCGCTGTTCGCAGTCTTTACCCAAGTTTCCGCTTGCCGTTATTGTATTAATTGCCATTTACGCCGCCTCTTTAAGTTCGTTGATTCTAATCCCAGTTAACCGCTTGCACTCCGCTTGCTGTGCCTCACTTCCATTTAATTCATTCCATACTTTTTTGTACTCATTCATGACTACAAGTTCGCTAGTTGCTTCATGCAAAAAGCCTGTGTAATCACTTAATATTTGCTCTGGTGTTCTCGGTGCTACGTTATGCACCTCTGCGTCAGCATCAACCGCTGTTTCCTCTGTCGGTATGCAAAACGCTTGAAAGGCTGCGTATTTATATGCAATAGACATTGCTTTGTTTGTAGCCTTATCTCCGCTATCCATAGCTTCACCATAAGTCATGACTGTGTGTTTGCTGCCATCCGTGACAGATACAAAATCAAACTCAGCTTTGACGGTTACGTAAAATAATGGAGTTCCTTTTTGGCTAAGGCGTTCACATACCGACCGCTCAGTACAGCGAGTTAAGATAAGTAATCCGTGCTTAACTAATGCAGGAGCTAAGGCGTTATAAACCGCATCAATACCCCTAAACGCATAATTTACACCGCCGCCTTTGGGTTTTTCCTTGCTAATGCCTTTTTCTGCCAGCTCCTTGGCAACATTACTTATTGCTTTGTATACCTCACTCATAATTACCTCTGAAAATTAGTCACCCACAACCCTGCCACCTAATGGCAGCTCTGTGACGCCACGATAAGGGTCAAAGTTATCTCTGAATAAATGCCTTGCGTATCGCTCCAAGTCAGCCTGTCTTCGTTGCGCTTGAATGTGTTCAGGTAGAGGAGGGTAGGATTGGGACATTTCTAAGTTTTGACTTTTAACTAGTGCGGCATGAGCTAATTCTAGTGTTGAAATCCTTTCAACTGGTTGAATTTCATTGCCCGTTAAGTCACGTACTCTTCGCCTTTCGATATCTTCATCAATCATTGATAAAGCATATTTCAGGGCAGCATCCTTGCTTTTATGACTAGGAAATGCAGGTATTAAATATTTACCCATATTCACCTCTCATCCACCTACTAGGAGTTGACTGAGTCTGAATACCATGGCTTTCCATGCGATAGTATTCTTCTTCCTCCTCACGTTCCCTGCGTCGCTTCTCGGCATCCTGCCTTTGCTTGAGTTCATACTCTGAAATTCTCATGCTGCGTCCTTACGTGAATGCATACGTTCCACGAGTATTAACTTGATGTAAAATGCGATTTGTCTTTTCGCATTGCTGTTTAAATTTCCAATCAGCAAATAACAATTCGATTTGCTTCTCAGTCATTTCAGATTCGCGAAGTAGGGTGAATATCTGCTGTTTTGCGTGTTTCTGCTTTGCGTTCATGCTGTACTCCGTATGCTGTTTTTAATGTTTCGTTTGCTTCGCTCCATCCGTTCTCATCCTTGAGATAACGTGCAATTCCAGCTTGCTGTTGAGCTAAACAAAGTTTGTATTTATCAATATTCATGCTTACCTCTGGATGTGCGAAACCATCACTTATCGATTGATAGCGATTGTTATTGAAAGTGTTCTGGTGTTGGTGCGGTGGGTTACTGCTGACCGAGGGCTTTTGAGATTGCTGCTTTGGCTGTGTCTATTGCGTCCGATAAGTCACCTAGGCCGTCGATTGCTTCTTTGGCACTTTCAGTTAGCTCAATCAGAGCCTCTAATAACTCTGGCGCTGCTGCGATTAGGTCGGCGTCTTCTTTTTTAATGTCATCTAGCGATGCAAAAATAACGTTATAATTATCATCAACTAAAATGGAGCGTTCATTTATTCCATCCCTTAAATGCCAAGGCGCTGGACTATGCTTAAATTCCATATCACCCCCTAGCCTTTAACATTGCATCTGCCATTTGATATGCGTTTTTCGCTACCCATTCAAGCGTTTGGTCTGTTGCCGTATCAATCATTGCATTGTTGGCTAGAATTGCATTCATAGCCTCAGCAGCTAGGTAATCTCTAAAAGAGATATCAGCCAACATCAACTCTTTAGCTTCTGTTTTATCTGCCATACTCCCTCCGTTATTAACTAAGTTTCTGTTGGTATTTTAACGTGACAAAATTCAATTAAATCTCTTGCAAATGTAAGGTCATCGCTGTTATCTCCCCACACTGTCTTTCCTTTAAGGCCATTTAACCCATCAATTTTATTAAGCCTTCTAAGTTCCAAAAAAATGTTCACTAATGAATTTAGTAGAAATGGACTATTGGTAACTAAAATTGCACTTCTAAACACATCTTTATGATCAAGAAAACTACATACAGATTTCCCATTACCGTCTGCAACCTCAAAATCTTCTTGGCTTATTTCAATATGCCATTCATGTTTGACATGCTTGTTATTTCCCACAGTTAATTACTCCCAAAAGAATTATTAATAACACCTATTACCCATTCAGCATTTTCTATAACATATTCGACCTCTTTTGTTTTTGTTTCTGGATTATCATCAATCAGTGTCTTTAGCTTGCTTAGTAACTTAGATGTAATATCTAAAATGTCATATGAAGTCATAATCATGTGACAGCCATCCCTTCCAGCAATGGCTGTGTTTACAGAAATAATCTCTTTATCTATGTCGTTTTGAACTATATAGAAAAATTCAGTGTCGCCAAAATACTTATCTATTCTCCACTTGTAGCCCCACCTTGAAATCCCTTCACATATTTCAATATTTTTTTCTCTGTCTATGCGAAACATATCCCTATCTCCTATCTATTAATCAACTCACCACAGCCCACCTTGATGGACTGTAATTAGTTATTAGCATCGTTCTGCCCTAATAAAAGTTTTGTCAAAGCACTTGGCAGTCAAGTATCCCTCTGCAAATTCTGGCACAAAGCGATTACGACCTAGGTCAATCACCCACGTCTCTTGAAAGCGCGTACGCAACTTAACGATACGGACGTGATCCACATTCCATTGTTCGCACCACTCCTTTGCCATTTTCTTAAGGGGAAAACAGCGCAGCTTTCTGAGTAACTCTACTGTACATGGCACATGTGGGTTATCGATGTCTACTGCGGAATGGTCGAAAGCCCCTTCGTTTCTTCCTCTTCCGTCCGCAAAAAAATATTCAATTCCCATATCTATCTCCTATTTAACGTGCTGTAACACTTCCATCACTCATAATCGGCTTGCGTAGCCGTGGTTGCTTGCGTGTGTCTGGCGCTGATTTGAGCTTCTTCAACTCAACGATTATCTGCGCCATAACATCGAACGAATTAACCTTCCGTGATTCTTCTTTGCGCTGTTCCATTCGCTTCTCTTTCCTGCGCAATTTATAACGCTGTCTTGAGTTCATAATAAAATCCTCAGTTAGTTAACTTTGGTGATTGGTGGTAGGCGCTGATCTCCTACTTACGTGACGGGATTCGAACCCGCAACCCTAGCTTTATGGCCTCGCTCTACCTTTGAGCTACACGCTAACAATCGGTACACTCGGCCTAGGAACCCGATCACCCTCATGCTTAGCTAATCAGCCTTAGCATTCACCAATCCCAAAGCTAACTTCACTTTGGCCTCCCGTTTTCAAGGAGGAAGCTAAATTATTAAAGAGCATGAGGCGTATATTTCATGTTGCTTGCCTTCGATGGAATTAAATGTATACGATTCGTAGATGATTGTAAATACAAAATGTAGACTTTGTTTGCGTAACGGTGTCAACTATTTGTATTTTCAGGTAATTTATTTTCAAAAATTATTTATCTTGCGAGGAAAATCACACGATATAGCGAAACCTATGCTAAATTGTCGTAAAACTCAGGAGGATTTATGAATTTAGATGACGAGAAAGTTGTAAAAGTGGTAATGGAAGTGGGCGGGGCGGTGTTTAGGCTACTGGACAATACCAACACCATCACCAAAGAAATGATTATTGATGAACTTGAGCGATACCGTAAAGAGGTAACGAACACCTTACACAAAGGCGCTTTACGTGATGCTGCTCAAGTGGTTAGAAGTATGGGGAAGATTGGATAGGGCACAAAAAAGCCCTCGTTGGGAGGGCTGGGTGGGTTATTTGTCTGATTTTAATTTCTTAAGAAGTAAATAATACTGTTGTAAAACCACATCCTAAAACGTGTCGTCACGCAAAGAAGCAGCCTTGCGCATCATCTTCAACGAGCTTAATAGCGTCAGAGAAACTACCTAACATTTTTTCATCGTAGTTGTGCCAGTTGTTATCTTTATCCATCCAAAATAGAGACCAAGAGCTGTTAGATTTGTTATGTGTAATTTTAGCAATCGGCTCTTGAGCTTGGCCGTTACTCCAAGTAAGGCGTCTTACTTCAAATATGACAACGGAGTCATCTTCAATGTTGTAGCTTAAATCTAGCTCATCTCTAATGTGTTCAGCAGGCCTACGTTTCTCCATGAAAAATTCCATGCATCTCTTAATGTTCGCTACTTCAATATCGTTAAATGCCATACATCCCTCTAAAACGTATATTTACTCTACTCTGCATTGAAAATAGAAATCCAAGCAAAAGGTTCTTCTGCAAACTGTAATACTGCTCCAACTGCTAGCGCTATTATTAACATAACAATCAGCAGCTTATTTTTACTGATGAGTTCTAATAATCTTTTCATATCGAACCCTCACTAATTATCAAATGCAATCAGTAACAATAGAATGATATCCAGCACCGCTATAACAACTAGCAGTATCATTATGTTGGAGTTGGATATCAGCTCTAGCAGCTTCTTCATATTAAAACGTGTCATCAGGCCACTGAGACTTAACCACTTTGCCTATAATCTGGCAGTTACCATTAATTGGAATAAGGTCAAACCGTGGGTTTAACGGCTCCAGATAATCTTGCCCTGACTCTCTAATCAATCGCTTAAATGTGAACTCATCACCGTGTAATCTAGCTATGCAAAAATCACCAAATTCTACATCCTGGTCAGGGTCAACAAGTATCAGCATCCCTTCAGGGAAGCTCGGGCGACCGCCTTGAGGGGCTGTCATTGAGTGACCTTCAACCTCTAACCAGAATGCGCTATCACTTGCCTTCTTGGCTGTTGGTATCCATGCGATGGCATCTTTCTCTGTATATGAATGGCTGTTTTCGGTAAATGATCCAGCCTGTACTTTAGAGAGTAATGGGTATTCATAGGTTGGTTCAACTCTACTAATCGACTCTTCATCAATGCTAATAGTGCCATCTTGATTTATAGTCGGGTTATTGACTCCAACATATGCAAGTATCCCAGCTATTTCACTAAATGCTGGTTCTCTCTTTCCTGTCATCCAATGCCCAACGGCACCTTTCGATACTGAAAAATGC
Organism: Providencia sp. PROV223; assembly: GCF_028479245.1. Classification (NCBI taxonomy): domain Bacteria; kingdom Pseudomonadati; phylum Pseudomonadota; class Gammaproteobacteria; order Enterobacterales; family Morganellaceae; genus Providencia; species Providencia sp. PROV223. The sequence continues at coordinate 93,527 of NZ_JAMPNG010000012.1, forward strand.
TCAGCCAGATGATCGTATGTAATGCCCTTATCTTTCATGAGGGACTTGGCTAGTTCATACCATTTCATTTTCATAACCCAATAATACGATATGTATACATAAATGTAGACAGACAATATGTATACTTTTATATTGAAATTACGGATACTTTATGTATACTCTCGTAATGAACAATAAGGAGGTTCAGATGAATTACATAAGCCGATATAGAAAAAAGCTTGGGCTTACACAGACAGATTTAGCTAAAGAGCTAGGCTGCACAAAAGGAAACATTAGCCATTATGAAAATGGCAGACGTAAAGCTGACCTTGAAGTATGCAGACAGCTAGTTAGCTTTTTTAACAATAACGGGATTAACGTCACTATCGATGACATTTTTCCGCCTAAAGCAGCATAGATTTACTCGCTCTTTAACATCTTATCCGCTCTCCTTGCAAACGGGAGAAAACTTAACTCACAGGATCGTGAGCAACGGACTAACTACGTCAAAAGGAATTTAACAAATGGACTACGCAAAAACTATAAACATCACATGTAAGCCTGAAATTCTCGAAAGTTACTTTTTTAAGAGAATGCTAGACGAAGGTAATAACTCATTCGCTAGTGAAATGGGAATACATCCAACAGCATCAAGCCGAGAAAAGAATCGGATATTCAAACTAGCTTGTAAGGCAATAGCTCATTACGGGCTACCTGCGGAGGCTGTATCAATGCCTGAGAAGTCTAGAAGCGTAGTGATTGAAGGTGACTATGCAGAGCGATTAATTCAGGTTCTAGAAGGGAAAGGGAAAGTAATAAGAAAAGCCTCAAATCTGGCACAAGATGAGGCTCAAATTGAACTGTCAATTTAAACGTGCGTAATTAACTAATTGTACAACTATAGAGTGAGGTAATTATACATGAAACGAAAATTTAATTACAGCGCTGTTCATAAAAACGTCATGCGTGATCGGGCTAATCGCTCGGTCACAGAGCAGGGAGCTAAGGCGCTCAGGTCAGCATTGGAAGATGCAAAATTACGGCTTGAGCATCGTCAGGAAGTCACTGGAGGGAAACGGCATGAGTAACGTTGCATACGCTGATTTTAGCAACAAGAACCACACTGGGAGTTCTCGCATGGATAACTCTAAGCTTGGTCATGTCGCGATATTCAGGAGCCTGCTTAATGCAAGTTGGGCAGAAGATACAGTGAAGCTTGCACTATGGGTAAGATTACTAGGGCAAGCAAGGCATAAGCCAACAACGGTTGAATTTGGTGGTGTATCTTGGGATCTTCGGACTGGTCAGTTGGTAACAAAAGCAAAAGTTTTAGCTCGAAAACTGAAAGATGCAAAGGGAAAGGAAAAGACTGAAAAACAAATCAGAGACATGCTGGATTTTTTTGAGCAGGAAGGGATGATAACCCGCACTGGAACACGACACGGAACAATAATTACAATCACAAATTACCTTGAATATCAGGTGAATTACGAGGGGACAAAGCAAGTTACTAACGAGGTGACAAACAAACTCAGTGATACCAACGCTAGCGGAGTAACTGAGGTTACTAACCTAGTAACAAAAGAAGTGAAACAGAATAAGAATGTACTTGAACAAGAATTAAATACTCCCCTAACCCCTCAAGAGGGGGACTGTGAAAAGTTAATTTCAACTAATCGAAAAAATAACATTCCCTACATCGAAATTATGAATGCGTTCAACGAAGCAGCAGGTGACAGATTGCCAAACGCTGAATCACTGAATGACAAACGAAAACGAGCTATCTCAAAATTCCTGAAAGAACTCAAAGAGCCAACGGTCGAAGCGGCTAAAAACTATTTTGAATATTTCATGAATTCAGCCAAGGAGTTTTATTTTGGCGAAAACGATTCTGGTTGGAGAGCGAATTTCGATTACCTGTTAAGACCAGCAACAGTATTAAAAACTAGGGAAGGTTCATTATGAGTTACCAAGTACCACACAGCATGGAGACCGAACAGAGTGTTATCGGATCCCTACTGATTGACCCAAACAGCGACAATGCTCAGCGTGTATTTTCCGTGCTGAAGCCAGATGATTTCTACGGCACACACCACAAGATTATCTTTGAGCAAATGAGGTCAATGGCTAGCAAGCATCAACCGATTGATATTTTAACCGTGTCTGACGGCTTGAAAGCAATTGGCAGCGAAGGAACTACTGGCGGATTGGGTTATCTAGCTGAAATTGCAAAGAACACACCAAGCGCTGCAAATGTGATCCACTACTCGAAGAAAATCAAAGAGTATGCCAGTGAACGTTACGCAATTGAGAAAATCAACGAAGCCACACGATTACTGATTGAGCCCAGCACTCTAAGCTTTGGTGAAAAAATGGAGTTCGTGCAGAAGCTGGTAACTGACGCAAGCGAAAACGGTGTAACTGGTCGAAAGTCAGGTTTGAAAAACATGGCTGAGCTATTGCCTGAATGGTTCGAAGGTGTAGAAAACATGTTTAACAATCCCGAGCAGTTTGTAGGGCTCAAGACAGGCATTAAGCCACTTGATGACATGCTGGCACCTAAATTTGTTGTGCGTGGATCCCTATTCGTTATCGGAGCTCGTCCGAAAATGGGTAAGACAACCGTTCTAACTGAAATGGCGAAAAACGTTTCTGATGATGGACTGCCAGTGGCTCTGTTCAGCATGGAAATGTCCAATCAGCAATTGGTTGAGCGGATGGTAAGCCAGAAGTCAGGATTAAACTCTGACATGTTCTACGGCGGTACTGAGGATGATTTCGAGTGGGCGCTACTTGGCAAGGCTATCAGTGACCTGAGCGAAAAACCTAACATTTGGGTCGATGATACGGCAGGGATGACACTTGAGCACATTCAGTCAGAGTGCCGGAAGTTGAAGCGCAAGGTTGGGAAAATTGGGTTTATCGGTGTGGATTATTTAACGCTTATGAAAGCTGGGAAAGCAGATCGCAACGATATTGCCTACGGCGAAATTACCAAAGGACTCAAGCAGCTAGCAAAAGAGCTTGATACTACCGTGGTGTTACTCACACAGCTAAACCGGAAACTTGAAGACAGACCAAATAAACGACCTATGCCAAGTGATAGCCGTGACACTGGTCAAATCGAGCAGGATTGCGATTACTGGATGGGAATATACAAAGACTCAGTTTACAACGACAAAGCCGACAAGACGCTTACAGAGCTTATTGTAAGGCTTAACCGCCACGGGAAAGCAGGAACAGCATTTGTAGACCAGAAAGGTCTTTGCTTATTCGACACCGACCAAACTCACGCAATGGCTCGCGCTGACATGGCAACCGCCAACCGTAACACACCAAATCATAAGGACTTCTAGATGAGCAAACAAAAGGAAATACCATTCGGAACTATTGTCGTAATTCACCAAATCGACGAGGACGATGGCGATGTTTATTTGAAGGGTTGCCATGGTGATTTTGACGCTAGAGATATTCAAGATTTCCAAGATGAAATATCAATGGTTTTGACTGGTGAGGATTACTTTCAGGGTGAAGGCGTTTATACGTTAAAACCAATGGTTGATTATTACGATTACCATCGGGAACTAACATTTGAATTAGTTTCATTTGAACCACTGACAGGCGAGGTTAGCAATGAAAACCAAGCAAACTAAGATGAAGTTAACGCTATTCAGACTTGGGGATGATTTCAAACTAAAGAAATTTAAAGTAACTCACCACAATGGCGACACCATCCTTGAGCAAGATTTAACAGTTAAATCTGATGATTGCGGGAGAGTTGAAGTCGACATGAGTATTGATGATTTCCCAAGCATGGATAATGAAATCGAAGCAATGCTGAAATATGCAGACTGGCTAGAACGAATGGGAATAGCAATACGCAGAGAAGCTAAGCGGGCAATTAAGCGAGGCGTTGAGTGATGAAAGGAACAACGTTAACAGAGGGGGCATCTAATGCAGGGAACTAATTGGGTTAAGTGCTCAGATAAATTACCAGAAGTAGGACAGAGGGTTCTTATTGCTACTGATTACCCATCTGTTTATGAGGCAGCAAGATATTTTGGCAATAAGTTTAATAGATTCGGTCAAGAAGTAACAGCAACCCACTGGATGCCCTTGCCACTCCCACCAATGCCAGAGGGTGAATAATGAACATCACCAAATTACCCTTCGATAAAAAATTCCAAGCCAACGGAGAGCTATCTAAACGCATGCTGGAGTTGATTCACGAATACGACGGTGAAATAAGCTTGGCAGAAGCTGTTGGAGTTCTTGAGATTGTTAAGTTAAAACTAATTGATGAACAGGAGAGCTAACAGTGAGTGATGAAACATACAAATGGATAGTAGCCACGTTATCAATGATGGGTTACGTGTGGATTGTTACACAAGCGTTTTGCTGGTTCGTAAGTTTGGTATTCAGCAAATTATTTAAACGCAAATCAAAGGAGCGAAAGCAAGCGGCAATTGATGAATTGTACGATGCGTTTAAACTGGGCGAAATTAAAGATAACCAGACTATTAAGGTTGCAACCAAAGGCGGCTTAGTCGTTATGATTTATCGTCAATAGGAGGTTAACTTGGAAGCAGATTTCCTCTTCCACGAATCAACCAAAACCGCAGCATGGCAACACCTCAAAGAAGTTCTAGCAACAAACCAACCACACCGAATCATTATCAAGCCTTGGAAGAACAAGCGTTCACTATCTCAGAATTCCACTTTTCATTTGTGGTGTGGAGAGATAAGCAAATATCTATGCAAGAACAAGTCTAATTTCACGCCTGAGACCGTCAAGGAGATGTTGAAGCACACATTCCTAGGCTATGAGGTCGCTGAAATGATAGATGCCACCACGCAAGATATAGAGCGCGTCAGGACGCTACGAAAAACATCAAAGTTAGATACAGGTGAAATGTTCCACTTCATGGAGCAGGTTGAATGCTGGGCGGCGGGTATAGGTTGTCTCGTGACAATCCCAAACAATTCGGAATACATGAAACTCAAGGAGCAGCAAGAGAGATGAATGAAGAACGCAACGGAATTTACCTTAAAATCGGTGGTGAGCAATATCGGCATATTTGGGCTGTTGGCGACATTCACGGATGCTTTGATTTACTAAGTGATAAGTTACAACACATTGAATTTGATAAAGGAAAAGATTTATTAGTTTCAGTTGGTGACTTAATCGATAGGGGTGATCAAAACGTCGAATGCCTAGACCTGATTAATGAGAAGTGGTTTAGGGCTGTGCGTGGTAATCATGAGCAAATGGCTATCGATGCTTTGTTTAATGGAGGCAACGTTAATAACTGGATATACAACGGCGGCAATTGGTTTTTCATGCAGGACTACGATAACGAAGTTTTATCTCGAGCCTGTTTAGCCAAAGCGGAGAAGCTACCACTCATTATCGAAGTAAATACTGATGGCAAAAAGACGGTTATTGCACATGCTGATTATCCATCCGATGAATATGAGTTCGGCAAACCAGTAGATGAACAGTATGTAATTTGGAGTCGTGAGCGCATTAGTAACAATAACGTGCGTGAGATTAAAGGTGCTGACCTATTTCTATTTGGCCACACGCCAATGCCTAAAGGTGCTGTTAAACGAGCTAACCAAGAGTATATCGACACTGGCGCGGTGTTTGGCTATGGACTGACATTAAGGAAGATAAAATGATTAGAACCCGACACGTATTTATATTCTTTTCGATTGTTACTTTAGCGATGGGGTTTATGTATGGCTAACTTACGCAAAGAAGCAAAAGGCAGAGAGTGCCAAGTCAGAATACCTTCAGTCTGCAACGGAAATTCTGAAACAGTGGTTGGCGCTCATTATCGAATGGCTGGATTATGCGGCACAGGATGCAAGCCTAGCGATTTATTTATAGCCTGGGCATGTAGTGCTTGTCATGACGAAATCGACCGCAGAACGCGAATCACGGACGCTGAATATGCAAAGCAATGTCACCTAGAGGGAGTTATGCGAACTCAGGCCATATTGCAAAGTGAGGGGAAGATTAAGGCATGAATGAATATCACCTTAAATTACCGTGGCCGCCTTCAGTAAATACGTATTGGCGACACTGCAAAGGACGTCACTATATATCAAAAAAAGGCGAAACCTACCGAGAGCAAGTCATAGATTACATAGAACAGCAAAACCTAGATATCAAAACCACTTCCCGCATCAAAATAATCATCACTGCAAATCCCCCTGATAAACGCAAAAGAGACCTCGATAACTTGCCTAAAGCTGTTTTCGATTCGCTTACTCACGCCAATTTTTGGGATGACGACGAGCAGATAGATGATTTTCGCATTAAGCGTGGCGAGAGAGTTAAAGGCGGTTCTTTGGATATCACTATATGGGAGATAGGTGATGCAGACTGAAATAACAACCATTCCAGCGTTGCTTGTCAAGACGCACGGGAATATGAGTGAAGTAGCAAGACGACTTAATTGCAATAGGGCAACAGTCAAGAAATATTCTGGTGATGTATTTGGCTTTGACCACGCGATTATAAATGGTCGACTGATGACTAAGTATAAACATGCGAAGGGGGATAAATGAGACTTGAAGATTTACCTAAGTATTTTTCACCTAAGAGCCCAATGTTTAGTGACTCTCCTGCCGCTACAGCTTCAGATAACCTAACAATCACCGATGTAATGGCCTCGCTTGGTTTGGCGACCTCGAAAGCGAGAATGGGGATTGAATTGTTTTTGGCTAAACACGGTATCAATAAGCCAGATGAAGCGGTGGAAAGTCTCTATCAATATGCACTAACTCAGGCGCATAAATACAGCGCTATCCAAAAGCTTGATGAAGATGATAGGACATCAGTTCTGCAAATACTCGCAAATTATGCATTTCAGGACTATGCAAGAAGCGCAGCCAGTAAAAAGGCTTGCCCTGATTGTGACGGCGGGTTTATTGAGGCTGAGGTGTTCGACACTAAATACTCCACTAGAGCAAAGGTGTTTGTGTCTTCAGGAGGATTAACGCCACTTCGGATCACTAACACTGCTAGAGAGGTTAGAGGCACTACTAGAATAATCTGCAAGACATGCAATGGCAAAGGCGAGGTTAGTCATTCGTGCAGATGCAATGGGCGTGGCGAGGTGTTGGATAAAAAGGAAACCGAGAAACAAGGTATTCCAGTTTATAAAACATGCTGCAAGTGCTCAGGGCGTGGATATTCAAGACTTAAATTTAATGAGGTATTCATTAAGCTACAAACGGTCATAGATATCCCGAAAACCACATGCTATGACAACTTCAAGCCAATATTTGAGTTCTTAGTGGAAGACTGCTTCAAAGAAGAGGCTCACGCTGAAAAAATGCTACATATGGTAACAAAAAGAGAACCTATTTCTATAAATTAGAATATAAATAGAAAGCAACTATTGACTTTTCGGATTTATGGACTATCATGATTCTAATGATGGGAATTTTGCATTTCATTATCCCAAAGCAAGAAAATAGAGCCTCACTTCGGTGGGGCTTCTCTATAATGGTAAGGTTCGTCTTGGTGAGTAACATCACCCTTGCTTAGCATGGAGGCCGAATCTTAACCATTGTGGAGAATGCCAAGGCTGATTGGCTACGATGAAAAAGCAGTGTAACGAGTCATTCCCGTATTTGCGGACTGCATGACACGCAGGAGTTCAGCGCCTGCATCCACAATTAATTCCAACCTGTAAGTAATCCTTACAAGTTCACATTCAAGAGGTCGCCTAGTGCGGCCTTTTTTCGTATACGCCGCCACAGAATTCTAATCACACACACTTAATTGACGCATAGAGATTGTGCGCGGCTATTTATTAACTAAATTCCTCCAACGTAGGGGGTGAGTATGAATCATATGAAAGAAACCCCTGAATTTTGGGAGCAGCTATCCAACTCCCTATCTTACATTTTTACCCAATACAAAGAGCAGGGTGTAGCAGCTGGGCTCGCTGGAACTGTAGCAGTACTTAGGAGTATGTACAGTGGCGGCGGCTGGAAAAAGACATTACTTGATGGTGTGTTATGCGCGTTCTTAGGTTGGTTTGCAAAGGACTTGCTAGCGCTCATGGGTATGAATCCTGATTTAGCTTATATCGCTAGTGTCATGATTGGCTACTGGGGTGTTGAGAAAGTCAGCAATATGATTAAAGGTAAAGCAGGTGTAAGAAATGACTAGAAAAATAGCACGAGGCGAACGCAACAATAACCCCGGCAATATTGACTACAACCCCTCTAACAAATGGCAGGGGCAATTACCTCACGACCCAAGCATTGAATCTCGCTTCTGTCGGTTTCAATCTGCTGAGTATGGTATTCGAGCTATCTATAAATTACTGCAGACTTACCAACGTAAATATGGACTGAATTCTGTAGCGGCAATTATTAACAAATACGCGCCGCCAGTTGAGAATAATACAACTGGCTATATCCGAAGGGCTGCTGATGATATCGGCGTAGCTGTTCTGGATAAAATAGATACCAGCGATAAAAAGACAGGCATTGCATTAGCAAAAGCCATTGTCAGCGTTGAGTTAGGTTATCAGCCATATGATGAGGCTACGTTCGAAAAAGCGTGGAGTTTGTTGTGAGTTGGGCTGAAAAAGCGCTAATTGTTATCTTGGCTTCAATGGTAGGTGTTATTTACTTTTTAAGTGACTCGATAAACAGTAAAAACGAGAAAATTAAACAGCTTAATAATGACCTAATGACACAAGCAGCTATCACCGCAGACTATGAAAAGCGCATCAACTCACTTCACGAACTCGACACCAAACACACAACGGAACTCACAAATGCAAAAGCTGAAATTGACCAGTTGCGCATTGATGTTATCAATGGCACTAAGCGCCTGCGGATCAAAGCCGAATGTCCAAAGCCCGAAAATAGTTCCACCTCCAGCGTGGATGCTAGCGGATCCCCCTCCTTGGCGAGAGACGCTGAACAAGATTATTTCGATCTCCTTAAACAGCTTGAAACACTCGAAAAGCAATATCTTGGTTTAAGGGATTATTACTATGCGGAGTGCAAACGATAATGGTTAGATTATTTGCAATTGTTATTGATGCGGCAGTTGCTGCATCTTTTTATTTTGGTCTCACCATGGGCATGGATGGACTCATTAACATAGGCTACTTCGCTGGGTGGTTATTCGCGATTATTAATATTCTTGGTGGATTCTTGGGTAAAGAAAAGCTTGCTAAAGACTATAAACACCAGTCAATTGTATGGCGCGGATATGATGTTTTAACTGATGCTCTATATGTTGCTTTTGCTGCTTATTCTGGCTGGTTTGTATTGGCTTCGCTATTTGCAATCGGTGCGATATCGAAAGCTGGCATGAAAAGCTCAATAGAAAAAGATTTACTGAAAGCTCAACAAGAAAGCAATACGGGAAATTGAACAACAAAGAAATGCCCCAGATATCGGGGCGAAGCGAGAATAGTAGTTCATGAATGTAACGCAACTATACGTTAATCGTGAATGACCACAACCTTAAAAAGGTAGTAATCTCAAACGGATATTACAAATATGAGCCTCCAATTAGGGGGCTTTTTAATGGCAAAAAAATAGCCCCTGGTGTTGAGGCTTAAAAGTGTAGGAGTATATATGAAGTTAATAACTTAGCGATGTAATAACCATACCCCTCTTAATGTTACGTTACGAAAGTAAAGTTAAAAGAAAGTTACATTTATTCAAGTTTTGTAATCAGTAGTACGCATTTCACCCTGTGCCACGCTCGGCACATACACACCAAAGAACCTTTCAGGATAAGCCTTGAGGATAACCAGTAGTGGTTTGGTTAATCCTCTTTGGGCTGGTTACTCCTGAGCGCAAGGTTTATCTCTAAAAGGAACTAACTATGTCTTTAGTGGAAATTAAAAAATTTGATTTATTGACTAGCTCCTCTGCAATCGCCGATGGAGTTAAAAAGAAACACAAAACAGTAATTCAACTTGTTCGCCATTATGTCGATGACTTAAATGAATTCGGAAGGGTGGCATTTGAAATGCGATCCTTTGATACAGACGGTGGACGACAAAAGCAGCAAGTAGCACTACTTAATGAACAGCAGGCAACATTGTTAATTACATACATGCGTAACAATGATGTAGTCAGGGCATTCAAGAAAAGACTTGTTTCTGAATTCTTCAAGATGCGTTCTGCTTTAGCTGCCAAAAAGTTAGATAGAAATACGTCAAGATTGGAATATAAGCCAATGACCGATGCGGTCAAAAAGGCGAGAGAGGAACAAGGCAAGACTATTTCACCTCACCATTTTAGTAATGAAGCAGACTTAATTAATCGCATTGTGCTTGGTATGACGTCTGCTAAGTTTCGTGTACATAACGAAATAGGAAAGAAAGAGCCTATCCGTGATTACTTAACACCAGAACAAATACATTGCGTAACTGAATTACAAAGAGCCAACACAGTGTTTATCTCAATGGGATGGAACTTTGAACAACGAAAGGAGGAATTAACTAAGTTGTTTAATAAAAATCATAAGCAACCATTGCTCGATGAGATGCATAGATTGGCGGCGTAAAAATGCGCTTTGCTTGTAAATCAATAAATTACCGATGCACTAAAAGTTGCATCGCCTGAATAGGTCGCTCAGCGGCCTTTTTTATTGGCAACAAAAAAGCCGCCAAGGAATGGACGGCGGCAAAGTGTGAAGTAGTACTATGAAAGATGCCATGTAGGAGGTAGCAATACATAGAATGCACATGGCTTTGTAAGAGTACAAATCAAATGCGTAACAATCAAGTAACCATTTGTTTCTAAATGGTAATATTCTCTAACAGCGAGTAAATCATGACTGAACTAGAATCACATCAAAAAATCCGCTTAGGCTTACTTAAGCTAACAGGCAATAACACCGCAGCAACAGCAAAGGCAATTAAGCTCATCAACGACGACCAACTTGAATATGAGTTATTTGTCCAGCTGTGGAATAGCAACAACGGCAACTTTGATAACGGCAGCGTCGATACATTAACTAAAGTTGATTCCGTCTATCAACGAGTGCAGGAAACAAAGAAAACGTTATTCAACGATGAAGTAGCAGAATAACTGATTTATAAAATTCTACAAACGTCATTCACTGAGTGGCGTTAATAGAGCTTTATATAAGTTTATGACGGCAAAGGTATCACTGGTTGCCGATGGTATATAAACATAACCAGTTAATTGTTCTGATTGAGGTTAATTAATGGCGACTAAAACAAAAATGGGTCGCCCTTCTGATTATTTACCAGAGGTGGCGGACGATATATGTGCTCTTATCGCCGATGGTGAAAGTTTGCGCTCGGTATGTAAACGAAAAGGCATGCCAAATACTACAAAAGTCATGCGCTGGTTACGGGAAAATCCAGACTTTCGTGAACAGTACGCGAAAGCAATGGAGTCTAGGGCTGACGCTGTTTTTGAGGAGCTATTTGATATTGCTGATGATGTTGCCGAGGAGTCGGCGGCAGTAGCCAAGGCTAAGTTAAGAATTGATACGAGAAAGTGGGCTTTGGCAAGAATGAGCCCTAAAAAGTATGGCGATAAAATTAGTCAAGATATTGATGTTAAGTCGTCTGATGGGTCAATGACGCCACAGCCAACAAAAATAGTTCTGGTTGCCGGAGGTAACAATGACGGTAGCGAGGATTGAAATACCGCCTAAATTAATTCCAGCATTCGAAGGTAACTATCGCTATCGCTGCTCACATGGTGGGCGCGGTTCAGCAAAGACGAGAACATTCGCATTAATGACGGCTATTCGTGGCTATATGGCTGCGATGAATGGTCAATCAGGCGTAATACTCTGTGCTCGTGAATACATGAACTCACTAGAAGAATCATCAATGGAAGAGGTTAAGCAGGCGATTAGGTCTGTACCTTGGCTAAATGATTTCTATGAACTCGGTGAGAAATACATTCGTACTAAGTGCCGTTCGGTTAGCTATGTATTCGCAGGGTTACGGCATAACTTAGATAGCATCAAATCTAAGGCAAGAATATTAATCGCATGGGTAGATGAGGCTGAGTCAGTATCAGAAATAGCATGGACAAAACTTGCTCCTACGGTTCGTGAGGCTGGCTCTGAAATATGGGTAACGTGGAACCCTGAGCGAGACGGTAGCGCGACAGATAAGCGATTTAGAAAGAATCCACCTGATAACGCCATCGTGGTTGAGATGAACTACGATGATAACCCGTGGTTTCCATCAGTGTTGGAAGATGAGCGGTTAAATGACCAAGCCAGATTAGATTCCGCTACTTATGCGTGGATATGGGAAGGCGCTTATCTTGAAAACTCCGATAAGCAAGTATTAGCAAATAAATACGTCGTTCAGTCATTCCCTGATGACCTATGGCAGCAAGCAGATAGACTGCTATTTGGTGCTGACTTTGGTTTCGCTAAAGACCCTAACACGCTTATTCGTATGTTTATCTTGGATGATTGCCTGTACATCGAGCGCGAGGCTTACGGTGTTGGTGTTGAACTTGACCACATGCCAGCTTTTTACGATGAAATACCTGAAGCTCGTAAGTGGCCTATTAAAGCCGACTCCGCGCGACCCGAAACTATCAGCTATTTAAAGCGGCAGGGATTCAATATCTCAGCCGCTAAAAAGTGGCAGGGTAGTGTTGAGGATGGCATTACTCATTTACGTGGCTTCAAACAAATCATTATCCATCCTCGCTGTAAAGAAACAGCAAAAGAAGCCCGTCTCTACTCATACAAAACAGACCGGATCACTGGTGAAGTATTGCCTGTGATTTTGGATGCTAACAACCACTGTTGGGATGCCGTTAGATATGGGCTTGATGGGTATATCACACAAAAATCTAACGCAGGTCTACTGGTTCCAAAAAGATTACTTAGGAGGTAATGATGGAGGCATTGTTGATTGTTTTGGTGCTGATAATTATTGAAAAAATCGATGATATGAAGTGCCGCCACAAATCATCTCTTGGATATCACCCTAACCGCAAGTTAACAGGAAAAATCAAGCCTCCACCAAAGAATCCATAGAGGGATAAAATGCAAGAAAACATGAAACTAGCCGTCAATCACTTAGTGAATGATGCGATAGCTCGTGCCCGTATGGCTTTGGTCAATCCAACCATGGGGCTTGATGCTAAGCGGTCATCTGCTTGGTGCGAATACGGATTCAAACAAGATTTAACCTTTGATGATTTATACAAACTATTTCGCCGTGGTGGAATTGCATACGGTGGGGTGACTAAATTAAGTGGAACGTGCTGGAAAACATCTCCGCAAGTCATTGAAGGAGATAGTGCCGATGAGTCGAAAGATGAAACGGCGTGGGAGAAGTCTTTCAAAAAAGCAATTAACAAACGCATATGGAAAGAGTTTAAAGAGGCAGATCAGCGCCGTCTTGTAGGTCGCTATTCTGGCCTAATCCTTCACATCAATGACAATGGTAAATGGCACGAACCGGTTAAAGCCTCCAAACTTTTGAGAAAGGTCACTCCTGCATGGGCTAGTGCTATCAAACCTACTGAGTGGGTTACTGATATTAACTCGCCTGACTACGGTCAGCCGAAGATGTGGCAATACACCGAGTCACTACCCAATGGCGGCACTAGAAACATCAATATTCATCCTGACCGCGTGTTCATTCTAGGTGACTACTCCATTGATGCGATTGGCTTCCTTGAGCCAGCCTACAACGCATTTGTGAGCCTTGAAAAAGTCGAAGGCGGTTCTGGTGAGTCATTCCTAAAAAATGCAGCCAGACAGCTGTCAGTGAACTTTGACAAAGAGGCCAAGCTTGATGATTTAGCAAGAGCCTACGGCGTTGAAATGTCAGAGTTGCAGGAGATTTATAACGATGTTGCTAGGGAAATCAACATAGGCAATGACGCAGTTATGATCACTCAGGGAGCTAACGTTAACCCGTTAGTTACTGCTGTATCAGACCCAACGCCTACATATAACGTCAATCTTCAAACTGCCGCCGCAGCAATGGATATCCCATCGAAAATACTCGTCGGCATGCAAACAGGAGAAAGAGCCAGCACCGAAGACCAGAAGTATTTTAATTCACGCTGTCAGTCGCGTAGGGAGAGTGAACTTTCATTCGAAGTAGAGGACTTCATTGACCACTTAACACGAATCAAAGTGCTAGAGCCCGTGCCAGAGAAAACGGTTATTTGGGATGACTTGAACGAGCAATCGGCTACTGAGAAGCTTGATAGTGCTGAGAAGATGAGCCGCATTAATCAGACATCACTAGCAACTGGCGAGCCTGTATTTACGGTAGAGGAAATCAGGACGGCGGCAGGGCATGAAAACGACAGTGATGACCCGTTAGGTGAATTCGATGAAAATCCAGAAGATACGAGCCGCGATAAGAGCAGGAACGAAAGCAGATCCGACAGCGGTTGATAAATTAGAGCGCGGAGCAATGAAAGCATTTGCAAAGCGCATTAAAAAAGTATCACAAGGCTACATACAGCTACTCAATAGAATCCCATCCGAGCCCGTAGTTAATAAAAAATACCAATTCGACCTAGACCCTAACTATCTTTCAATCATCTTGAGAGACGGTGAGCTCATGGTTGATGAGGTGCTATTGCAGGGTGGTGAATTCAATAACTTCTTTTTCAATGAGTACGTCAGCACAGCATATGAGCGAGGAACGGCGCAGGAATATGCAAACCTAGCGCAGCAATCGACAGCATACGCAGCAACACAGCAAAGCGTAGCAACGGTATTGCTCAGTGAGCCTTATCAACTTCGCATGGCATTGGTTCGCGCTCGTGTGTTTGAGGAAATGAAAGGGCTATCAGCACAAGTCAAGGCAGATATGGCGCGCATTCTTACCGATGGCATAGCGAGAGGACTAAATCCTCGTGAGGTAGCTAGAAATCTGAATGAGCAATCAGGTATCGAAATCCGTCGAGCTAATCGAGTAGCTAGAACGGAAATTACCACAGCACTACGTAGGGCAAGAATGGATGAGTCTGATGAGGCTAGTGAAGTTCTCAACCTTGAAACTCGACAGGTCCACATATCAGCACTGAGCCCAACAACTCGACCTAATCATGCATCACGTCATGGGAAGATATTTACCACTGACGAGCAGCGTGATTGGTGGGCTATAGATGGCAATTCAATCAACTGTAAGTGCTCGACGGTGACTATTCTGACCGACAAAGAGGGTAGGCCGTACAACGATACGTTACTCAATAAACTGAAAGAGGAAAAAGAAGCCATGAAAGAACGTGGTTACCAATGGGCGGAGGAATAACGATGCCGATTCAAGTAAACGTCACGACCAAGGTTAACAGCGCATCAATCAGGCGTGAAACCTATAACGGTCGTGAGCATATCATCATCCCGAGTTACACACTGCCAGCAAATGTCATCATGAATGGTGGCTTATATCCAAGCACAGAAATCGATGCTCACTACAGAGGCCTAGAAGGCACTCTCGCGCCACTTGGTCACCCAACGGTAAATGGTGAGTTTGTATCTGCTTTATCCGCTGAGGGTATCAATCAGGGGCATATAGGGGCATGGAATCGTAATGTTGCTAAAGTCGGCAATCGAATCTATGTCGAAAAATGGATTGATGTAAACAAGGCCAAAGAATCTGAAGGTGGCCGCGAAGTATTGGCAAGAGTGGAAGCGCTGGAAAGCGGCGAAAGCTCAGAGCCAATTCATACCAGTGTGGCTGTTTTCTTGGAGCAACTTGAAGCCAACGAAGAGCAGAAAGCACAAGGCTATAACTGGATTGCAAAAATCCACAGCATGGACCATGACGCAATATTACTTCATGAATCTGGCGCAGCAACACCAACTCAAGGCGTTGGAATGATGGTCAACGCTGACCAAGCAACCGAAATGCAAATCAACAACGGTGCGCTTACTGGCGAAACCTATCGCGAGAAAGAACACAAGTTAACAATGGCGGCTCGCAAGCAGTTTGCTACTGGTGACGAATATGTATGGGTATCTGATTTCACTGATACACACGCAGTCATCATGGTAGATAACGGCACGGCTAAATTACATTCCTACACTAACGAAGATGGCGTTATCACATTTGATATTCAAGGCGAAGAAGTAGAGCGCCAAGAGTCATGGGTCAAAGTGGTAACAAACAAACTTAAATCGGTATTCAGTAAACCGCAGGCAAGCCCTGCAATCAACAATAGCACGGAGGGCGACATGCCTTTAACTCAAGAAGAAAAGAACGACTTAGTAGGCGACATCACACAGGCATTAGCGGCAAACTTTGCAGAGCAA
This sequence comes from Providencia sp. PROV223, assembly GCF_028479245.1. Taxonomy (NCBI): domain Bacteria; kingdom Pseudomonadati; phylum Pseudomonadota; class Gammaproteobacteria; order Enterobacterales; family Morganellaceae; genus Providencia; species Providencia sp. PROV223. Next base: position 109,794 of record NZ_JAMPNG010000012.1, read on the forward strand.
TTAAAGCCAATCAATGAAAAGGTTGATGCGCTTCAAGTTAACCATCAGAAGTTAGAAGAATCACTAACCGCTAACCAACGCGCTGAAGAAACAGAAATGCGCAAAGAGGTAGCAGCTAAATATGGCGAAGTGGTTGCAAATTCACTGCAAGGCCAAGCATTAATCGATATGCATAAGCAACTCGGTGAAGCAGCATCATTGGCTGGCAACTCAGGCACACAGCAGGAGCAAGTTGGCGCACCAAACCCAGCGGAATACTTTAAAGGAGCTCAATAATGGCTACTAGTCGTTACCGCCGTGTAAATCTTGACGGCAAATCAATCACAGAAACTCGCGCAGCAAAGGCTAATGTGTTGCCCGGTACTTTCGTAGTTATTGATGCAAATGATGAGTTTGCACAAGCTACAGCATTAACAGGTCGCATCTACATCACCAATCCTGCATATCACCAAGGCCTGACAATTCGTGATGCTATTCCAGCTGGTGACTCTGCTGTCGGTGAGTATGTGGAAGAAGGTCGAGAGCTCGCTTTGTTGGTTCCAGCTGGCACTTACAAAAAAGACTCGCCTATTAAATTTGGTGCGGATGGTCAAGGTGCTTTGGCAACAGCTGATACCGACTCGGTTATTGGCTACAGCCAAGATGAAGTAACTCTGTCTAGCGCGGATTTCATTCGAGTTCGCTTCCGTGTTGGCACTGTTGCCGCTGCATAATTAAAAGGAAAAACTATGTTTTATACTGCTGAAACTTTAGCAACAAATAGCCGACTGCAACGTCAGTGGGAAGGGTTATGGGCGACACGTAATATTTACAACACGCAACATAATCTGATGATTAATCAGTATCAGAACGTGATGGACGGTGAAACGTTAGCGGCAAACCAAGTTGGCGGCTTCACTCGTGAATTTTGGGCTGAGATTGACCGTAACATTATCCAGCTCCGCGACCAAGAAACAGGCATGGAAATCGTTAATGATTTAATGGGTCTGCAAACTGTGTTGCCGATTGGTAAAACTGCCAAGTTGTACAATGTGGTTGGTGATATTGCTGACGATGTATCAATCAGTATCGATGGTCAAGCGCCATACTCACATGACCACACTGAATACGGTTCAGATGGTGACCCAATTCCGGTATTCACCGCAGGTTATGGTGTTAACTGGCGTCATGCGGCAGGTTTAAGCACTGTGGGGATTGACTTAGTGTTGGATTCTCAAACCGCGAAGATGCGCCAATTCAACAAGAAGATTGTTAATTACTTCCTGAATGGTGACGACAAAATCAGTGTTGATGGTTACAAAGGCCAAGGCATGAAGAATCACCGCAACACATCGAAGATTGACTTAGGCACTTCAGGTGCAGATATCGACTTAACTACTGCTGATTTGCCTGCATTGTTAGCATTCTTTGGTTTCAATGGCGCGTTCGGTCAAACTGCTTACAATAACAAAGTAGATGTTTACGATGTTATGTGGGTGAGCTACGAGGCATGGGGTAACCTGATTAAGCCTACAGTAGTTGCGGTTGGCGCGGGTGCTGGCAATAGTGTGGTGAATGGTCGGGTTATTGATACATTGCTGCCATATGCCGGTGTGAAAGAAATTCGCCCGACTTATGCGCTTAAAGGTACTGAGTTCATTGCGTATCAGCGCCGAAAAGATGTAGTGACTCCTCTAGTCGGTATGGCGACTGGCGTTGTTCCTAAGCCTCGCTTTATGCCGCAGGACAACTACAACTTCCAAATCATGAGCGCGGCAGGTCTGCAAATCACTCGTGATGGTGAAGGCAAGTCTGGTGTGGTTTATGGTGCGAAACTGAGCTAAGGAGAAAAAATGGCTAAGTATGAAGTTATTATCCCTTGGTATGGTGTCGAAAAAGGTGGGGTTGTTGATATTGAAAACATTCACCCCGCACTGAAGCCAAATGTGCGTAAGCTATCAATTGAGGCTGCTGAATTAGCCCCAGCCACACCAAAAGCCAAGTCGAAGAAAGACAAAGAAGAATAGCCGCGAAAGCGGTTTTTTTATGCCCTCGAAAGGGGGCTTTGCTTTGTGAGGTAATCATGATCACAAAAGAGCAAGCCAAAGAATACCTGACGGGGCAGGGGATAGAGTTACCTGATTTTATTCTCGACGCATTGATTGAGCAGGTCGGTAGTATTCAGGAATGCCTTGATAATCATTATCCAGCGGCAACCGCACTATTGATTCAGATGTATTTACTTGCGCTGATGGCGCTTGGTCAAGGTGATAAGTATATCAGCTCGCAATCAGCCCCAAACGGAGCCTCACGGTCATTTCGGTATCAATCCTTTGGTGATAGGTGGAAGGCGGCTACATCGCTTCTGCGTGGCTTAGATAAGTTCGGATGCGCTAATGGTCTAATCCCATCTGATCCAATTCAAACTGCACATGCTGGATTATGGATTGCTAAAGGTGGCTGTATGTGTGGAGGTGGTCGATGAGTGCTACCGCTAACTGGTCATATACCGCACTCGCCACTATTTACCCTGTCATTCGTGGCGGTGGTAAATGGGATGACACAATCACCTATGGCATACCTTACCTAATTGACTGCACGTGGCAATCTAGCAATGAAGTTGTGAAAGACGATATGGGCAAGGAGTTTGTCACCAATAACGTTTTTTACACTGAGTTGAAGCGTAACGGTGTAGATGTTCAAAGGCCAGAGCGCGGTTTCTACATTGCCAAAGGTGACACCACTTCTCAATCTGACCCGAGAGTTGCAGGAGCTGACATTATCATCACAATTAAAGAAGATGACATGAGCTTTTTTGGTGAAGAGTTCGACTACGAGATAAGGACCTGATATGGCTAAGCGTGTTCGCGGTATCAGTGAGTGCCGACGCAATACTCAGGCTTTTGTTGATGACGTCAATCGAAGGGTAGTAAGAGCTGTAACTGCTGGATTAATTGTAGGTGCTTCTCATGCGGCTAGGTATACGCCTATTGATACATCTACGCTAATTAACTCGCAGTATCGTGATGTAAGAGTTAATGGGGTGATGATAACTGGTCGAGTTGGCTATACAGCTAATTATGCCGTCTACGTTCACAATGCATCAGGCAAACTCAAAGGTCAACCACGAGAGGACTTTGGTAAAACTAGTGATGGTGTTTCTTTTGGTGGAGGTACTGGTAAAGGTAATTATTGGGACCCTAACGCTAAACCTAAATTCCTACAAGCAGGATTTGAAGAGGCAAAGCAGGAAATCGACGAAGCAATTAAACGGGAGATGAGACGATGATCATTGACGACTTTCTCGATTATTTGCAACGTGGGAATCTTACCGATGGTTTCAATGTTCAGCGCTTAGATTGGAAAGAGAGACCAGAAACCAAAATTCAGCAATATATTGTTATCCGTCCTGCCAGTGGTGCTGGTCGACTTGGTGAATTGAGTGCAGATGATTATGTCGATGTTATTGTCGTTTCTGCGCAAGATGACCCAATCCCCGCATTAACTCGTGCTGATGAAATACTCAAATATGTCGCGGCAAATCCTAGTGACTGTAATCTCAACTCAGTTTTTAATATGGGCGGGTTGCCGTCAGGAATTGTAACCACAGAAAACCGAACGATATTCAGACTCTCATTCCGCTGCTTATCATAAACAAACAAATCTCAAACTAGGTCGCCAATGTGCGGCCTTTTTTATTTTCTATAGAAAGAGGTAAACACATGGCAGATTGCCCAGTACAAACCAATAAGCTGATTGGGCGTAATGCGATTATTCGTATTGCGAAAGGTTGCCCCGATCAGGTTCCAGACCAGTCAGCATTTAAACGCATTGGGGCATTGACCACTAAGTCATTTGACTTGTCACCAAACTCCATCACATCTGAAGCAGATGACACTAAAGGTTTAGTTGAAAACGTAGTCACTAACTTAGATATGACCATTTCATTTGATGGTGAATATCGCAAGCGTGATAAAGATGACGATTTTGGCCCGTTGTTATTGCTTCAAGAAATCCCTAAAGAAGTTCAAGCAGGCCGCCAACCGTCATATTGGGTGCAGATGGATTTCACTGGTGAAGATGCGATTGTGCTGCAAGGCTATTTCGTTTTCACTTCTTGGTCATCTGAATTCCCAGCGTCAGAAATTGCCACTTACTCAGGCGAGGTTAAAGTTTCAGATGCTGATACGGTTGAGTGGCTAGTCGAAGAAGTCCCAGTGACTAGCGTAGCGGTTGCGCCAACAACGCTAAGCGTAAAAGAAGGTGAAACAGGCACGTTTACAGTTAACTTCACGCCAACAGATGCGACCAATAAGAACTATACGGTTGTAAGTGATAAAACCAACTTTGCAACAGTAAGTAAGTTGGTGAATGTTGTCACTGTCACAGGCGTAGCGGCAGGAACAGCAAACGTAACTGTCACATCCGAAGATGGTGCAAAAACAGCTAAATGCATTGTCACTGTCGCAGCTGCTTAATATTACAAAGGGTGCTTACGAGTGCCCTTGATAATATTCAGGGGGAAATATGACAGCAAGAAAGGAATATGGCGAATTCACAATATCAACGCCTGATAAAGATTATTTGTTCAGACCATCATTTGACGCAATGACTAGAATAGGGACGCCAGAGCAGATTGTTAACGCATTTACTTTGCTAAGCGGTGCCGAAGTTCAAATGTTAATTGCTCGTGCTATACAGGCTTATGGAGTGGTTCCTGAGTGGCTACTTAAAGCATTAAAAAAGCCAACGTATGGGCGCAGTGTTTTATCAACTTCAATGATGGTGATGCAAGCTTGCTGTAATGATGATTGCGATGAACTTATAGGTGAGTGGAGGCCCAGTAAAAATGGCGTTATCTATAAGCTGGGTAAGGTGCCAATTACAGATATCATCGTGTTCGCTCGGGAGTTAATGACCCACGGCATTATCGGTAAGGCCAAAGTTAGGAAGCTTCAGCGTAACGAAGGTAAGAACGAATTTACTGATAGCTTTAATGCTATCGAATATATTACCGCTGCACGAGCTCATTTTGGTGTGAATCGCGAGGAAGCCGAACAATTAACAATGACTGAGTTCGTCATGATGTTAAAAGCCAAGTATCCAGACGAGAAAGGCTTCACTCGTGAAGAATACGACGAGATCATGAAGGCGGATGACCAGCGCAATGAAGAGCTGGCGACAGGTAAACGTAGACTTGTGAGTCGGAAGTAGCTTTGCGGCTACTTCTTACCGTCTTTTTCTTCGTACATCTTAACAAGTTGTTCATAAACAACTTTCTTAAACTCTTCGGCCTGCATAGCAGCCATATGCTCAGCGCTGCTTTTTGGTAACGCAGATGCAGAGTCAATCGCAGCTTGAAGTATCATTACTATTTCTGAATTTAATGAGCGTCCGTTTTGGGCTGCTCTAACAGTTAAACTATCTTTAAGCTCATCCGGTATTCTAACGCCGTATGGAGCAATATTTCTCATGCCTTTCATATTCACTCTCACTGTAAAGTCTCTACACAGTGTAGTGAATATTTTTTTGCCCAAACACTCTCACCAGGCGCGATAAATAAATACACCGTGTAGTTAATTGGGCGTATGTATCGGCATGAAGTTATATTTGTTTATATTATTCCAAGAAAACTTACATTGTTGATCTGTACAAACGATGTAACTAGAATATACTGTATATAAATACAGTTATATTTTGGTGCATCATGAAGCTAGGACTTATCGATTCCGAGTCAATTATCAATATTCCATTATTCTTAGATAGGGTGCCTGCGGGGTTTCCATCACCTGCGGCGGACTATATGGAGGAGAGAATAAACCTTAATAGCACACTGATTAAGCACCCTGACAGCACGTATATGTTGCGTGTCGAAGGTAATTCGATGATTGATGCAAATATTAACGACGGTGATGTTGTCATTGTTGATAGCGCACTGGCGGCAAAGGATGGGGATATAGTGATTGCTAGCGTTGATGGTGAATTCACAGTAAAGAGACTGAAGTCTCATCCGCCGATGTTAATGCCTATGAATCCTGACTTTCAACCTATACACATAGGCGATGCGCAGGACTTGCAGATATTTGGCGTGGTCACATTCATTATTCACAAGGCGCAATAATGTTTGCCTTAGTTGATGTTAATTCGTTTTATGCAAGCTGCGAGAAGGTATTCAGACCAGACTTAGCAGGAAAGCCAGTAATCGTCCTGAGTAACAACGATGGTTGCGTGATTGCCCGGTCAGTGGAAGCAAAGAAACTTGGTGTGAAAATGGGTGAGCTCTACTATGAGCGACGAAGTTATTACCGACAAAATAACATCAACATATTCAGCTCTAACTATGCCTTATACGCGGACATGAGTAATAGAGTGATGTCGCTGTTATCAATGTATGCTCCGCGCTTGGAGATATATTCGATAGATGAGGCGTTCCTTGATTTCACTGGCATGGCCCATACATTTAACTTAGAAGAGTACGGGCGAGAAATTCAATCAACGATATTGCAGCGAACTCACTTGCCTGTTGGCGTTGGAATTGGCCCCACTAAAACACTCGCGAAGATTGCTAACCACGCAGCTAAAACGTGGAAGAAAACGGGCGGTGTGGTTGAGCTATCTGATAAAAGTAGGCAAAGAAAATTACTGTCACTTATTCCCATAGAAGAGGTCTGGGGCATTGGTCGTAAAATCTCAGCCAAGTTAAGAGTTATGGGCATCTATACCGCTTTAGATTTAGCCAATGCACCAGTGACCACAATACGTAAAACGTTTGGTGTGACACTAGAAAGGACGCTAAGAGAACTAAATGGTGAGTCTTGTATTGAGCTTGAAGAAGTCAGAAAAGTTAAGCAGCAAATACTATGCTCACGCTCTTTTGGTAAGAAAGTTTTAGATATTGAAACTATGCGTAAGGCCGTTTGTGACTATGCAGAACGAGCAGCGGAAAAGCTTCGTGAAGAAAAGCAACGATGCCGGATCATTGGTCTATTCGTACAAACAAGTCGCCATGCATCTGGCGATGATTATGCCAACAGTGCCAGCATTAAGCTTGAATACCCTAGCAGCGACACTAGAGACATTATTAATGCTGCTATGCGTGGCCTAGATTCCATATGGCGAGACGGTTACCGTTACTATAAAGCAGGGATAATGTTGTCCGACTTCACAAATTCAGATATTACTCAATTCGATATGTTTTCGACTCAGAAGCCATTTAAAAACAGCGATGAACTGATGAAAACATTAGACACGATAAACAATAGTGGTCTAGGCAAAGTCTGGTTTGCTGCGAAAGGTGGCGATAGTGGGTACCAGATGAAGCGCGAAATGCTGTCACCTGCGTACACGACAAACTTCGATGAGTTGCCAGTGATTAAGTGTTAATCCCTGATCAAATTACCAGATAACGATCCTTAAGTTATATTGATATTATCTATGAGTTATTTTCAGTTTTATAAAAATAAATCACTTATCAATATATATCGCGTAGGGATGAGTTATGGCTTTTGCTTATGAAAAAAATACTAAGAAAGGGTTAACCAAAAAGGCAACCAGTTATCTGCTAGGATTTTCCTATAAAGGCAGTATTGTTGAGGCTCTGAAAAAAAACGAAAGGTTCAAAGAGAATGCAGATTTTGAAATAGATAAAAGTACGAAGATAAGAATAAGAAAACTTGAGTATATGGATGAAAGTAAATCGTTTTTTGCTCACTTTACATTTTATGATCCAGATGCTTCTGTTTCAGTTACCCCTTCTGTCAATAAGGGGAAGAGTAGTGAGGAAAGTGATGATTTGATGCGCATTGAGAATTATGACAAAAGACATATTTTTGTGATTATTGATGATAGCGACATATACGCTATAAGCCAGATCGTAAGCTCACATCATTCATCTAGTATGAATGCAATTTTTAAAGCTTTAGGCTTGGAGCTTAACGTTAGGGATAAGATTGATAAAAGTACGATACAAAAAATAAGAGCGGAGAAAATAAGAAATATTGGAATCGCAGTTCAGACAACCGCCAAAGATATCGATGATATAAAGGTAAAGTCTAAATTAAGTATTTTTTCCAAAGAGTAAGATGACGAACCTTTTTATGGGACATTGACTTTAGGGTATAAGGAGAACTTGGGGCTAATAAACGAAGCAACTGATAACATTGAAAAGTATATAGACGAATTATCAGAGGACTTCTTTATTGTCACAAGAAAGGGGAGCATGATCAAGAGTTCCGAGATTAAGACTAAAAGAGATTATTTCACTGCTCCGTACGGGACAAAAACAATAAAAGACACAAATGCGAAAGAAATTCTAGAGGATTTCATCGAGTATACACTATAGTATTCTATAGCAACTTAACAATCGTAGAGGCGTATATATGATATTGAGAGGCAGAGATATCAAATACATAACAGCGTTTCTTGCGATACCATTGCTTGCTGGCGTATTGACGTTTTTATTTTATGAAAAAATAAGGTACAACAAAGACTTACTTAACTTCATAGCTAATATTTTCTCTATATTAACTGGTTTTTTACTACTAGTAATATCTACATCTGGTGAAGTAGCTGCGTCAACAATGAATGGGGCAAACGAAGAAGATTCATACAGAGGTAAGAGAAAATTTAACATTAGGTTTCAGCGGTATTTATTTTTATTTTTTCTTTATTTGATAGTTTTGTGTTTGATTTTTACATACTACCTAGTAATACCCCAGCAACAAAATACTGCAAGTAATGCTGCCACAAGTAATGTCACTTGGCTGCTAATCTCATTAGAGGTGTTGATTTGCTTTTTTAGTATTGTGGCTTTTTTATGTTCATTTTTTATACCATTAAAAATAAAGCAATTATTTGAAGAGAAGATTAATAAAAGCAACTAGACCCACTCCGGTGGGTTTTTTATTGCCTGAGATTTGATTAAGGATATACCCATGATTCAGGTTTCTCATAAATACCACATTCATCATCCATGACTTTAGCATTTAGTTTTTTGGCGATTTCTAGCATTTTTATATAGAGGGCAGTATCAGGCCATGTGGTATAAATTCTACCATCATCCCACTCAAGCCAAGGCTCATCATAGGTGCTATTTCCGAGCCATATAGCATTAAATTCACCGTTAATAGCATTTATTTTTAGCTCTGGGTCTTGTTCAACAAGAGTTAGCCACTCATCGCTACTGATTGGATTGCTTTCACTATCAAACCAACATTCAGCACGAGTAATATGAAATTCAACGCCCATACAGTCATCCTTATTAAATTAGTGAAAATAAAATATCACTTAAATATATAATCTGAAAGTGTGCTTTGCTTCAATTTGCACTCCCGCTGAGCTAACACTCTATGTGCTTTTTATTGCCTGAAGCTTGCATCTACCCTAGTATTTACGTACTTAACTAAAATATGGTGATGTATGAAAAAGGGAACTCTTTTATTTTTTACTTTTCCTTTTAAATTCAGCCTTGTATTCATCGTATGTGTTAATGGCATCTTTGCAGTTGCTAACAAATTCTTCAACTGTCATGCCCATCTTACTGGCTTCATTGGCAATAAATTCAGCAACAAACATATCTATCTTTTTACTATCTCCATCAGCTTGAAAACCAGCAAGATTGAAGGTTGAACTGCATATTCCAGAAAATCGTGATATTGTCATTACCTTGAGTGCCATCTCGTTGTCTTCAGCAGTTGCTGCATAAGATAATGGGGATAAAAGTAAACCGATAAACAATAAATAGTGCTTCATAAATCACCACAATGATAATAATTTTTAATGCCTCAATGATAGTATGAGGCATGGATATTCACAATCATATAGTAGAGATAGTATGGATTTTCTCCAAAGAAACACACAGTAGTTACATTTAACCAATCCACGTCACGTAAAACTTTTACGCCACGCCTCTTAACTGAGGTCTTTTGCGTTCAATTGCTGAAACTATTTGCTAATATTCAATCATTGATAATTAAAAGGTATTGATGATGAAAAGAATATTAGCAGTGGCTGTGGCTTTATTGTTTAGCACTTCTGTACATGCAAATAGCGAATGCAATGACGAGGTATGCGCAGTTAAGCACTGGAAGGAACTGGTGTGTGATAAATCAAGCAATGAAAAACAATGCAATGAATACTTGGGTCATATAATTAGATCTACTCATTACCAAGGCGCATTGGCCCTGCATTGCAAACAAAAAAGAGAGAGCGGAGAGTTAGAGAAAGGTAGCAACTTGGCTGAAAAATGCGACATATCTGATAAGTTTCTAGCAGAAGTCGCTAAGTAAGAAAATAATTTGAGAGAACATAGGCCCTGCATAATTGCGGGGTTTTTTATTTTAGCTAAAGGCTCACACATTTGTGTGGGCTTTCTTTTTTTAAAGAGGTCAGATATGGCAGAAAGTCAAAATGTTGGCGGCATTCATTATGATGTTGCCATGGATGTTAAACCAATGCTATCAGGCGAGCGTCAGGTTGGCTCAAGCTTAGATAGAATGGAAGGAAAATTTAATAAGGCATCTAAATCTATTGATAGCGCTGAGAAATCTATGCTGTCCTTCTCAAAGGCTGCTCTAGCTGTCTCGTCAGCGATAAGTGTAGGTGCCATAGTCAATATGGTTGATGAATGGGGGCAGGTCGCAGCACGAATTAAAATGGCCCTCAAATCAGTTGAAGGTGATATTGAAAAATACGCTTCCATTCAAGAGCGCTTCCTCGAAATAAGTAACCGTAACGGTAAGGCCATTGAAGATACTCAATTATTGTATGTCGGCGCAGCTACATCAATGCAGGAGCTAGGCTATAACACAGAACAAACAATTGATTACATTGAATCCCTTTCATCTTCTTTAACAGCTAACGCATCCAGCGCCAATGAAACCCAATCGATGATCAACGCACTTAATAAGGCAATGGTTTCGGGGAAAGTTGCGGGTGAAAACTGGAACTCAATAATGAATGCCACTCCGACATTGATTGGAGATATCGCTAAGCAGTTATCTATCATGCGTGGCGGAGTAAAAGTTACAGAACAAGATGTTAAGAAACTAGCAGCAGATGGGAAAATTTCTTTCCAGTTATTTGCCGATGCAGTTATCAGAGCAAAAGAGGCCAATAATGCAATGGCTGATAGCATGGATAACACTGTAGCGGATGGGTTCACAAAACTAACTAATTCAGCCAAGGCTTATTTTGGCGAACTAAACCAAGGCCTAGGAATAACAAGAAATATATCTGCTGGGTTCGCTGTTTTATCTGAGAACTTTGATAAGGTTGCGGCTGCTGCTGTCATTGCGACTTCGGTTATTGGGGCAAGATATGTTGGCGCATTATCGGCATCAATAAAGGCTAAAATAGCCGACGCTGCTGCATCTGCTAAACAAGTACTATCAACAAGATCGGCGGCACTTGCTGTGCGTGATGAAACGCAGGCTATCATTAGTAATCTAACAGCCGAGAGAGCTAAAATCGTAGCGCAAAACCAGTGGATGGCTTCCCAGTCTGTAATTAATAGGCAGATGGGCGTAAATGTTAGTTATCAAAAAGAATACCAAGCTAACGCCGCCAGAATAGCAGCAATTGATACGCAAATGGCCACAGCTAAAACACAGTTAGCGGCTGCAACAAATCAGGCTTCGATTGCCAATAGGGTATATGCTGCTAGCGCCAATATGTTGCGAGGAGGTCTGGCATTAATAGGTGGTCCTATGGGGGCGGCCACATTAGCAGCAGGTGCAATTTTTTACTTCTATCAAAAAAGCCAAGAAGCAAAGCAAGAGGCTTTAGCGTTCGCTGACTCTATAGAAGAACTAAAAAATAAGATGAAAGACCTATCATCGGTTGCGTTAGAGGGAGAAATAGGAAAGGCCAGTCGCTCTATAGAAGCTCAGAAGGATGCTATAGCCGAGTTAGAGAATGAAATAAATGAATTGGTGAAATCAAATAAATTAGCATCTGAGAGTTTTGATTTGCTTGGAATGAAGGCTGGAGTGGTAGCTGAAGCCAACGACAATCTAAAAATAAAAACAGCTGAGTTAGAAGAAAGAAAGGCTAAGTTAGCAAAAACTATTGAGTTTGTAAGCAGTGCGACAGGGGAGTTAACTGAAAAGAATAAAGATTTGTACGATGCTATGAATAGTGCGTCAGGAATGGCTGGAAAAATGGGGGCCGCTATTGGTGCATTACAACAGAGAATCAAAGCTGCTGCCGATGAGAAAGCCAGATTAAATAACGAAATGCGTGATAATCCCGAAACTGATGATGGGAAAAAAGCCATTTTAAATTTAAAAGAACAAAATGAGCTATTGGGAATAAAAGATAAGCGGCAGAGAGCTATCAGGAAAGCGGAAATGGAAGCTGCTAAGCTGACTCAGAACGCTGATCAGGCAAAGGATATAGTAGCATTAGCAACTGCAAACTATGATCTAACAGAAGCTGAACGCGAAAGCTCTAAGGCAGCAAAGGTATCAACAAAAACTACTGATGAGGCAGGAGAAGCACTTAAACGTCTGCAAACTGAATTAACCAGACTCAATCAAGGTTATGCAGAAGGCTCGCTTGAGCTAGCGCAGTATGATGCTGCACAGGCACTAGGCGCCAAAGCTTCACCAGAACAAATAGCATTAGCAAAAGAACGCGCTAAATCTATTTGGGAAGTACAGGCGGCAACCAAGGCGGCAACTAAAGCCGAGGAAGATAGAAAGAATAGTCAGGCAAACTTCACCTCTCTTCAAGAAAGCGTCTCACCAGTGACAGCAATTGATAATCAATTTGCCAAGCAAATGGAGCAAATCAACCAATACAAGCAACTTTACCCGCAAAGCATTGCTGAAGCTGAGGCGTTACGCTCTCAAATCGAGGAGCAGTATCGACAGAAAAGGATGGATGCACAGTGGCAAGAGCTAAGCAATGCTAGTTTAGGTTACAACATGCTTACATCAGCTGTAGATTCCTTTGGTGGTAATGCATCCAATGTAATTACTGGGTTGGCCACTAGAACAATGGATGCAGCAGATGCAGCGCGCTCGCTGGGTAACACCATGCTAAACAGTGTCGTCAATTCCATTGTGCAGGTTGGCGTTGAAATGCTGAAAAACTTCATCATTGGTCAAACTATGGGGAGTGCTGCTGCCGCTGCTTCAGCTGGTCAAGCTGCATTGGTTGCTACAGCTTGGGCTCCTGCTGCTGCATTGTCATCACTAGCAACATTAGGCGCAAATGCTGTGGCGGCTAACTCTGCAATTGTCGGGACTGTAGGTGTTGCTAAGGGAATGGCTGTTGCAGGCGCTAGATATAACGGTGGACCCGTTGGAGCTGGTCAAATGTATCAAGTCGGTGAGCATGGCAAGCCTGAAATCTTCAAAACCAGCACCGGAAAGCAATACATGATACCGGGTGACAATGGGCGAGTTATATCGAATAAGGATATGCAGGGTAGCGGTAATGGAATCACATTGAACATCGAGTTCAACGACTACTCATCAGGAAAACATCAATTTGAGGCGCAGGCATCACAAAACGGTGATACGTTGACAGTTCAGGCATTCTTAACTGATATGCAAGAAAAGGGACCCATGCACCGCTCAATAACTCAAAACACCACAGCAACAACCAGACTGTAAAGGCTATCCATGGAAATAATCGACTACCCTGAATGGTTCCCGTTACCACAAAAAGCGGATAAGAACATGACGTTTGATACTGGGTTTCGAACGGATCAGCCTCAAGTTGGAGCGCCGATATTCCAGAAGCTAACGGATGACATTAAAACAGTTTGGAATGTTAAGTGGATATTCCAGCTAGGTGAAGAAAGGGCTTTTCAGCAATGGTTGAGAAGCCCTAATTATTTGGACAACTGCACTAAGTGGTTCAGGATGCCAATTAATCTTGGTGGTTCTGGGCTGCAACCACAGGAGCTTCACTTTGTTAGTTATCCGGTTCAAACGTCGATTAATGGCAGCGTAGTAACTTGGACGGGCTCGGTTATCTGCCGCAAACTGTTTAATGAAGATGACGATTTTGGCGATTTAATCGTTGAGATACCGCCGAGAGATTGGGGTCTACTCGATATCGTCGTCACAGAGCGCCTACCTAGATGCAAGGGGGGAGAATGAAGTTAAGAGAGTACAGAGCGCAACGACCGATGCGCGTTATTTACGAGACTATCCAATTTTCACACCCTTCATTTGGTGATGTTTTTTTTGTTAGTTTACAGGAAACACCAAAGGTGCTAGGTGGAATAACTTTCCTTCCGTGTAACTTCGAACTCGCTGAAAGTCAGCAAAGCAAAACACCCATCATTGATGCTTCAGTTAAATTCAGTCGAATGGCGCAGGATTTTAAGCAACAACTTAAACTCTGGCGCTCTTACGTGAGAATGACACCAATAGTAGCAACGTTCAGGTTATTTGATTCAGCCGACAAAGATAATCCGATAAGCGAATGGTCGCTGTACGTGAAAGACTGCTCACTCGATGCGGAGTCTGTCACTGTTACGCTGTCGATGAATAACCCGCTGAATAAGAACGTTGGGCGCATATACACGATGGAAGAATTCACAGGCTTGGAGACTGTTTAATGACGAAATTAGAGTTTATTAATCTGATGATTGGCAAGCCGTGGAAGAATCGGGCGTGTACGTTTGATGCGTGCGATTGTTGGGCGCTGGTTGTACTTTACTATAGGTACGTACTAGGTACGGAAATTCATCATGACGCTGGCTACGAATCGGACCATGATTTTGTAACTTGCTATGAGAATGAAGTCGAATTCTGGCAGCGCACTGAGCACCCAGTGGATGACGGGATATTTATTGGCTATCGCGGCTCTCAGCCAGCTCACATCGGCTTAATTATCGATGGTAACGCATTTCATAGCCGAGGCGAGAATGGGGCTGTAAGAATGGATAGGCTCATTGTGCTTGAGAAGAAATTCACGAAATTGGAGTTTATGAAATATGCCGATAGTTGAAATCCAAAAAGTAGCCGGCACCAAAAAGGAAAGAGTCGATTTAACAGTCGGCTCTTTTTTTTATAGCGATTTTCTAGTGCATCGAAAGGATTTATCAATGGATGTACTGGTGACAGTGAACGGTGTAGAGCTTGGCCTAGATGACGAGTTAGATTTCGAGATAGCACCAGCTCACTTTATTCAAGTATTCGACCAGCCGAAGGGCGTTATCGGCGATATCCTGAATCCAGTGTTTAATCTTGTCACGAAAGTGTTCTCGTTTCTTGCGCCGAAAACGCCGTCATTTTCTGCTGCTGAGTCGAATGTTAAAGATAGCCCGAATAACCGACTCACAGGGCAAACAAACGTTGCTCGAGCATACCAAGCAAGACCAGAAATTCACGGGCAAGTGAGGGCGTTTCCTGACCTCATTCAGCAGTCGATGTTTGAGTATAACAACAACCTCAAGACGGTAACTGAGTGGCTAAACATCGGTATTGGTGAGTATAAAACTGAAAGCATCCGATTTGCAGAGTCAGATTTTACCGCAATGGCAGGGGCTAGCTACAAGATATACAAGCCCAAAGAAGTTATCCCGCTGATTAACGAAGGCTTTGAGTTTCCTGATATCGACGGTCAAGAATTACCGGGGCCTAACGAAAGTAAAGATATCCCGCAGCAAACAGCAACGGCAAACGAGGTCGTCTCTGGCGAGATAAAAGGCGGTGAAGCGGCGATAAAAATCGCTAAACAAGATGAGTTTGAATACTTCTACGAACTGACAAAGCCACGCTCTATTTCAATGACAGTGAATGTGAGTTACGACACGCCGCAGGGGGTGGTCACTAAAGATGTGAAGATTGACGCTCAATTAGTTGATGCAAAAGAGAGCAATGACGGCTCGTTGATTAACCCTGCTGAGTATTACGAATTCTTCTTCACTAACCTAAGCGGAACAGACTTAGCGCAACTTCCACCAAATGCAGTAGTGAATACCACAAAGTTCATTCTCTATGACAATCAGTTTTTAACAGTGGGCCCATTCTTCTCTCCTGTTGATGGCGACCAGATGTGGGTCCACTTGCAGGCACAACTTGGTGGAGGCGATTACTGTAGCGCTAGAATTGATATATGGAAAATCGACGTTAATAACGAAGAAATAGCGGGAACACGACAGCAAGTAGTAACAAGGCTCAATGAAACAAATGGAACTAGAGTTTATTACAAAACTGAGAAAATAAACTTAGCAGCAGGTCGCGGTAGGTACGCAATTCAACTCACTCGATTAGAAAACAGTAATGACCATAGCATCATGAAAATCGAAAACGCTCACATTGTCCGAGTTCGTGAGAATGTCGTTTTTGAGAATGACACGATTGTTAATGTGTCAGTGAGGGCTACTGAAGCGCCAACGGGAGCTAGAGAACGCAAATATAACTTGTTGGCCACGCGCATGCACATTTCGTATGACCGAGTATCAAAGCAAGTTGACTATACGCTCAGGCCCTCGAGAAGTTTTGCTGATGCAGTTCTGCACACTTGGCTGATTACTGCAGGCGAAAGTGAGAGAAACATCGATATCGACGGACTATATCGAATTTACGATAGCTTGCCAGATGAGCGGCTAGGTTACTTCGATTACACCTTTGACGATGAAGATATCTCCCTTGGTCAGCGCATCGAGACCATCTGTAATACTGCTCGGGTAACAGCTTACTTCGACAATGCGGTTCTCACGTTTTCCCGTGAACAATCTAGCGAATTCCCAATGACCACGTTCAATCGGTCAAATATCACAGGTAACGACATGAAGATATCGTATGACATGTCAATGCCATCTGGTTATGACGGGATTGAATTGGAGTATGTCGAACCGGTTCGCAATAAGAAAGACTATATCCGCTTTCGAGTTGATGAGAACGGAATAACAGAAGGATTATCGCGCACGCCAAATAAGATAGTTTTACAAGGCTGTAGGAATCGCTATCAAGCAATGGACAGAGCCTTGTTAGAAGCCAACCGACTCATTCACCAACGAACAAGTATCAGCTTAACGACTCTTGCAGACGGCGGGAATGTATACCCGTCAGACATGGTGCTGATAGCTGACACTTATGATTCAAATCAACAGGCAGGCTATATCACTGAGCGTAACGGGGAGGTATTCACAACCAGTGAGAAAATTAAATTTGATGAAGAGATGTGGGTATATCTCACTGATAGCGCTGGCTACACAACGCAGAAATTCAAAGCTGAGCAACGTCTCGATACTGAGTTCGGCTTTATCGCAAGTGTGTCTGAAGATATCGAGCTCAATTTCTATGATGGGTATCGAGTTCAATCACCGTCGCGGTATGTCATCGCAACCTCGGTAGAAGCGGACAACATCAAATGGGTGATAACTGATAAACGCCCGCTAGGTGGCGAACGCTACACGATAACTGCAACCGAATATTTCGACGCAAAAGCAGACTATAACGCATAACAGCAATCATTAACCAACAAGCCAGCCATCAGAGCTGGCTTTTTTATTGGAAAAAATAAGCATGAGAGAAGTTAAACCAACACAAAAGCCAGTTCCGTCATCGGATATCAAAGACCTTTTCTTTAACTCTGGATTACTTGATATATGGGCCACATCATTAGAGCCTAAATATATTGACCGCTTCGGTAATTGTCACCTTACTGCCGCTGGCATGGAGTGGTTATTCAAAGAGTTAGTCGAGAAGTTCAAAGTCGACATGAATACCGCTATCGTCGCGGCTGGCTATATTACGATTGATAGCTTTCAACAAGGTGCTGATTTACCAAATAATGAATTAACTCTGCGCAATCATATACTACGCGATGAAATCACTGGTGAATACTACCGTTGGGATGGTGATTTACCTAAACAAGTTCCAGCAGGATCAACTCCGCAATCAACTGGCGGCATCGGCAAAGGCGCTTGGGTTAGTGTTGGTGATGCGAGTTTGAGGGGGGATTTGCAATCTAGTGACGGAGCAAGATTTATTGGTGGCTCGATATGGGTAACAGAAGATATTGATTCAGTAATTGCAAGAACCCCATTCCCGTCAACATCGATTAGAATAATATCCAGAGGAAATGCATTATTTAAAGTTAAGAATGGCACATCAAAATATCCACTAATCAACCCTCAAATTAATACTAATACGTATATTGAGTTACAGTCAGAAAACGGTGAAATAACTACAACAGGAGCAGGCGCTAAAGACTACGATGACACGTTCATACTAGATCAAGCCATGAAGTATGGAAAAGAAATTAATGCGACGGTGAAAATTGATTGCAAGATGACAATGAGAACGCCGCTTGACGAACACACATATATTCGGCTTCCGACTGATTTCACTATTTATAACGCAAATCCACGTGTAAACAGAATTTCATTGCGCCCTCAATCTGGCTCTGTTCGTGATGCCGCATTATGTTTGGAGTCATTCAAAGGGTTACAAGGGCCTGAGCCTGAGATGTGTTCAGGGACAGTCTGTACCGATGTATACCTTACAATGGACAGCACTGATGGCGGTGAGATTAAAGTAGGTCATTGCCTCATAGGTGGGTTGTTTAGAACAGTATTTACTCGGCCTTACGCGTCAGGGTTCACTCGACATAATATATTACTATGTAGATCATGGTATTCATCATACAGCGGACTCTTTGGTAGGGCAGGTAAGGGGAGTGGTGTGACTATCGGAAAGCACCCTGATGTAAACCAGTCGTGGGATTGCGCAGTCAATGGGATATACATTGATGAGGTTTGGGGGCATACAAACGGGCAGGCAGGAACTTGGTCTGAGGGAAGTAATGAAGATATCGGTTACGGAGTAGGTTTTTATGGAGAAATGTTCTCATTGCATATAGGGAAGGTGCTGGGAGAGCAAAACAAAGGCGCTGGATTTCAGAATAAAATGAAATATGGCGATCTGAAAGTAGATGGCATATATGTAGAAGCTAACACAGGTATAGATTATTATTGCGCTGTAACGGATTCGGCTGGCATATCGTGGCAAACTCCTAATGTATTCCTATCCCAAGGAGGGAAAGTAAAAGTTAAGCCTGATGGAAATACATTTGCATCATTAATAGGGTTCCCATTTGTTATTAATAGCAATAGTACGTTTGATTTTGATGGAGTCAGTGGGTCAAGAGTTAGACTATCTAAAGAGACAGAATACACAGTCAGAAATATCCTAGCTCCAAAGCTTTCTGTTAATTATGAAATAATGGCATCAATAGAGAGTTCACTGAACACGTACAGCGTTCGGTGTGCTGGGCCAAATCCTGTAAATTCACTTGAGTTTGCAAACAACTGTGAGTTGGTTTTTATACCATATATGACAACATCATCAACAGATTCATATATAGTACAGATAACTCGAAACGGTGAAAACATAGGGACTACAATAGGAAAAAATGGCCCTTTTAAGTCATACGAACCTGTTGTATTAGCCTCATGGTCTGGTTTACATAATTCTATGTATTCATTTAGGGTCATGAAAGATTACGGTGAAACGTGTTCTGGTATGTTTGTCATTAGAGCTAGGCGTCTGTAGTAAGATGATTTATTTAATTTATTGAAAGCAATAAGAAAAAACTTATAATAATTCGTTATTTCCAAATTGGTTATTTTGCACTATGAAAATAACACTCATTGTATATAATAATAGTATAATACGCTCATATAAAAGAAGAAAATACAATGATCTGGACTATACAATATCTACGCTTTTTTGCATGTTTTATGGTGGTAATATACCACATAACTAGGAAAGTATACTTAGATGATAGCTCTGGGTATATGTATTTTGGCGATGTAGGCGTGGATATATTTTTTGTTATATCTGGCTTTATTATGAGTTACATTTCAAATAAAAAAGAATCTGATTTTGTTGTTTTTATCAAAAATAGGGTAATAAGGATATATCCTATTTATATAGTTACGCTAATACCATTTATTGCCATTTATATTTTGTTCCCTCACTTAGTTAATAGTCATGGTGAGACTCCATCCATAATAAAGTCGATAACGTTGTTTCCATTTATTGATGGTGGATATATTAATATGGTTGCATGGACATTATCATTTGAATTTTATTTTTATTTTATATTTGCAATATCATTGGCAGTTAGTAAGAAGCCCATAGAAGTATCATCATTTATGATAATACTGTTGTTGATTGTAGGTGTTATTTTTAATGTTGATTTTATTAATTCTCCAATGATATTAGAGTTTGTTGCTGGAATGTGGGTCTATCAGTTACTTTATGCTAATAAAAAAATGCTTTCATTATGGATGTCTGTATTTATTATAGTGATAGGAGCCTCTTTGATTATTACCCCTGTGGATGGTCAAATTATAGGACTTGGATTTGATAGAGTTCTACATTATGGAATTCCATCAGTTATGATTTTTATTGGTTTTTTAGGTCTAAACAATATAATAGGTGATATAAAATCACTTACATTCCTTGGGAATGCATCTTATTCGATATACTTAACACATATAATTACAATTAATGCCGTTTATTTTATTTATAAGGTTGTTTCACCACAAAGAGAATATTACTTAGCTATGATTTTCGTTGCTTCAGTTTGTTCTGTAATAGTTGGGTGTTTTGTATATCGGTTTATAGAAACCCCGATAATTAATATATTTAAGTCAAAAAATAAAAGATACAGCATAGCATAAATTTAATCGATGTATCATTGCCAATGATTTGTTAAAAGATATTTTATGTCAATATAGCCATCTAACATGATTTTTCTAGGTAAAGGATAGTTGGCTATATATTTCTCTTGTGGAGTTATAATCCAACTTGTTTTAATTTAAATTGTTACACTCATATCCCTGCGGGAATCGCTTACTCAATTCTCTGTAATAAACTAAACGCTCACGAAAGTACTCGCGCAAGTGTTCGGGTTGTTGTCGCTCGATTTTGACGTCAATAACTGGCTTGCCGAGTCTTTCTTTGTATGCGACACCAGAAGCAGCTAAATCGACATTTACTTTGTCTTTATCTTCTTTTGGTAGCTCTGCGAGATTGTACATGATGGTTTTCTGTGTGGGGGGATGATGAAACGAGTATAACACGGAGGGAAAATCACTGTGACGAGCTGTGCCGAAATTGTGACACAAAAATGAGAGGATTTGTGCATGGGGCATATTTGGGGCAAAAAATTACCGCAAATGAACTCGAACTATCCAGCAGTTCTAAATCAGCTTGCGGTAATTGTCTGTATTTCCACGCTGTAACTCGAATATGCTAGCTTACTTGTTTGTATGCCGTCATATTATGTCAATGCCAGTGTGATTGGTTTATCTATTTGAATAAGGTCAAGTCGTTGATAGTGATGGCCGTATATTAACGTGTGTTAGAAAACATGGGCGTGGGAAACTGCGCTTGAGCAAATTCGGCAGGAATGTGAGAAAAACATGGTTCCACTTTAAAAGTGGCATTATTAAAATCTGATTTTTTTGTAGTTTCTTAGGCCTTCAGTTAATAGCTGATGGCTTTTATTTATAGAAAAACTGAAAAGCAAAGAAAAGCCCCAAATATCAAGGAAAAATAAACTGATACAATAGGTTAGAGTACACTATCAGCATAGATTCTTTATAAAGGATTTACATGAATAAAGTGTAAGCAATACAGAAAATAAAATACAAATTAGAGTCTCGTTAAATGAATAAGGAATACTAGAGGATTCAAAATAAATATACCCTCTAGCATTTGAAATAAGAGCATTAATGTTTATTGGGCCGCTCTTTGTATTGCTTCTCCTCCTGCTTCTATATCTTCACCAACACCTTTAGTGGTATTACAGGCAGTTAATGTGAAAGCAACAACTAATGAGCAAATGAGGAAATTGATTTTTTTTAACATATTATCTTCCTTTCAAGTTTAAAGTTATAAATTACAAAAGGTCATCTTTAATTATAGCAGAACAAGTCGATGACTATTTTTAGCTGTATACTGCAGTAAGGTTAGGATTAAACCCTCATATTTTTGTGGAATTAGTATTGTTAGTGATACCTGACAAATGAAAATGAGCTGCTATATTTTAAGTGTTAGTACTTATTTTGGGT
>NZ_JAMPNG010000013.1:0-113528 GCF_028479245.1 Providencia sp. PROV223
CTATCGGAACAGCGATTCAAGGTGGGAGCTTCACGGACAACTTTAAAACAGCCCTACTCAATAGTGTGGCAGGGCAAATTCAAGCCGAAGGGGCTAACCTGATAGGTGATAAATTCCAGTATTTATATGTAGATAAACAGGGAAAAATCATCGGTCATGCTGGAAAGACACTTAGCCATATGGCATTGGCAGGATTGAGTGCCGAAATATCTGGGGCTAATGTCAAAGGCGCAGTTGTTGGTGCGTTAGCGGCAGAGTTAGCTGCAATAACATTGAACAGTAAATTGTTTGAGCCTAAATATCTCAATGAGCAAGAAAGACAACTTGCATTGGTACAAGATGCTATCAAAGGTAATGAAGCCAAAACTCAATTCACTAAAGTCTTAGGTGGACTTGCAGGGGCATTAATTACCCATAAGCCGGAAGGCGCTTTTTCTGCCGCTAATTCTGCTGAATTGGTTTATACATATAATTATACAGAGCATCAACTCCAGCAAATAATTATAGAGAACAATCTCGATATGATGGCGGCAGCTAAGGGAGATAAAGCCGCCGCACAAAGAGTAGCCGCAAGAGAACAGGCTGCTGGAGTGGTGGGCTTAGTTGCTGTCGGAGGGGTAGTTATCATACTCGGAGGTGAAGTAGTTATTGCCGCAACTCCACAAATTGCAGAAGGGCTAAAATTAGGCTTTGCTGGTTGTAAAGCAAGCGTCAGTTTCTGTGCTAATAAGCTAGGCTTGGCAGTCGCAGAGATAGCCGCACCTGAAGCTGCTATATCGACAGCTGCAATCGGGGGGGCTGGCTTTAAGGTTGTAGCGAACTCTGAGGAGGCACTTAAATCATTAAAAAATGCAATACCAACTACCTCAAAGGAGTTATTAACATCTGGCAAACTTAATACCTCTAAATTAATCCCCATCATAGAAAAAGAGCAATTACATGCCTCTGCGACTAACAAATTGGTTGCGGAAATTAATAGACTCCCGTCTAAGACGCAGGCTGCAAATACAGCCACCATGATAGGTGCATATGATCCTGTAACGGGGAAGATAGCTATTGGATACAGCGATGGTAAAATTTCAGCTGAAATGCTGAACAAGGACACTGTAATTTATGTTGAGAAAAAACTTGGTGTTAAAATAGCTGAATATACAACATTTTGTAAAAATAAAGTGGGCGCCTGTGCTGAGGTATCAGCAGCAGACTCGTTGATCCGCCAAGGAGTTAAGCCAGAAAATATCCGATTTACCCAAGCGGTCAGGCCTCGAGAGGTTTGGGGAAAAGATACAATTTCGCTAAAAGCAATAAAAGAAACATGTGACAATTGCCTAGTTACATGGCCAACAGGAGTAGATAGATGAGTATGTTAGATATTAATTGGGAACCTAGCTTTGGTTCGGTTTTTACTTGGTTTGCCATGGATAAAAACGGAAAAATTGCTGTCATGATTAATAATGGTTTTGGTGATTTACCTAAATCGTTATTGGCGATTAATAATGTTACAGAGCTTTTGAATGATTTAAATGAATACATGTGGGAAGAATCAGCAACCTTTGTAAATTATCCCCTCAATAAAGGTGGCTCAGCTATTTTAGATTTATATTCATCATGTCTTTATCGACATCTAT
This sequence comes from Providencia sp. PROV223, assembly GCF_028479245.1. Lineage (NCBI taxonomy): Bacteria > Pseudomonadati > Pseudomonadota > Gammaproteobacteria > Enterobacterales > Morganellaceae > Providencia > Providencia sp. PROV223. Next base: position 1,629 of record NZ_JAMPNG010000013.1, read on the forward strand.
CTTCGAAAAAAGAAGTTGAAGAGTGCATAGAAAATGAGTTAATGACTTCGGGACATTACAGTGATACTAATCTGACAGTCAATAAAGGTTTTTTTATTTATCAAGCGATAGAAGGCAATAACCCTGGAGATGATTACCCTGTCGGCTATGAAGGTGAAACTAAGATGGGGGATTATTTTCGTTATTTGATGCCGACTATTTATGCTTCAATTGAAGACTTTCCTGAAGAATTGCGCCATGGAATTGCGATATCTGATACCATTGATTTCACAAAAGATAGGCTACTGGATAACGATAAAATTAGTGAGTATTTTCCGCGTATGTACCATGACTAAGGTTATGGGCTATTAAGCGAAAAAATAAAACAAGGCAAAGCTAGGAAATAATCATAAATAACCGCCATCTTTACGTAACGATGGCGGTTACTACTGTGTAAACTTCAGTCTTTAATATTCAATCTCACTCTTTTTGGGCTACTTCCCCAACAAGTGTAAAAAGTGAATATGTTTTTCGTACTGATCAAGAATATCGTGAATGATCTGCTCTTTTGCCCAGCCCATCACATCGTAGTCTTGCCCACCTTCTTTTAAGTGAATTTCAGCGCGGTAGTAGCGTTGTTCTTCACTCTTTTCATCATCACTTTCTGTGCCCATACCCGCTAAGGCAAAAGAGGGCTGAATATAGTAACGGAGGCGAACTTCGTATAAAAAGTTCATATCGTCGCCTAAATCGACCTCAAAACCTATTCGGTCATCTTTGTCAGTATGGATATGGCATACAGTACCTTGTTTGGCCAGTTCTTCCGATACCATTTCCATTGATGGCTTCACAGATTCTTCCATAAAGCGTTTAACATGCGCGCGTTTAGGGAAATATACGATGTTACGTAAACGCCTTTGCCATGGAATAGGGTTACGACTGGCGGTTGGGGCGATGGTCGCTAATTGCTGGCTATCGCGTTTATACGCATCAACTCGAAGTGCTTTAAATAACCCATAAATAGAGGCCAATAACACCATCGCAAACGGTAGCGCACTGGCTATTGTCAGTGTTTGCAAGGCTTGCAAACCACCGGCTAACAGCATGGTAATGGCAACGACACCCATTAACCCAGCCCAAAAAATACGCTGCCAAATTGGGGTATTTGAGTCACCACCAGAGGCTAGGGTATCAACGACCATAGCGCCTGAATCTGCTGAAGTAACAAAGAATACAATTACCATCAACATAGCAAAAAAGGAGAGCACAGAAGAAAATGGGAAGTAATTAAGAAACTCAAATAAAGCGAGAGACACATCAGCTTGTACCGTATCTGCTAATAGTGTTGCGCCTTTATTTTTGATTAAATCTATCGCCGTGTTACCAAAGAACGTCATCCACATCAATGTGAACCCTGCAGGGACGAATAATACGCCCATGACAAATTCACGGATGGTGCGGCCGCGGGAGATACGTGCAATAAACATCCCGACAAATGGTGACCATGATAACCACCAACCCCAATACAGTAAGGTCCAACCTCCTAACCAGCCACTGGACTTAGGTTCATACGCATATAAATTAAAGGTTTTAGTGACGATCTCTGATAGATAACCCCCCGTATTTTCAACGAAAGATTTAAGCAGAAGCACTGTTGGCCCTAAAGCAACAATAAGTACCAGTAATAAGAAAGCAAGGCCAAGGTTGAGTTCAGATAAAATACGGATACCTTTATCAAGGCCTGAAACCACAGAAAGTGTCGCTAAACCCGTAAAGGTGATAATTAAGATCACCTGTACAGTTTCATTCACAGGCCAACCAAACAAATGGTTTAAACCTGCGTTTACTTGTAGCACACCGAACCCGAGAGAAGTGGCAACACCAAATACCGTACCTACCACAGCAAAGACATCAACCGCATGACCAATAGGGCCATAAATTCGCTCACCAATAATTGGGTAAAGGGCGGAGCGTAATGTGAGAGGGAGGCCGTGGCGATAGCTAAAAAACGCTAAAATTAATGCGACAATGGCGTAAATCGCCCAAGCATGTAACCCCCAGTGGAAGAACGTTAAGCGCATAGCCTCTTTAGCGGCTTCAACCGTTTGTGCTTCACCGACCGGTGGGTTGAGGTAGTGCATTACGGGTTCTGCAACCCCAAAGAACATTAAGCCGATCCCCATACCTGCGGAGAACAGCATCGCAAACCATGACACATAGCTAAAATTTGGCAGGGCATGGTCTGGGCCCAATTTTATTTGCCCGTAACGGGAGAGTCCCAGATAAGTCACACTCAAAAGAATAATAGCGACAGCAAGAATGTAGAACCAACTTGCGTTATTAAATAAATTTTGTTGAAGATGACTTAGATGAGATTCTGCGACTTCTGGCATCAAAGCGGCAAAGCCAACGATAACCAAAATAATAATGGCAGAGCTATAAAACACAGGGGGACTAATTTTAGAACGAACTTTTTTAGAATCAGTAGCAATTTGACTCATAACAACCTTCTTTTGTTTTATTTTATTTTTGGCATACCGAAATTGACAAAGTATGCAACGCGCTGTCCTTCTTAATGAAACAATGAATAATTGCGAAAAGGTTCCCTAAGGAAACAAGATAGAAAGAACAATAATATGGTGTTGATGACAGGCTAAACTGCCTAAAGTAGTAATGAAATCCGAGTCTTTGCCACCTTCATAAGTTAAAAAATAGGCGGTTATACTGCCATGATATAGATGAATGATCAACAAAAGTGGGAAATAAGATTAAATAAGGGATGAAAATATCATGTTAATTATCATTAAATTAATAGTTAATGATGCACTATTTACATGTTTTACCAATAAGTTAACGCAAATACGTGAAAGTAAGTGCTAGGTAAGTAAAAAGCACAGATAAATTGGGATGAAAATGTAACTAACGTAATTGGCTATCCTTACTGCCACGTCGATTATAACCACTAAATGCAGATTGTTTTTTATCTAATTCATTTTGGCAGTTAATACAGAATTTAACGCCGGGCAATGCTAAGCGGCGGGCTTCAGGAATGGCTTCACCACACTCCTCACAAAACTCGGCGCTTTCACCGGAGTGTAATTGCCGTCGCGCTTTCGCTACCGCATCATCAAGAGTGGCATCAATTTGTTCTTGAACGGCATCTTCATTTGCCCAACCATTTGCCATTATTCACCTCTATTTGATTAAATCTTGACCTTCTATCAATATAGGGACGAGAGAATTTAATTCAAGGGCAATTATTACTCTAAAGATAATGTCATGTAAATGTGGTCCATTCCGTCCTCATCATACATTTCGCCTTCAGTTTGATACCCAAGGGTATGGTAAAAATCAATGGCCGTATGTTGTGCTGAAAGAGCAATTCTAGGGTAATGGTGGGAGCGACCATATTGTTCTACAAATTTCATTAGTTCACGTCCAAGCCCTTTGCCGCGGTGTGGCTTTTGTACTGCGACACGACCAACTTTGATGAGAGTGTCTTCAAGTAGTACGCAGCGTAATACAGCTGCTGGCTGATCATTTAAATACAAAACTACATGTAATGCGGATTCATCATATTCATCGACATCGATATCAGCGGGGAACCCCTGCTCTTGAGTAAAAACTTGTTGGCGCAGGCTGAAAGCATCGGTAAGGAGTTCTGGGTTTGCGTACCCAATACTGTGTTTAATTTGCATTAGTTTTCCTAGTTGCTAATGAATAAGAAGTGTAATTATATCGTGGAATGGCGAACTAGTTAGGCGGGTTTTGTTGTTTTTTTTTGCACCAAATAAGAATGCAGGCATTTAAAGCCCACATTCTTGAAGAGAACTGAGGAGAAAATTATTTTTTATCAGTTTCAGCGTCATTTTCTGCTTTGAGCGATTCCGTTTTTTCTTTCATATCGGTTGCTACTTCATCGGCTTTATTAATCGCATCTGTTTTGACTTCTTGGCTTAGCTCTGACGCGTTTTGTTTCAACTCTTCAGCTTTATTTTTTGCATCTTCAGTCAGTTCATTGGCTTTTTTTTCACCATCTTCTTTTAATTGCTGTGCTTTTTCTTCTGCTTGTTTAACGGTATCACTTGGTTTGGATGAGTCATCACAACCAGCGATAACAGTAACAAGACCCGCGAAAAGAAGTGAAGTAATGAGTTTTATATTCATAAACATATCCTTAGCACGATGTAGGTAAAACATTATTAAATCCCGATATTGGCATGATTGCCAATGTGTATATTTAACTATAGTTGAAATTAAGAGTATTATAAACCAAATATCTAATGCACTGAAATGTAAAGATGTTTTTAGAATTTGGATTCGGATTGAAACCTATTTTTTGGGAAAATAATCGTTTGTTCCATGCTATAGGGCTATAAAAGGTAGATAATCAAGCTAAACTGATCGAAACTTAATAGTTAAATAAATAATGAAAACAAATGTATGTTTTAGATAACAAAGGAATAGCAATATGGTGTACTATTATTCGTTGATTATTTTAAAGTTTATTATCGGTTTTGCCATTGTTATCATTCATATGAATCTATCGGGAAAAACGCAGCTTTCTCAAATGACTCCTATTGATTTCATTGGTAATTTCGTCTTAGGGGGCATTATTGGCGGGGTGATTTACAGTGATACTATCCCATTGTACCAGTATGTGACTATTTTAATTATTGGTGTTTTGTTTATTAGCTTTTTAAACTTTTTAACAAAAAGATTTAATTTTTTTCGTAATGTGGCGATTGGTAATCCCATACCCATCATTAAAAAAGGCCAATTTATAATGGAAAACATTTTAGAGAAAGCCAATAAGATAGACCTTATCAATATTTCATCTCGAATTCATGCGCAAGGAATTCACTCTTTTCAAGAGATTTATTATGCACAAATAGAGCCCGATGGGCAGTTAACTATTATTTGCGATGAAAAAAATATGCCATCAGTGATCCTGATAAAAGAAGGGGTTATTAGAAGCTATGGTTTGGAGTCCATCGAAAGAGATGAAAGCTGGTTAATGCAGCAAATTGAATTACAAGGCATTGAATCAATAAGTGATATTTTCTTGGCTGAATTTTGGCGCGGTGAAGTCACGTTTATTTTGCGAGATGGTAAAATAAACCGCAAAAATGCACAGCATCTAAAAGTTATTGCTTAAATGAATAGGTCGGTGAAATACAAAAAATATTTCACCGACAGAGGCTTAATTATTTTTTCAAATCATCATAGAGCATTAATGAGGATTTATTATCTGGGTCACCAATATATCGAGGCTGAGGCTTAAATGATTCATTAAATAGGCTTTTTTCAGGTTCAAATCCAGTATAGTTTAAACCCGCTAAATCAGACCAAGCATAGATAAAGTCCATATTACTGAACGGTCGAGTTGTTTTATCATTCAAATCAAATTGATGAGTTGATAACCACTCGGGTGATTGCCAAACTAGGAAAGGCACATTATAAATGACTTTACTCGGCTTACCTTCACTACGCCCTAACATTTCATGGGGCGGGGTATCATAAACATCTTCACCGTGGTCCGAGAAAAATACCAAAAAACCATTTTCTTTTGAAGAATCAAAGTCTTTGATTAATGTTGAAACAACATAGTCATTATAATGTTGTGCGTTATCATACGCATTATAATCTTTTACTTCGTCCTCATTTAAATTAGCGGGAACTACGCTATCTTTGTCTTTGAAAATAGCTTTATCTTCAGGATAGCGGAATTCATAGCGCATATGAGTCCCTAACAGATGAACAACGATAAATTTCTTTTCAGCAGGGTCTGCAAGTGCTTCTTTGAATGGAGAAAAAACCACGTCATCATAGATACGTGAGCTTTGAGCCATATCATTATTCAAATAATATTGCTTATCTGTTTGGCGAGAGAACGCAGTTAATAAGGTATTACGTTCAGTCATTGTCTGCTGGTTGGTGATCCAAAACGTTTTAAAGCCCGCTTGCTTCATCATATTCATCATAGAAGGGCGTGAATTGAACAGTTCAGGTTCAGTTTGTGTCGCAAACGTCAGAATTTGCTGTAGCGCTTCAATGGTATAAGGTCGTGATGTCACAACATCATTGAATACTGATAAGTTGTTAGGATAATCCCTTGCAAGTTCTTCTAACTCAGGCGTGGTTGGGCGTGAATAACCATACAGGCTCATTCTATCGCGGCTGGTGGACTCACCAATCACTAATACAAATGTACGTGGTGTATCACCGTTTGCATCGACGAAGTTTTCTAGTGGCGGAATTTTACTGTTGTCACGGATTAGCTCTTCCATGTTTGCCAACTGGTTTTTATATAAAAAGTAACCGCTAACAAATTGCCATGGTGCAGCATAGGCGAGTTTACTATTCAAATAAGACGCAACATTAGCCATTGGTCGGTCTTGTTTTATCCCTTTGTTATAATAAGGAATTCCGAATAAAATAACTAAAATCAGTAATGAAATACCAATTCGCCCTGGTTTGGGTAATGTGACAGGTTTTAGACGCGTCCAAAGGAGAATCGCCACGACAGTATAGGCGAGTATGACGCCTAGGACTTTGAAGCTAAAATATTGCTTAAGAAATTCACCAGCTTCATTGGTATTAGTTTCAAACATGACGAACATGACACTTTGCGATATTTGGTGGCCATAAACCACAAAATAGGCGAGTGCAACAACAGAGGATAGCCAAAGAACAATACCTATCACCCCAGCAACTAATTTGATTCTTTTTGGGAACAATAAAGCAGGAATTAGCCAAAGGGAGCTATAAAGTAGTGAGTCTCTAAGGCCAATGGAGTTACTTTGCCCGGTTACGAGCACATACAGCTGTAATAACGATGAAAAATACCAAAAGTAGATTAGTAACCAGAACAGAGAGGTCCAGCTAAACTTTTCCGAGTGTGTAGTGTTACTCATAGGTTTTTAAACTCTTGTTTCTATTATTGTTAAGTCGAATTGAAAAATAATTGAGAAATCGATTTTTAGATATGAAGATGTAATTTAAGTTCCCCATACTCGTCATCTTTCAAGATGCAGGGGTGTTAACTGCACTCCGCTCGCCAAGTCACATAGTTTACCTATGCTCCTTGCCTATCGTCATTTGTCGCCTACCTGCCTCTCGAAATATTTAGAGTATGAATCGGCATCTTTCAAGATGCAGGGGGTTAACTGCACTTCTGAGCCAAGTTACAGCTCGAAACTGTTTCTATGATATTGCATTATAGACAATGTTTTATACGTTGATACTAAAACAGTAAAATCTTGAATTATTGTTTAATAATATTTCATTCAGTTGATATTATCTTTTAACCTATTTATGGTGTATAAAAATTTGACCAACATTATCAATAAAGGGTGAGAGCAACTTATGTTAGACAACTCATTTGTGGCTTTTTTGAAATCATCCTTATCAATCAGGGTGCTGCTCTCATTATTAATTATTATTGATGGCACAATGATTCTAAAGCCTGTGTTAAGTGCTTATACCGACTATATTGATTGGCGTGAGTCTGGGCTGACACAGTGGTTGAAATCACTCGGTTTTATGAAACTGCTGGATATTCCTCGTTTTCTATTGGGGATTTCGCTTATCTTCCTATCGCTATTTATGGTTAATGGAGCCCGTATCGCCTGGGTGTTCTCATTATTTTTACTTGGAATTATTTCATTTGTTGATTTGAGGTTAGCGCAAGAAAACATTCACCAAGGTTATTTCTCGCTCTTTTTATTAATTGCATTGTGTGTGTTTTGGAAGCTATATCATCATCATAGCTTAACTAGTGCAGGGTTTGTGGCGATCACGTGTATTATCGCATTGTTGCTTTACTCCATTTTTGGCACTTTATACATTGGTAATGAATTTTCGCCAGTGGTTAAAGATGGCACTACGGCCTTTTATTTTGCTTTAGTATGCATGACGACGGTCGGGTTTGGTGACATTGTACCGGTCACCGTGGATGCGCGTGTGTTCACGGTGACAGTGATTATTTTAGGGATCACAATTTTTACCACTTCAGTGGTTTATATTGTTGGGGTGTTAGCAAAAGGCACGAAAGAAATTGTGCGTAAGAGGTTTTCTTATATGAAAAATCATTATGTGGTGATTGGTAGCACACCGATGGCCGTCAATGTTTATCAAGGGCTGAAAAAACGAGAGCTACCTGTAGCCGTGATTTGCCAAGAAAACCATCGTAGCCATTATCCAGAAAAAGATAACATTGTAACGGGCGACCCCACCAGTTCGGAATTGCTTGCAGCAGCAAACGTAAAACATGCTAAGTGCGTACTGGTGATGACGGATAGCGATTCGCTCAGCACTTTTGCCCTATTGGGCGTGAAAGAACAAGCGGGTGTTGAGGGCACGGTGAAAACCGTGGTGTTAATTAACCAAGAAAGTAATATGGATAAAGTTCGCTTACTTAAACCTGATATGTTGTTTTCATTATCGACCTTAGGTTCAGAGGTTTTGATGCAAGTGCTTTGCGGTGAAGCAATATCGAGTGACTCTATTAGTGATATGCTGTTGAACAAAGTTGCAAAAAGCTAACCTCAAAATAAAAACAACAGGAATTGTGCTTCATGCTAAGTGCTCAACAAGTGAGTTGCCATCGGCAAAATAGGGTGTTATTCCATCAACTTGATTTTATTGTGCAGCCCAGTGAAATCTTACAAGTTGAAGGGCCTAATGGAGCGGGAAAAACAACCCTGCTACGTATGATGGCTGGGTTATTAAAACCTGATGAAGGTGCGGTCTGTTGGAATAATCAATCGATTGATAAGCTAAAAGAAGAATTCACTCGCCATTTACTTTATTTAGGCCACAAACCTGCGGTTAAATCGTTACTGACACCTTATGAAAACCTCAAGTTTTATTATCAAATGCACCATAAAGGGCATGAAGGCGAGCGGATTTGGTCTGCTTTAGAGGAAGTTTCATTAATCGGTTATGAAGATATTCCTGTTAGCCAACTTTCTGCAGGGCAACAACGGCGCGTTAATTTAGCCAGGCTATGGCTAAGCGAAGCCCCTCTGTGGATACTTGATGAGCCTTTCACCGCAATTGATGTGGCGGGAGTCGCTCGTTTAACAGAACGTTTTCATCAGCATGCAGAGCAGGGGGGGATTATTTTGTTTACCTCTCACCAAGCGATGTCAGGGCAATTTGGTTCACTAAAACTGACGGGTGGGGTTGAATCATGTTTTGGTTATTAATTAAACGGGAGCTTAAAATTGCTTTCCGAGGTTTTTCTGAGCTCGTTAACCCGTTGTGGTTTTTCTTAATTGTTATCACATTATTTCCGCTTAGTATCGGTCCTGAGCCTCAATTATTAGCGCGTATTGCCGTTGGGGTATTTTGGGTCGCGGCTATTTTGTCTTCACTATTATCACTAGAGCGTTTATTTAAGGATGACTATCTTGATGGCTCCCTTGAGCAATTGTTACTTGCGCCACATCCTTTATTTGTAACCGTATTTGCTAAGGTGATCGCCCACTGGCTAGTAACTGGGTTGCCATTGATCTTGTTATCTCCGGTTGCGGCATTAATGTTGTCTTTTAGTGCAGACACGCTATTGGTGTTGGCGGGTACTTTATTACTAGGGACGCCGGTATTAAGTTTTATTGGCGCGATTGGTGCGGCATTAACGGTTTCCTTAAAAAAAGGCGGGGTTTTAGTTAGTCTGCTCGTTTTGCCGCTTTATATTCCAGTGCTTATTTATGCAACGGGTACGATGGAGGCACATAGCTTTAAAATGCCTCTCGATGGCTATTTTGCCATTCTTGCCGCGTTATTTGCAGCGAGCATTACCTTTTCTCCTCTCGCTATCGCCGCTGCATTGAAACTGAATATAAGTAATAGTTAGATATTTTTCCTTTCACAGAATATAAGGGCAAAGTAAAACTGCCCTTGAGGTTGTTGACAAAGCGGGATAAAGCGTATTTTTTCCCGCTTTGTGTTATCAGCCGAAAATCAATAAATTGTTTTTCCTTGTTTATTTTCTAGTCTTGGCGAACTGGCTTTAAACACAACGACCGTTATTAATCAACTTTCAGGTGAGATCAGTGGACAAAATACCCGGATAACTGCCAAAAATGATATTAACCTGACCAGTGCGACGAATACGCAAACGGTGGGTGGCAAAAATGAAAGTAAAGGTGGCTCAATCGGTGCGGGTATCAGTACAGGCGGTTGGAATGTCAATGCGAGTGTGAATAAAGGCAGCGGATTTGAAAAGAGTGACAGCCAGTTTTATACCGACACAGAAGTGACCGCTGGCATTCACGCCCAGCTCGATGGTGCGGTCATTAGCAGTTAGGCAAACAAATCACGGATATTGCGGGACGGATGCAAGTCTTAGAAAATACTGGGACTTGCATTAATAAACTTATCTCTCACCAGTCAAATAGCAAATTAGAAATTTGGGTGTTAAGTGATTTTGTAATAAATTTCTAGTTAAAATAAAATCTGTTTGGATATTATTAAAAATAAAGGGAAAAATTTATTCTTTTATATGCTTTATTTTAAAATAATTATTTTCGTAGGTTCTTATTATTATCTATTACATGGCTTATTAAAGACTCACCAGGAAAATCAGCCATAATTATCCCGACAGAGCGTTTCATATTTAGGCTATTATAATATTTTAATTTATCTCGAGTTAGAATATTTGTACCTTCAAAGGAAATTGTACAAATACCAGCACAAGATGTTCTAGGGAAATCCGGATAACTATCTTTCCATCCTGGAGTGGTTAAGCCGGTAGAAAGACGGGGTGCTGAGGTACCTGGAGATGAATGCCCGCTTGCAACAAAATAAGGAAACGAACCGCCAGAGCCACTCAAGTAATTGATATAGATTCTATTATTATTTCCATTACTTGCACGGTCTAATTGTGTTTTTACTGCCTCCCATTTTGAATATAAATGCCAATTGGTTTTTAAATGGAAATTATCTTGTATACTTGTAAGTTCGTAAGCTAAACCATAATTATGAAAAGCAGCATTATTGCTAAGTATCATATATTTTCCCCTAACATCACCTAATTTTGTATCCATAGACTGTAAATTAAAATATTTATCTTTATATAATTCAATGTAATACTCTAATGTTTTATTCATGGGGCGAGTGTTATTATTGTCAGGGGCTATTTCTTGTTTTAACCTAAAAATAATGGTTTCAGAAGGGTTTTTTGATAAAAAAATATTAATGGAATTCATAAAATCACCAAACATAACATCAAGAAATATACTACCATGATGTAGGGCAAATGCATTACTCGTATGCCTCACCCTGATATCAAATACTCTAATACCATATTCTAATTGTTGGTCAAAATTTAATGCTTGTGTTGACACACTATCTACAAAATTTTTATATGCAGCACTATCATGAGTCCCAGGTAATGCTATTTCGGAAAGCATTATATCATCTCTAAGAGTATCCATCCATTTAGGCTTCGCCGTAAATCCATCAGAAGCGCTTCTGTAATAAGCAGAATCTAAATGAGCAAAAATTGAAGGGCTAAATATTAATAAGAGTAAAAGATATAGTCTATTTTTCATTATGAACACCTTTAAGTTATATTAAACGACGTCGTTACTATAACGACAAGAATATTCACAAATAAAAAATTAATGCATAATAAAAAATAAAAGTAGCGTATATATATTGTATGGTTATTTTTTGTTAAATGAATACAGATTTTATTTTAACTACTTATTATTTTTCACGCGTGTATTTTTTTATGATTAAATTTAACTCAACCAATTGATTTTTAGGTAATATTTAATTTATCAATAATATTGAACAACTAATGGATAAGAGGTGATATATTATCTGAAGTATCACTTCAGTATGTTAGTTTAAGAAAAAATGTATAAAAAGGTAGCGTATAATGCCTCATATCTTACAGTTAGATAGTGATAATTTCTCAAGCACACTTTACCCTCTAGGTCAGGAAGAGCATCAAACGGTAGTTGTTTATTTTTCGGCATCTTGGTGTTTGCCTTGTAAAAGCATGCACCCTATTTTCATTAAACTTTCTAAGCATTTTCAACAAAATAATATTGTTTTTGGTCTTGTGGATATTGCTCAGTCACCCACTTTGGCTCCTAAATATGGTATAAAATCAGTGCCGACAATTGCGATTTTCCAAGATACTCGTTTAATCGATATTATTGCTGGAGAAGTGTCATTTAATTGTGCATTAATGGTATTGAATAAAGTACTTGGGAAGCGTTAATGCTTAGCGAATATATTTGAAAATAATGATAAGTCATTCACAATGCTAATACTGATATTAGAAGGGTTATTGATAGGTTGCCTACTTGGTTTAACGGGAGCCGGTGGTGGTATTCTTGCTGTTCCAGTGTTAATGGCAAGCCAAAATTGGAGTGTGGCATTAGCGGCACCCGTTGGTCTTTTAGCGGTTACAATTGCTGCATTTATTGGTGTTGTTCAGGGTCTTATAAAAAATAACATTCGCTATAAAGCGGCTATTTGGATAGCATTATTGAGCATTCCTTCCGCTAAATATGGTGTTTATCTTGCCCATATTACCCCACCAGTTTGGTTAACGCTTGCTTTTAGTTTCGTTATGATTTATGTCGGATGCCGTATATTTTTCAATCGAGCAGATGTGCAGAATGATGCTCATTGTATAATTAATAAAGACACTGGAAAATTTATTTGGAATACTAAAACTGCTTTAATCTTGGGGTGCATTGGTGTTGTTACTGGGTTACTTACTGGGCTGTTAGGTGTGGGAGGTGGTTTTATTATTGTTCCTGCATTGCGAAAATTCACTAATTTAAATATGAAGAGTATTATTGCAACATCATTAATGGTCATTTTTTGTATTGGTAGTATTAGTATTTTCATTAATGTCTGGAATGGGTTCCAGTACCCTAAAGAAATTAGTCTTGTTTTCATTGCTTCTTGTGTTATTGGTTTATTAATTGGTCGATTAATAACGCATTATATTTCCAATAAGGCTATCCAAATATTATTTTCAAGTGTTGTTATCTTTGTTGCTCTATGGTTGATTTTATCAGTACTGATTGAATTAAATGTTATTTAAAATAGATTTTAAATATCAAGCAATTAAGTGGTTTTTTATAATTCATGCGGCATGTGTCACTATTTTGAATTATCAGTCATTTATTCTCCTTAATGAAAGTGAAATTGATTTATCTTCAAGCTCAAAGAGGTATAATGAATAATCGCATTTTTTCTACCCAGATAATAGTAAAATGGATTGCTAATATATTCTTCCGGGTAATCATTAAAGGTTGACTAGTATAATTATGACAAAACAAGATAGCTCAACAACGATAATTGATATAGCAAAACGTGCTAATGTAACTGATATTACAGTTTCTAGAGCATTTAATCATCCTGAGATGGTAAAGAAAGAAACTCGAGATAAAATATTAGCTATTGCGCAAGAACTCAATTATGTCCCAAACCTTTTTGCGCGTAATCTGAAAAATAAAAATAGCCGTATAATAGGTGTGGTCACTGACAGTACATTTAACCCATTTTATGTGGTGCTTATTCAAACAGTTTCACGCTTAGCGAAAGAAAAAGGCTATCAAGTCATGATTTTTGATTCAGATAGCGATGAAAAAGCAGAAAAAACAGCAATTGAAACGTTAGTCAGTTACAAGGCGAGCGGTATTCTACTATCGCCAGTTCGTGACGATAAAGACTATCAACCAAGTTACTTATCATTAATTGACCAACACAATGTGCCTTTGGTTTTTGTTGACCGTTCAATTTATGGTTATCAAAATAAGTATTCGGGTTTATTCTTGAAAAACTTTGAAATAGGTGCTTTAACAGGAAAATTTCTTAACCAACAAAATAGTGAGAATACACTTATTGTTTCAGGGCCAGAAGGCTCCGAAATTAGTTTATCCCGTTTAGCGGGGATATATGAAAATTTTCCAAATAGAAAAAGCATCAATGTCTTATACAGTAGCTATATGTTTAATAAGAATGATGAAGATTATTTAAGGAAAAAAGTCCAAGAGCTGTACACACCTAATATGTATATAGTTGGGTTGAATGGAATTATTACAGCTGGAATGTATAAAATCATTTTAGAATTAGGCCTTTCTTGCCGCTATTTTTCTGTTGATTTACCTCCCTATGCAGATACTTACCATTTATCTATTTCTGGTGTACACCATGATTCGGTATATCTTGGTGAATTAACAACTGAGTTATTGTTTTCTGAGATAGAACGAGATTCACATAAAGATCATAAAACAAAACAAATATTTGTTGATGGGAAACTTGTTGTTTATTAATAAGAATCAGAAATAAAGTACGTTATGATTTTTATATGTACTCTAAAGAATTTGAGTTGCATATGAGCACAGTTAACATACATGTAATTTAATGTATGAAAAATATAAATAGGCAGGTAACGATACCTGCCTATTTTAATGGTTATGAGAAACTATTCATTTAGCGTTTCATTGAACTAATTAAGGTCGCCCCCCAAATAATTAGGCCTTTTACAATATATTGAACATAAGGTGAAATACCTAATAAATTTAAACCATTATTGAGTACACCTAAGATCATTGCGCCAATGAGTGTGCCAATGATCATACCACGGCCCCCTGCGATTGAAGCACCGCCGAGTACGACTGCAGCAATTGCATCTAACTCAAAGCCTACGCCTGCATTGGGTTGCCCGCTCATGACTCGAGAGGTAAATATTAACCCAGCGAAAGCCGCAGTAAAACCGCTAATGACGTAAACTAACATTTTATAACGTTCAACGCGGATACCACTGAGACGAGCGGCTTCTTCATTACCGCCTATCGCGTAAATATAGCGGCCAAAAGAGACATGATTTAGTACAACATAGAAAATAAGATAAAGGCCAAGCATTAATAAAATAGGAACTTGGATCCCCATTAATTCTTCTCGTCCCCAAAAAGCAAACTCTTGAGGTAATCCTGAAACTGGGTAGCCACCGGTATAAATTAAGGCGAGGCCTTTAGCAATGATCATGGCACCCAAGGTGACAATGATGGGCGGCATTTTACCATAAGCCGCTAAAATCCCATTAATAAAGCCAAAAGCAACACCGGATAATAACCCCAGAGCAATGGCTGCATAAGGATCCATTCCATAATATTTCATTAAGCCAGCCATCAAGGTTCCAGAAAGTGCCATAACAGCACCAACGGATAAGTCAATTCCACCAGTTAAGATAGCAAATGTCATACCGATAGCGATAATGGCATTAATAGAAACCTGACGAGCAATAGTAGAAAGGTTATTTACAGTTAAAAAATGTTCATTAAAAATGGACATGCAGACAAATAAAAGAATTAAACCAACAAGTGGTAAAAATGCAGGTATTTTAGTTAACTTAGAAAAACTAAACTTATTTTTAGTTAATGGAATTGCACTTTGATTAGACATAGTCGTTATCCTATATAATATTGCCGGCCGCATGTACCATGATCTGAGTTGAGTTTATTTCATCTCCAGTTAACTCAGCGGCAATTTCGCCATCTCGAAAAACCAAAACTCTATCACTGACACCAATAACTTCTGGTAGCTCCGATGAAATCATAATAATGGAAATTCCTTTTTCAGTTAGAGAGCGCATTAACTGATAAATTTCTGATTTTGCCCCGACATCAATTCCTCGAGTGGGTTCGTCGAAAATAAGAATTTTGGCTTGTTTATTTAGCCAGCGAGCAATAACAACCTTTTGTTGATTTCCACCACTTAAAGTAGAAACCGCAGTGTGAGGCTCTGGTGTTTTAACTTTTACTTGGGAAATTAGATCAATAGATAAAGTGAGTTCTTTTTTATTTTGAATTAAAAATAATTTTTGAGCGTGATTGTTTAACCATATATTTTCTTTAACGGAGAAGGGTAATACAAGACCTTGGGTTTTTCGGCTTTCGGGTAATAAACCGATACCTAATTGCAGCGCAGCTGCAGCCGATTTAACTTTAACTTCTTTGCCTTCTAAAATAACTTTTTTCTTGTATGCTTTGTCAGCACCAATCATGGCAAGAATAGTCTCTGTACGACCGGAACCGACCAACCCCGCAAGCCCCAGAATTTCACCTTTTTTTAATTGAAGGTGGTTAGTTGGGCTATATGAGAAGCGCTGAATTTCAGCATCTAAGATGACTTCTTGCTCGTTGAATTGGCGTTTATGAGGATAAATATTTTCAACTTCACGGCCAACCATCATTTCGATGATAACGTCTAAATCTGTTTCATCAACCTTACGTGACCCAATATATTGTCCATCACGCAGTACACTGATGGTGTCACAGATTTCATAAATTTCTTCTAAATGATGTGAAATAAAAAACATTCCAACCCCTTTAGCTTTTAAATCACGCATTACATCGAATAAATGATTTGCTTCATTGGGGGTTAATGTTGCAGTTGGTTCATCTAATACTAAAATTTTAGCGTCTAAAGATAATGCCTTTGCGATTTCAACAAACTGCTGTTCCGCGATACTTAAATGGCTAATAGGTTCATCAATATTAATGTTGACACCCAGCTCAGCTAAGATTTCCTGTGATTTTTTTCGCATTAATTTTCTATCTAATAAACCAAACTTATTTTTTAACTCTCGATTTAAAAATATATTTTCAAAAGCATTTAAATAAGGAATAAGAGAAAATTCTTGGAAAATAATACCTACGCCAGCTTTGATTGCATCTCTGTAGTTATGAAAGGTGTGCTCTTTGCCCTCAATCAGGATTTGTCCGCTGTCAGGTTTATGTATTCCACATAACACTTTCATTAGCGTTGATTTACCTGCGCCGTTTTCACCTAATAATGCGTGAACCTCTCCTTTTTCGAGGGAAAGATTAATATTATCTAACGCCTTAACCCCAGGGAAAGTTTTGCTGACATCTTTTAATGCTAATAATTGCATCATATTGCTTCCCTATATTTCTCAACTGCTTAAAAATGGGTAACAAAGCCATTTGGAATTTTTATTCCAATATGCATTTAATAATTAATATTTATGAAAATGTATTGCACCGAACATCAGAAATACAGGTGCAATACATCGGTTATTGATAACTAGCGATTACCAGTGGAAATCTTTTGCATTGGTTTTGTCGATCAATTTAACATCAATTGGGACTTCTTTAGGAACATTGGCACCCCAGTATTTTGCTAAGCCCATTGCTAAACCAATACGCACTTGATCACGAGGGAATTGCGCTGAAGTTGCAATAAATGGAGAGTTGCCTTTGGCAATTTCAGCAACAGCTTCAGGAGAACCGTCAACACTCACTAATTTGACATCACGGCCAGAAGATTCAATCGCTGCTAGTGCACCTAAAGAACCGACATCGTTAACACTGAAGATCCCATTGAGAGTTGGATTCGCTTGCAGCATATTTTCGGTAACGTTCATCGCAGTATCACGTTCTTGTTTACCGTTCAATTTAGTTACGATTTTAATATTTGGGTATTCTTTCATCGCTGCTTCAAAGCCGCGAACACGCTCAAGAATTGGTACGACAGGAATACCATCTAAAATAGCCACTTCACCTTTGCCGCCTAATGCTTCACCTAAACGTTTACCCGCCATTAAGCCAGCATCATAGTTTTTAGAACCGACGAAAGAGTCAATTGGGCCATTTGCTTGTGCATCAATAGCGATAACCACAACGCCCGCTTTTTTCGCAGCCAGTACAGCTGTTTCTGCACCAACGCTATCGGCCGGGTTAATTAACAGAATATCGATTTTTTTCTGTAACATATCTTCGATATCACTGGTTTGCTTTGATACATCATGAGCCGCATCAGAGATGTATAGTTGGGCACCCATATCACCTGTTGCGCTCTCTAAGGCTTCCTTCATGGTGACAAAATATTCATTGTTTAATTCTTGAAATGACATACCCACTGAAACTGGCTTAGCGGTAGCGTTAAAAGCCATACCTAAAGTCAGTACACTTGCAGCTACAGCCAACTTTTTAAATTTACTCAGCATAAGATGTTCTCCTAAAAGAGCGTTTAATTATATGTAGGGTTTTTACTTATTTAGTGTTTATTTGAATTATCAATTATTACTACCAGTTAAAAACATGTTTATGGCTTGATGACGACTTTAATTGAGTCTGCCGATTTCGCCATGACAAAAGCTTCTTCCCAATCATCGATGGAATAGAAGTGGGTAACGATATCATCAGCACTAACTAAGCCACGGCTAAATAGGTCAATAGCGACTTCATAACTATATGGGCCTAAGTGAGCTCCGCGGATATCAAGTTCTTTGCGGTCACCAATGATTGACCAGTCAACGGTTGTTTCTTTACCAAACACGCTAAACTCAACGAAACGACCAAGCTTACGGATCATTTCTAGCCCTTGAGTAACGCCAATTGGGGCGCCAGTTGCTTCAATATAAACATCACAGCCATAGCCTTCCGTCATATCTTTGACTAATTTGATGGCATCTTCTTTCAGTGGATTGATAACAACATCTGCACCAAATTTTTTCGCTAATTCAAGACGTTCATCAATCGCATCAATAACAACCAATTTTTTCGGTGTTTTTAATTTGGCGACTTGGATCATGCATAGCCCAAGTGGGCCTGCACCAGCAATGACGACGACGTCATTTAAATCGATATCACCACGGCGTACGGTGTGGATAGCACAAGCCATCGGTTCAATTAATGCGGCATCTTTATCAGATAGTTCATCAGGGATTTTGTGGATAATGGCACGCTCTGAAAAACGCATATATTCAGCCATACCACCATCGGCAACTTCTTTTTGGAAACCGTAAATATCATGGGTTTCACACATCCAATATTTGCCTGATTTACAGAAACGGCATTCCCAACACGGGACAATTTGCTCAGCTAAGATGCGGTCGCCTACCTTTAATTTGAATTTTTCAGCGGAACCTTCACCGAGTTCAGCAACGCGCCCATAAAATTCATGGCCAGGAACTACAGGTGCTTTAATCCATGGGTCATCACCCCAGAACATTTGAGCGCCATCATTGGCTTTACAGTCGCCAGCGCAGATCCCACATCCATCAACTTTGATGACAACTTCTCTAAATCCTGGCGTCGGTCTTTTAATGTTTTCAAAGCGATAATCATGCGGTCCATGACAAACAACAGCTTTCATTTTTTCAGGTAGGTTACTCATGTTCTAAAACCTCTTTCTAGTTGTTAACCCTAATGTTGACGTCAACATTAAGCGTTTTTTTATAACGCATTTGCTTTAGTTTTTTAACGCTTAACTATCAATAATGATATGTATGTAAGAAAAATGGTTGTTTAATGTTATAGATAAAATAAATTCTTTTTAATATGACGACGTCGTCATTTTTGAAAGTATGAATGTAAAAAACTAAAATTTGTGATTTAACCCCTAATTTTAGTCACCTAATTGAGTACTTTCATTGGAAAATGAGACTGTCAAAAATGATTTTGTAACACAATGAAAATTATAATAAAAATCTTATTCCATTCCTTTTTTTAGTTTTTCAAGAAATGAATATGAAGCCGAGTATAATTATTTTAACTATTTTCAGAAGTGGATAATTTATGCAAAAACATTTCAGCTCACATTTTTATATGAAAAAAAATTAAATTTACATTAAATAAAGAGACACAAAATGGTTAATAGAACGTTATTTTTAATTTATAAAATTTAATTTAAAAAATTGAATAGAGTAATGGGGTATTTTTACGTGCTGTTAATTATATTTTCTTTGCAGATGTACCTAATGAACATTGAAGAAGGCATAAAAAAACAGCTTTATACTTTGTTATTGTATTTTGCCAATCTTGCAAAGTATAAAGCCAAATAGAGCCAAAGTTTAACTTCATTTTGTCAATAAAATCATTTTGTTATCTTGTTATAAATATGTGGAAGCCTCACGTCTTTATGTTAGACAATCATTGGTGCAATGATAAAACCGAAGGCGACACCTGCAATAATTCCACCTAGGCCTGGTAACATAAAGGGATGATTTAAAATATATTTTCCAACCCGAGTAGACCCTGTTGAGTCGAATTCAATTGCTGCTAATGATGTTGGGTAAGTGGGTAAGACAAATACTCCGGTGACGGCGACAAAAGAGGCCAAAATTGCCCATGTGGGAACATCTAAGGCAATAGCTAACGGAATAATTAATGGTGTTGTGGCACCTTGTGAATATAACAATGCACAGGTAAAAAACAGAACTAAAGCTAATAAAATAGGATATGCAGATAACACATCTCCAGCTATCGCTTTAATTTGGTCCATGTGTGCATCAACAAATGTCGTCCCTAAGGTAACAATACCCAATATCACTGCAAGTGAACTCATTCCTGAACGGAAAGTGGGTGCTAGAACGATTGAGTTTGGTGATGTTTTACAGAATATCACCATCAAACATGCAGCACTTAACATGCAGATGATAATAATATCGCGAGTGCCCATAGGTTTACCGATATCAAAGCCGGGACGCAATTGCGGAAAGGCAGCAAGGATGACAATCGCGACAGTGGCAATGATAAACAAGACAACTGAAAACTTTTCTCTGGTGGTGCTTTCACCTGTTTTTTCTTCGTATTTATGGACTAAGCCCTTTTGTAAGCGCTCAAGATAAACTTCATCGTCTTCTAGTTCACAGCCTTGGCGTGATGCGATAAATGCCGCAACCATGGCTGCAACAAAAGAGGCAGGTAAGCAGACTGACATGACAACGATGAAAGTAACGCCATTACCTTCCATTATTGTCAACATTGCTGCCATTGCGGCGCTGATTGGCGAACCTGAAATAGCAATTTGTGATGCAACCACTGAGCCTGCTAATGTTCGGGATGGGCGAATGCCTGAATCTTTTGCGATTTCGGCTATCACTGGTAGCATAGAGAAAACAATGAAGCCTGTACCAGCCATGATAGTCATCACCCAAGTGATGATTGGCGCTATAATATTCAGGTACTTAGGGTTTTTACGCATAAACTTACTGGCGAGGCGTACGAGATAATCCATTCCACCTGCAGCTTGTAACGCAGATGCTGCTACCACGACGGTCATAATAATTAAAATAACATCAACAGGTGGGGAGCCAATAGGTAAACCAAACCCAATGGTTAGAACTGCTAATCCTAATCCACCGCAGAGTCCTATACCAATTCCCCCCATCCGTATACCGAAGAATATTGCACCTAATACAACAATGATTTCTAGCCAAACCATAATCGTCTCCAATAGACAATATATTGTCATTAGTAATATTAAAAATTAATTTTTGATATTTGATATAAAATTAAATATTTTTATTTATCATTAAATTTTGTTTTCCGACTCTACTTTCATACCAGTGAATACTTGCTCTGACTAAGGTACTGGTTGAGTCGATATATTTATCTGGATAATTATTTATTTCATTTTCAAGAATGACGGGAACTTCAGTGCAGCCAAGAACAATAATTTCTGCACCTCGGGAGAATAATGCCTCAGCTTGTTTTTTCATAATGGCCTCAGCCATTTTTTTATTTCCTGATTTTAATAAATAAATGCTTTCCATAACTTTGTCTTGGCTTTCTTTATCAGGCGTGATGCAGTTTAAATATTTATTTTCTATATTTTTTTGATACAACCCCATATACATAGTGGCATTTGTTGCAAGTAATCCGATATTTTTTTTCTTGGTTGCTAGCACTTCTTTCATTGTTGTCTCAACAATACTTAGCATATCGACGTGGCAAATATCTTTCAGTTCACTAAACCAATAATGTGCGGTGTTACAAGGAATAACAATACATTCAGCACCTGCATTTTCTAGTTTTTTTAGATAGTCAGTCATTAAAGGTAGAGGAGATTCACCACGGTTTAATAGCGCCTCTGTTCGATCTGGTATATCAGGAATAGATGATATAATTAAAGGGATATGCTCTTGGTCTCTATTTGCTACGGTATAATTAACGAATTTATTAAATAAATCGACAGTAGCGGCAGGTCCCATACCACCTAATACACCAATTAAACCTTTCATTTTAATACCCCTGCATTTCATTAGCTTTTTTATAAAATAAAAATCAATAAATGCTTATATTCCTTCATTTATTTAACATATAGGTTGGCATTAAAATAATTATTAACCTAAATATTACTGCCATAACCTATGGCTAATATTTATCAATGTTTATCTTGGATGAGAAATGCAAGTAAGTATGGGTTGATGCAAGATATGCATTAAGTTTTTTATTCAAAATAAAGTTATTTTAATAAATTGCTCTGAGAGCCTGAATAGACTAGGTTTTATGATGTAAATAAATTAAATAAAATTAATTTTTGATTTTTGTTAATGTTTTAAATAGTAGGTCTATGCATAATACAAATAATGTATCTACAAATTTTGTTTGGTTGCTTAACTAATCATTAACTTAAAATATCAATAAAAATACTTTTAATTTCTTATATTTTAACAGCAAGTCAATTTAAGGCTTAATAAGATGAAGAATATAGAAACAAAATGGCTATATGATTTTTTAACACTAGAGTCGTGCCGACATTTTTCTCATGCCGCAGAACAACGAAATATTTCTCAGCCCGCGTTTAGCCGTCGTATTAAAGCGTTAGAGGAAGCTATTGGTGTTGAATTATTTGATAGAACGACTTCCCCTTTACAGTTATCTGAAGAGGGCAAAATTTTCCATTCCCAAGCACGTAGTTTACTACAACAACTGGAATGTAACTTAAATGAATTATCCGGCCATAATGTATTGAGTCTACCAAATATTAAAATTGCTGCCGCTCATTCGTTGTCATTAACATTACTACCTAAATTAGTCCATGGGCTGTCCGGTTACGGTGAGGAGTTTGTTTACCATGTTGAAGCCATTGATGTCGTACAAGTTGTCAACGCATTGAGAGAAGGGAAGAGTGACTTTATTATCTCATTTTATGATGAAGATCTCATGCAATCTCCATTTTCCTCATTGAATGTATTTGAATCTGAATTATACCCAATTTGTGCCGCAGATGAGCATGGTAAGCCGCTATTTGACATCTATCAACCTCAAGTGCCGTTGTTGAATTACACAAGTGCTTCATATATGGGAAGGTTAGTTAATCGTCGGTTAAGTGAATTTGGTACGATCAATTCGAAAACACTTTTTATGTCATCAATGAGTGAGTTATTAAAAAATATGGCTTTGGATGGTCATGGCATAGCATGGTTGCCTATTTATTCTGTAGTGAATGAATTGAAAGAAAAGAAACTCGTTTGTCTAGATACGCCTGAATTAACGATACCTATCCAAGCTTATATCTACCGTATGGATACAAGGCTAAATAAAACTGCAGAGGACTTTTGGCGCATTTTAAAAA
Source organism: Providencia sp. PROV223 (assembly GCF_028479245.1). NCBI lineage: Bacteria > Pseudomonadati > Pseudomonadota > Gammaproteobacteria > Enterobacterales > Morganellaceae > Providencia > Providencia sp. PROV223. Next base: position 24,975 of record NZ_JAMPNG010000013.1, read on the forward strand.
AGAATATTCCAGAGGATTTACGGCACTTATAGTGTCGATGGGGAATTTATAGATAAATAACCTGCTAAAATAAACAGGTTATTAAAATAATTCACATTTTATTTAGCGAAAATATATCACTTTGAAAAAGAAAGAATTAGTGATCTAAAGAAACAGAGTGGACATACTCCAACTGTTTTAAGGAGCAGTAAAATTCAGGTAAAGTGATTTTTTGGCGTACTAATAGCTTTAAATTTACCTCGACACGCTCTTTCTTGATATCTCTGATGGTGAGATTCTCAATTAAGTCTTTGTGGCTTTTTAGGTACTCAATAAGCAAAGGAACACCTTTTTCATGAGTAAATAGCATTCGAACTTTAATTTTTCCTAGTTTTTGGTTTCTCATCTGAAATAAAGCAACTTGAGGACTGAGTTGTATTGCTAAGAAAAAAAGGATTGTAACGATGATAGCATGCCAGTAGAACCCTGAACCACAGGCAATTCCAACACCGGCTGAAGCCCAAACAATGGCTGCAGTTGTTAGACCTGAAATGGCATCATCACGACGATGCAATATAACCCCAGCGCCTAGAAAGCCCACTCCGCTAATTATTTGTGCAGCTAATCTCATTGGGTCGCTACGTATATTGTCAGAGATATTGGCGTAATATTCCGCTGACTGAATAGAAACGATGGTTAATAAACAGCTGGCAACGGCGATAATGACACAAGTTTTAAAACCAACAGGTTTTCCTTTTGATTCACGTTCTAAGCCAATTAAGCCGCCTAAAACGAAGGCGGCTAGTAGTTTAGCAATACTTGATAGTGATAAAGGGCCAATGGTGCCAACAAACTGTATAAATAAATCCATGGCTTGCTCCTGACGTGACCTTACCCTTTCCTTAATTATTATTGTGCTGTAACGCGATTTGCTGGTTTTTCATTTTCCCCATTTTTCTTTTTAGACACATCGTCTTTAAAGAAGAAGATAAAGAAAACGGTGACAACAGCGGCGACGATAGCTGGGTAATGCCAGAATGTTCCCCATTGTGGTAATGCTGCGCTACCTGCCTCTGTGACAGTTGAATTAAAGATTTCACCACAAATTGTTGAAGCAAATAATAAGCCAAAGCCATTTGAAACAATAAAGCGTAAACCCTGAGCTTGCGCTCTGATCTCAGGTTTTGCTTTACGGTCAACGTAGATATCACCTGCTGTAAAGAAGAAGTCCCAGCATAATCCTTGAAGCATCAATCCGAAAATAATGAAGTAGAAACCGGAATCTACTGCAGCATAGGAAAATAACATTGAACGAATAATCCAACTTACTGCGCCAAGAAGTAAGGTGATTTTGAAACCGAATTTCATTAAGAAGAATGACAGCACAAACATAAATAGGACTTCACATGCAATACCAATTTGCATGATAGATGCTGCATTATCGAATCCAAGTGTTTTAATAAATACAGGGATATAAGCGGAGTAAGCTGTTTTCGGTATCATTAATACAAAGATACTAAACATTAAGATAGCGAAATAACGGTCTTTAAATAATGAAAGTGCATCTAAACATAGAATATCTCTAGCGGAGAAAGGTTTACCTTTCGCTTTTGGTGGTGTATTTGGCAAAGTAAAGCAGTAGAAACCTAGTAATACAGCAACAGCGGATGCGATATACCAAGTCATAGTACTACCTGAGAAGCCCATTTCCCCTAATATAAATCCGATAGCCATAAAACCGAATGTGCCAAATACACGAATAATAGGGAAATATTTCACACCATTAATATGAGAGAAGCTGATGCTATTAGAAAGCGCAGTTGTTGGATAAAACAGTAGCCCAATAATAAAAATCATAAACAGGGTCATGCCGCTATTTTGTGCCTCAATAAATTGAGGAACACATAGAATAACGGCCGCATTAATTAAATGCAGTGTTCCCATTACTTTTTGTGAAGCAAAGAAACGGTCAGCAACCATACCAATGAATAAAGGGGAAATAATGGTTGCTACACCTAATAAAGCGTAAGCATTACCAATGATGTTTGCCATCCCATAAGTACTTAACACAAGTCCCATTGTCATATTCCATGCGCCTTGCATGAAATATTGCACAAACATCATGATCAGTAAGCGAGAGGTTATTTTCATATCCATGATTAGTTTTCCTCTTAATATGCTTCTAGCGTTAATCCGTCATAAGCAACGCGGATATTATAAGGTGCACAAACCGCTTCTAATTCGTCATGAAGTAATTTGCCACTATGGGAAATATGTGAAACAGCAATTTGAGTTTCTGAATGCAGGCAGCCTTGTTGCTGCAGTTTTTCTTTAGCTGCAAAGACGGTTTCTAGGCTCATGTGATTATCTGTACGGTTTTTCCCATTGAGCCCGTAAGTGCATTCAAATACGACGATATCAAGTTGTTTATTTTCCAACCATTTCCAGGTTAATTCAGGGAACCAACCTGAATCATGTCCATAAAAAATAGCTTTTCCATTTTTTTCAATATGATAGACATAGCAAAGTTCCCATTTAGCATGGTTTGCAAGTAATGGCGTAATTTTATAACCGTTCCTTTCGACGGTGACAAAAGGGATTAAACAGTGGAAATCGAAACGCTCTTTACTGTAGCCGGGTAGAACGTCAAGGCAGCCATTAATTGCTCGATCATTACCAAAAATATGTAATGGATGGTGAATTTCAAAACCATAACCTTCCATGCGGCTGAATAAATCGCCGACATTAAAATGGTCAGGATGAGTATGGGTAAATAGTAAGCTTTCAAACTTAGTTGCATCCATTCCGTCACGCATTAACTGATAGCTAAATGTCGGGGAAACATCGATCAACATAAGATCATCCACAATGGCGGAAGAATGGGTTCTAATATCTTTTCCTCCAAGCTCTCTTGCTTTTTGGCAGTGCTCACAGCGGCAGAAAGGATTTGGTATGCCTTCAGAAGCCGCGGTGCCTAAAAAGTGAAGTTTCATAATAATTACCTGTATTTTATAGTTTTATTTTGGAATTTTTGATCCCTGGTGTTGGTGTTCAAACAAAAAATAAATCAATTTGAACGTTCCAATAGTAATGCTGGGGGTTGTTATTGCCAATAAATGTTATTTAGATCAGTGATCTCATTCAAAGATTATTTTTTATGTCATTGATTTTGTTATTGTTTAATATTGCCCTGCAAAAGAAAGGCAAGAAAAGTAATCTTTATTTTATTCGTTTGTTTTATAAACTAATTGAGAGTGGAACGTTCAAATCAATTATCGGTAGTCGCGATGAATAATTCAGGTATGCTATTGGCAGCAATAATCAAGGTGAAAAAGACAAATGGCAACAATCAAGGATATCGCAAAATTAGCAGGTGTTTCTCATGGAACCGTTTCTAATGTTTTGAATAAGCGGGGGAATGTGAGTGTTGAGAAAATTGAAGCAGTCTATAAAGCCGCCAAGCAAATGGGGTACCAGTTAAATACACAAGCTCAATTATTGAGAACCAATAAGAGCCAAAAGATAGCAATACTTTTACCGCAATTGGTGTCTGATAAGTATGCAATATTTTTTAATTCATTTAGGCAATCTATGGCTCAGTATCCAGAGATAACTTATGATCTATTCTTGACGGATGATCTGGAGACGACAGAACTCGATGCATTACAAAAAATTGCCGCTGGTGGCTATAAGCAAGTCGTAGCAGTCAGTTGTTTGCAGGATGCCGCTATCTATTTTGACACCTTAAAATTAGCCGCTTCTCAAATTATTTTTATTTATCGTCAGCCTGTAAACGCTTACCATTTTTTCACATTGGATTACTCTCAGGCAGCTGATGCCATTTGCCAACAAATTGCGACAAGTCGAAGCCAGCTAGTGGGTATTTTTAGCGATGATCATGGTGATTTAGAGCACGCCACCTTTGTCAGTGAGTTACAAAATAACCTTAAACAGCAGGCCCCGAATAAAAAATTTATTATTATTCGTGCTTCTAATGATGAATCTTATAAGGCAGCTTTTGATTTTTTCTCTGAGGAGCAAATACCCGATTTATTTGTTGCTGAAGACATTGAAAAAGCTAGTTTTTTAACCCAAGCTAGTTTTTTTGGTAGTGAAGGTGATTGCCCTGCAATTTTTGCTTTAAGTGGTAACATTCCTCCGATACTAAAAGGGTTACATTGTTTCCCAATGAACTATGCACAATTAGGGTTGGAAGTGGTCGATGAACTGATGAGAGAAGATCACGCAAAGAAAACGGTGGGGAAGAATACTGTCTACGTTCGTAATCAAAGTGGTAACCTTTATACGGCAACATCGGCAATAATTACTGACAATAAATCCGATCCAACCTTAAATTTACTCATTTTACCCAGCCCTTCAACAAACGCACTTAAAAAGCTACTGCCACATTTTTATCGACAAACAGGAATTAAGGTTAATTTAGCAGTTTATCCTTATGATGAAGTTTACCAAATTTTAGGGCAGCTCCATTTACATCCTTATTATGATTTACTACGTATCGATATGGCCTGCTTTCCTTGGTTTGCGGAACGCATCTTGCAACCGTTAGATAAAGTCGGGAATGGGGTGACTGATTTATTAAGTAACTTTTCCTTACCAACACAGCAAAAATTTAGTTTGGTGAATGATACTGCTTATGCAATGCCATTTGATGCCAGTGCACAAATGTTATTTTATCGTAAAGATCTCTTTGAAGATCCTATTTTAAAAAGAATGTATTACGAGAAAACAGGACAAGAACTAACAGTACCGACTTCTTTTGATGAATACGATCAGGTAACCCAATTTTTTACAGAGCTACATGAAGAAGGTGAGTTTTTACGGCCTATCGGTGCATCAACGACGTTAGGCAGTGCGGGGTTAATTGCCACTGAGTACTTATTAAGGTATTACGCGGCAGGAGGAAAGTTAATAAGTAATGGTAATATTCCTAGATTAGAAATGCCATTAGCGGGTCAGGTATTAGATGAATACCTCCACCAGGTTTCTATTACAGAAAATATTCATAATAAATGGTGGAGCGAATCAGTCGAACAATTTGAGCAAGGGAAACTTGCTATGCTGATTGCTTATATGAACCTATTTAACGATGTTGCTCACAGTAATATTTTCCCTAAAATTGGTTTTGCCCCTGTACCAGGGGGAGTCCCTCAATTGGGGGGTGGGGCATTAGGGGTATCTCGCTATAGCCAAAAAACACATTATGCAGAACAATTTTATCGTTGGCTTTATTCACCAATAGTAATGGATCACCTCATTTTGTTGGGTGGAAACAGTAATCATCAAGATTTCAGCCATAATCAAGAGGTTTGCTATCGCTATCCATGGATGCCACTGGCTTATCAAGAAATAAATCGAGGTATCCGTGAATCTTCAATTCCAAACGGTAAGTTGTTTAATTTGCGCCAAGCTGAAGTCATTATTGGGCAAGGAATTACTAATGTTGTGAATAAAATCATGACTATAGATGAGGCGATTGAGTATATTAACCAGCGCTTATTGGTTGATACGCAAGGTGAGAGGCAAATAACGGGTTAATTGGTATTTTAAATAAGCGGATAAACAAATGATAAGCTGTTACTAACTTTTAGTGTTATCCGCATAAGCTAGTTGCGATACAGGGCGTTTTGTTTAGTCATTTTTACCGGTAGGTATAAAGCAAAAATAGCTTTTGAAGTAACCCTCAATTGCCCTCTTGGGAGGGTTCTCGGCATTTAGTGGCTGGTTTATGTATCTTTAATTCATTTTTTTATTTCATTTCATTTTATAGGTTTAATAAACTTTCGATTTATCATTCGATTATTATTTAAAAAGAGTTATAGTAGTGATTAATTAATAAGTTAATTAATCATAATATGATAGGTGAGTTATCTTGAGCTTAATTAGAAAATATCGCCATATTATCAGCGTTAGCCTGCTATCCTTATTGTTAATGGGATGCAACCAAGGACATTCCCCATTATTCCCAATGTTAGGCGCTTATTTCCCTTATTGGATGCTATGTGTCTTAATTGGATTGGTTGGCGCTATATTATTGCGTGTTGTTCTCGTTTATTTAGAAATTGATGATAAGTTACCTTTTCCTCTGATGTTTTACTTTGGTGTCTTGTTGACAATCTCTATTACCATATCCTTACTTTATTTTTCTCATTAAATTATGAATATAAAAAATAAAAAAAAGATAGCCGTCATTCTCACAATCGGCATATTTGCGGCTTTATTACTATTACTATGGAAAAGCCTGCAATCATCGATTCTGAATCCACTAAGTGAAGAGGCCGTGATTGAGGCCAATAAAATTAACATTTCTTCTGTCGTTCCGGGACGGATAAGCCAGTTTTATGTTAAAGAAAATCAGGAAGTCAAAAAAGGCGATCGATTATTTACCATTGACCCGACTATGTATGCTCTACGAGTGAACCAAGCTAAAGCCGAGTTACTTGTTGCAGAAGCGGCGTTAAGCAACAAAAAGAGAGTGATTGTCGCTGAAACATCAAATTCTGAAGTGGCTGAAGAGCAAATAAAACGTGCACAAGTTAACCTTGCATTGGCAACTCAGTCTTTAAAACGTTTAGAGCCATTGTTGGCGAAAGGTTTTGTTACCGCTCAACAAGTGGATGACGCCCGAACCTTAAAACGTGATGCAGAAGTCAGCTTAAAACAAGCTCAAAAACAAAATGTGGCATCAGAAGCATTAATTAATAACACCAAATCTGAAGAAGCACTTGTTGAGTCATTAAAAATATCACTCGCCATGGCTGAGTGGGAATTGGGTAACACGGAAATTAAGGCACCGAGTGATGGGTATATTGTTGGACTAACGATATCAGCGGGTGAGTTTGTCCTTTCAGGGCAATCTGTTTTTACCTTAATTGATACAGAGACATGGTTTGTGTCCGCATACTTTAAAGAAACAGAGTTAGATAACATCCAAATGGGCAGCTGTGCAGTTGTTTATTCAATGATTAATAACAAACAACCTATTAAAGGCCGAGTACAAGGTGCAGGTTGGGGAGTAATGTCTACTGATCTGTTGAATATACCTCGAGACTTACCTTATGTCCCCAAGTCTTTAAATTGGGTGCGTGTTGAACAACGTTTTCCTGTGAGAGTAATTTTAGAAAATCCACCGAAAAATCTGATGCGTGTTGGTGCGACTGCCACTGTTAATATTGTATCCCAAGATGATGACTGCTAAAGCTTTACTGGTTCTTCAACAAATAAAACAAGATTTGTTGCCATTTAATTTTCGTTTCGCGACAACATGGCGGATTGCTTTACTGTGCGCATTAATGGCTGGCATTGCGATGTTATACGAAATTCCAGAATCGGCGATTAGCTGCTATTTAATTATCTACCTTGTTAAAGCCAATGCGATTGAAAATATTCTGTTATGTATTGGTGTCATAGTGCTATGCAGTATAGCGGTCTGTGTAATCTTTATATTGTTTAACTTTACGATTCAAAATGTGATGTTGCGCTTTTTCTTTATGGCCCTTTTCTCAGGGTTATTTATGTATTTGTCTTCAGCGAGCAGCCTTGGTGATGTCGGTAACTTAATTGCCCTTGTAATTGCATTTCTAATGACATTGATTGATGATGTTCCTTTTGGCGATGCCGCAACAAGAGGGCTTTTATACGCACTATTAATGGCTGTATCCCCCATGTTATTGGTGGTTATCTTTAATTACTTTTTTGGGATTAGCCCTAAAAAATTATTAATGAATAAGCTAGCTGAGCGTTTTTTGGCTGCAAACCAATTTTTTTTAGGGAAAATGCCGTATTCAATTCAAATTAGTGAAGCTTTAAGTACGCAGGCTGAATGTAAACGGAACCTAATGCTCATCAAACTCTTTTTTCTAAAAGGAAAAAGGGAAATCCAGTGGCTAGATAGCATGGTTGATAATTCGTATGAAATACTGATCATGTCCTTAAATTTACCCGATGATACTTCTGCTGAAATTCGTCTATTACTTGCGGAAAAATGTCAATTTATTGCGCAGTGTTTGGAAAAAAACCAAATTGAACAATTGGAAACGCTAAAAAGCGAAAAAAATAGTTACCTTGAAAACCAGAAAATACTGGCTGATTTTCAAGATATTCTATTTAAGAAGAAAGTGGGGAGTGACCCTAAAGCTAAAAATCCCTTTTTTGTTAAAGACGCTTTTACAAATCCAAACCATAAATATTTCGCCATCAAAACAACCTGTGCTGCACTAATATGCTATGTTTTTTATGACTATTTTGAATGGCAGGGGATCCACACAGCGATGATCACTTGCTACGTTGTTGCATTGACTTCTGTTGGTGAAACAGTACATAAGCTAACGCTGCGTATTATAGGGTGTTTAATTGGTGCATTAATCGGGGTTATTTCGATTGTGTATATTATCCCTCATTTATCCGATATTTTTAGCCTAATGATACTCATCTTTTTCTGTATCTTGCCTGCTGCATGGGTGGCTGCGGGTAATGAGCGTATATCCTATGCAGGAGTCCAAGTTGGGCTGGCATTTTTATTAACCGTTCTTCATGGTTTTAAACCGAGCTATGATCTGGATGTTGCTTCCGATAGGATCCTCGGTATCCTATTAGGTAATGTTGTCATGTACATTATGTTCACTAAAGTGTGGCCAGTCTCTATCATGACTACAGTTAACTCTCAAATTAGAAATATTCTAGATAGTTATGCGGCACTTAAATTAAAATCTTATGATAACAATGTCGAGGCTCTCAGCTTGGTTGCTGCAATCAATGAGGGCATTATTAAAACAAAAGATGATATTAATTTATTGATGTTCGAAACCCACTTTAAAGATAAAGGGGGGGCTTTAACTCATTTCTTAAACCAATTCTTAACCAAGGTTTCAGTAGATAGTTACCAAAATTATTCGTCTGAATTTATTCCTTTTAATCATAAAGATCATTTTGATTCGAATACAAATTTAAAATCTGCCAGTGATTTGAAATATGATGTCTTAAATACGATACCTTCAACTTTATCGGCTCAAGAAAAAGAGCAAGTCATTAAAGAACTAGTGAGCGAGAAGTAATGACAATGACCCAATCAATGAGATATGACAAAAAACGATATTTACTCATCTCGATATTCAGCATTTTTCTTGTCGGTTGTGTCGATACGAGCCGTTCATTTATGGATAAAGCGCTGCAGCCTTTACAATATGAAACTGACACATATATCTCTTCCCCTGAAGAGAATTTATATGCTGAACATAACGAAGTATTTAAAGATCAATATGACCTAGCAAGCCTTATCGATGTTGCACAAAAAAATAATCCTGAAACACGTATTGCTTGGGAGCTTGCTAAAAAAGCCGCAACCAATGTGGGAATGGTTGAAAGTACCTATTTACCCGTTATAACTGCAACAGCATTAAGTGGCTATCAACGTGGAACATTGAAGTTACCACATAATGATTTAGTCGATAAAATTGATGTTTCTAACCATGTTTTTATCCCTGCGATAACGTTTCAATGGCTATTGTTTGATTTTGGTCAGCGAGGAGCATTAACTGATGCAGCCAAACATGCATCTTTAGCTTCTGACCTTAACTTTAATTTACTTCACCAAAAAATTATTCATGATGTAACCATTGCTTATTATGCTTATGGTGCAGCACAGAAAAAAACAAAAATAACTTATGAAGCTTTGGAGCGAAGCCAGCGTTTATTGTATGCCGTAGAGCAAAAAAAAGCGCGTGGGCTAGCAACCGTACTGGATGTTGCATTAGCGAAGCAGCAAGTTTCACAATTAGAGTTTCAGAACGTATTAGCTAAAGGGAAAGAAAGAGATCAATACCAATTATTACTCTCTACCATCGGTATATCTCCACTGAAAGCAATTAATATTCAATATAATGATAACGATGTTTTGCCTGATAATATCGCACCGTTGACCCATGAACGGATCAGAAATGCGTTAGCCCAGCGCCCTGATGTGCTTGCTAACTATGAACTTACACTGGCAGCGATGAAAACGATCCAATCTGTGGAATCCGACTATTTCCCTAAAGTCTATTTAGCGGGGGCCGTCGCGGGGGGAAACAGCCGTTTAGATGTGCAAGGACTACCGGGTATCAACCAAAGTTCTTCATCTTCAAATATTTTGATAGGTATCAGTATTCCGCTTTATGAAGGGGGAATAAGGCAAGCACGTATGAAGAATGCTCAGTCGGATATTCTTATTGCCCAAGAGAATTTGCGGAAAAGCCAAGAAATGGCGATTCGAGAGATGAGTTTAACTGAGAATGCACTAAAATCAGCGGTTGAGGCCAATAAAGCGGCGAAAAACCTAGTCGAAACAACTCAATTAAGTTATACCGCCAGTGTTGATTTTTATAAAAATGGTTTAGGAACAGTGACTGAAATTAATGCCGCAGAAATTGCATTATTAACAGCCGAGCTTGCTCATATTGATTCTTATACGGGTTCAGTTATTGCTGCTGTGGATTTAGCCTTTGCATTAGGTGAAATTGAAAGGGCTTTACCAAAATATGAAGACGCTACGATAAAATAGGTTTATGAGATAGCAGAAGATAACCTAGTATTTATCTTCTGCGATTATAAATTAATAAATGTCCAGTTGTTGAAATACAGGTTTTCCTGCACTACTAAATTGGCTAATTGAATATTGGTTATAATTCATTTCGCCATAACCTCTAATATATATTACACCATTAGATAAATCAGATAAGCAGCTCCAAACAGTATATTCAGAAAGTAAACTATTTTGAGTGCCTTCTCCTTCCCCCATATTATCAACAGTCATATTTTTAGTACGGTCAAAATTATTCATAATGTGAGCGAGTGTAATCATAGCGTCTTTTGCATTGTCAACTTTTGGCGCATAAGTACTATAAAAAACCGCTCGAATGAAACGCCCAACAGATGTATCAGACGAAGGTAGATTTGATGTTGCAATACCACTATCAGGTTGAGTAACTCGAATATTACCCAGTAAACTTGTTGATATATCTAGGTTTGATAACTGAGTATAATTATTCAGGTTTTTTAAATGCCATTGAAAATCAGGCCCATTAGTCATGACACGAGTAGGGTTATCAAAAACCTGTAATTTGCCATTTACGGCTTCAACAATAATGCTACCACCGTGTTTATCATAAAAAGCATAGTGGAATGGTGATGTTAAATTCCTAAAATTAACAAGAATAGGGGACCAAAAGTAACCATTTTCAACCGCTTTTTTAACGTCATCAACATGACTAAAAAGGGATAAAGCCCATTCGCCTAATGCGGTAACAGGCAATGATAAATAATAGTTTTCCGGATTAATTGGCGTAAGCTCTGCTTCAGAAATCATATTTGCACTAAACGTTAATCCTGCACTATTTAACCCTTGGAATATATTATGGTTATCTCCATCAAAATAAACTTCGGTCGTTATCGCAAGAATATCGAATTTAGATGTATAATTAATACCATTTTCCCCGTTAGGGGCTTTTTTCTGAAAAAAAGTATTCGCAGGATAATATGTTATCCAAGAGGGCAGGTCTTCCGTTAATTCTAATGTTCGCCCTTGGTAAATATTATTTTGGCTATCTGTTATTGATAAACTCGTACACATTCCATTTAACCTCGTTTTATGAAGTATTCGCGAATTTGTAGGCTACACTTCATTTTAATAAATGTGGGTCGTAAGGTAGCTAAATAAATATTACCTGATAATGAAGATTATTTATATTGAAATTGTTTTTCAATAATAGGTGACCCATTAAAATAATAACAGAATCCCAATTAAGGGTACTGTTGCAAATAAAGTGGTGAGATTGAGTTTTTCAACTCGAAATGGGCTACATACCAAAGACTCGATTCACTAGGTGCATTTCGCTTAGCGGTTGAGCATAGTAACAAATGTTCAGCTTAACCCTTGCGAAGTGCATGCATTACCTCAACACCTTTAATAGTCGCATGTGCCGTTTTAATTGATTTAAATTCTAAGGTGGGATTTATCACGCGCTTCAATTTTCCATGATCGCATTCAATGACATTATTGTGAAATTTGATTTGCCGTTGCTCTACATGTGTAGGGCATTTTCCTTCTTTTTTGAGAGGGTTGAGAGCTCGACTATAAGGTGAGGCTTTATCTGTATTGATAACCCTGAGGATTTGCTATTTCTAACTCGATTGAATATTTTTCTTAAAAACCGATAGGTAGCTTTGGTATTACGATGTGGTGAGAGGTAAAATTCAATGTTGTGCACCCGGCTATCGACAGCTCGGTAAAGGTACGTCCTTTCCCATTCACTTTGATATAAGTTCCGTTTAAATGCCAATTATTGAGGTCGGAGGGACTACACCGATACCAACATAACCGCTTTTCTATTTTTGGCGCATAACGTTTAACCCAGCGATAGATTGTCGTGTGAACTAAATTTACACCACCATCAGCCAACATTTCCAAGCGTTCTTGATAACTGATACCGTATTTGCAGTACCAATGCATAGCTCAAAGGATGATAATACCTGTGAAATGACGAGCTTTAAATGCATTCACCAAACAATTCTCAGTAACAAAATAATTAATTTAGCATACCTATTACTTAAATTTTGCAATAGTGCCAGATAAAGAGGGTACAAGATTCTATCGAACTAGTGTATACCCGCAATTGTACCTGCACAGTAGGGTTGATGTGGGTAGAGTCGAATAGAATTCAGTTGAGGTGAAACTTTGGCGGAGTGTTAATTTTAGCGGGCGTTACAAACAAAAACAGACGTCATTTGACGTCTGTTGAGAATTAGTGGTGCCCGGACTCGGAATCGAACCAAGGACACGGGGATTTTCAATCCCCTGCTCTACCGACTGAGCTATCCGGGCAACGGAGCGTATTAAACCTGATTTCATTGGTTGAGTCAAGGCGCTTTCAATAAACTTTTGACTGTATGCGCTTTTTTTCAACATGTTAGCCAGTTTTTAATCGAATATACATAAAATTATTAAGGTTAATAACAAATGCCAGCCTAAAAACCAATTTTGGCTGGCATGCGATATTGGAAAAATTTTAGCGGAGATAATTTTTCTGTGCTTTGTTCACTTTGATAAGATAATTACGTGACTCAGCCGCTGGGTGTTTAGTGGATAAAGTTTCATACACTTCTCCAGGCTCTAAATTATTAATACGTTGTGCTGCTTGTTTTTTATCACTGTGGAAGACACGTAATACGCTACCAGCTCCGCCATTATAGGCAGTGATGACCGCATAGCGGCGTGAGGTCTGGTTACGAATATCGCCTAAGTAGCTGTTTTGCAATATAGCTAAGTAAGCAGTGCCTGTATCAATATTTTTCTCTGGGTCAAATAAATAGCTACGGCTAGGAACACCGGATTTCCCTTGTGAGCGGAAAACATCTTTCCCTGCTGTATTTGGCATTATCTGCATTAAACCAAGTGCATCAGAACGGCTAACCGCATAAGGGTTGAAACTCGATTCAATTTGCATGATAGCTAGGATTAATGATTCATCAACACCATATTTGGCTGAAGATTTTTTAATATAAGGTAAATATTTATGAGCCCGTTTATCTAAATGGTTTGGTACTAGTTGCATAGTTACGGACCAAACAATATTCATACCAGACTGCCGGCGCTGCATTTTATTTTCTATCAGATAATCAGCAAACTTTGTGGCTCGCCATTCCCAACGAATAGCTTCTCCTGTGTTATCTAGCACTTGGCCAAATAAAAAGGGTTCTTTGCTATGAGGAATATCATTAATATCAGAATAGAGGTCAATGGAATTAGGGTCATCTCCCATTAATAAGGTGGTGACAATAGCTTTCTTTAGGTGCTGTGAAGGTTCTATTGCTGAAATTGTCTCAACCGTGATGGTTCCCGCATCAAAATTAATATGGCTACGAGTTCGGTATTCATCGGTATATTTAACGTAGTCTTTTGGGCCTGCAATTAACACTTCTTTAATGCCCCAGATATTTTCAATATTGTGGGCAAATTGGCCCATTAAAATATCGAACCCATTGGTATCTTTGACATAATTAGGGTTAAAGTCAGATTTTTGCTTGCTAGAACAAGAAACAATTAAGGGAATTAACAAACTCAGCGCAAATAGTTTTTTCATACGATTCACAGTCTTGGGGCAAAAGTCTACCTACTTAGTAGGTAGACAAACAGATTATTTTTCAGGTGTATAGCCATCAATATGGATATCATGGCCTTCAAACAAGAAATTAATCATTTCTTGTTCTAACATTTTGCGGTCATCAGGGTTCATGGTATTGAGTTTCTTTTCATTAATAAGCATGGTTTGCTTTGTCATCCACTGACTCCATGCTTCTTTTGAAATCTCGTTAAAAATACGTTTTCCTAACTCACCTGGGTAAAGCTGAAAATCTTGCCCATCTGCATCACGTTGTAAAAATGTACAAAAAATGGTTCTACTCATTAATTTTTCCTCAAATATCAGGTAGTAAGGCGAGCTGTTTTAGTAAACTTTCAACTGGGGCTGCAAGGCCGATAGTTGCGCCTAAGTGTAAGTTATACCAGAGTCCTTTGCCTTCATCCATGGCAGAATTAAATGCCTGAATGTTAACTTTTACAGGGATAATATCTAAATGGAAATGGCTAAATGTGTGACGGAAGGAAATTAATTGCTCTAATTGAGTATATTCAAGGCCTGATTCTCTCAACCAATCATTGAGTTGCTCTAAAGAATTGAATTGTGGGAAGGCAAATAACCCCCCCCAAATACCGGATGGTGGGCGTTGTTCTAACCACACACTGTCACCGTGATGCATAATTAGAAACCAAGCACTTTTTTCAGGAATTTTCTGTTTAGGCTTTTTGCCCGGGTAGTTTTGCCATGAATGATTGGCATAGGCCATGCAACCAAAATTAAGTGGGCACAGCTCACATTTTGGTTTACTGCGAGTACAGACCATCGCACCTAAGTCCATCATCGCTTGGTTAAAAAATTCAACTCCCTCTTTTGGCGTGACATCAGTACTGATTTCCCACAAGCGATTTTCGACTTCTTTTTTACCCGGCCAGCCATCAACCGCATAAGCTCGAGCTAATACACGTTTAACATTACCATCTAAAATAGGATAATGCTGTTTTTGCGATAAAGACAAAATTGCCCCAGCAGTGGACCGGCCAACACCGGGTAGCGCTAATACTTCATCAAATGTAGTGGGAAACGAGCCATCATATTGAGTCGCGATCACTTGTGCCGCTTTATGGAGGTTCCGAGCCCGAGCGTAATAGCCGAGTCCTGTCCATAGGTGTAAAACTTCATCAAGAGGTGCGTTGGCAAGGGCGGTAACATCCTCAAAACGAGAGATAAACTTCTCAAAATAGGGGATTACAGTACTCACTTGGGTTTGTTGCAGCATGACTTCTGATAACCAAACATGGTAGGACGATTTTTCCTGTTGCCATGGCAACGTTTTACGACCGTATTTGTGATACCAGTCAAGCACTGCAGATGAAAATTGTTGAGCTTCCATTGATAATTTTATTTTTTATTGATATTTCCAGTCATGGCAGGAATTGCAACATAGACGAAGAGGGCTGTAAACCGCTATTGTGTTGTTTAGTGTAAAGTTAGCTAATTATCAACTGCATCCTTGTGGAAGTTTTGCTAAACTCCGATATCCATCATGCTTCAAGGGTAAGGGTACTCACTGTAACTTGGGCATTTAGGGCTGTAAATTGATAAATTTGGTAACCAATCACCTTATAAACTTGATTGTTGGCACACTAACTTAATTGGGCATTCATTTTAGAACCTTTATTATGATCAATAATGTTATCTCCCCCGAATATAATGAAGATGGGCGGGTTATGCGCCGAGTCCGTAGTTTTGTCCGCCGTCAAGGGCGTCTGACAAAACGTCAGGAAGACGCATTAGAAAAAGAATGGGCAAAAAAAGGCATCGATTTTATCAATGAGCCTTTTGATTTTGCCAAAGTATTTAATAACTCAAATCCAGTTACCTTGGAAATTGGGTTTGGGATGGGCGCCTCATTGGTGACCATGGCATCTCAAAATGCAGATAAAAACTTTTTAGGTATCGAAGTTCATGCTCCCGGTGTTGGCGCATGTTTAGCATCAGCAAAAGAAGAAAATGTCACCAATTTGCGGGTGATGTGCCATGATGCAATAGAAGTTTTAGACTGCATGATCCCAAATGGAAGCCTTGAAATGGTTCAGTTATTTTTCCCTGACCCATGGCATAAAGCGAAACACAATAAGCGCCGTATTGTGCAAGTTCCGTTTGCAGAAAAAATTCGTAGTAAACTAGCTATCGGTGGTGTTTTCCATATGGCAACGGATTGGCAGCCTTATGCAGAGCACATGCTTGAAGTGATGACGAGTGTCGAAGGGTATAAAAACTTATCGCCATCAGGTGATTACGTTCCTCGTCCAGAAACAAGACCAGAAACAAAATTTGAAAAGCGCGGCCAGCGGTTAGGGCACGGTGTATGGGATTTAATGTTTGAGAGGATCAAATAATGGCTAAACAACAACGTAGTCGTCGTTTACGTAAAAAATTACGCTTGGATGAGTTCCAAGAGTTAGGCTTTACCGTTAAGTGGAGCTTTAAAGAAGGTACGCCGATTGAGGAAGTTGACAGCACCGTTGACCAACTGATTGCAGAAGCGATTGAACCGAATGGTTTAGCATTTGAAGCAAGTGGCTATATGAGCTGGGAAGGGATCGTTTGCCTACAAAAAATTGGCAAATGTACCGAAGAGCACCGTCAAATTGTTGAAAACTGGTTAAAATCAAAAGGTATGAATGACGTCGTCGTTTCTGAGCTTTTTGATGTTTGGTGGGAAGAATAATTTTATTGAGTCAACCTCAATAAATAAACTGAACTTTCAGTCGCTTGAAGAGGCATCCAAAAATTGGGTGCCTTTATTTTCTGTTGCAAATACTATCTGGAGTCAACGTTTTGAGCGCCATGTTTTCTAACCAGCTACTCAACGATATCCTAGACCAAGTTCGCCCACTGATTGGGCAAGGTTGTGTTGCAAATTACATTCCTGCTTTAGGTTGTGTGCCTTCCCACCATTTAGGTATTGCTGTATCCACAATCGATGGTGATATTTTTACCGCAGGGGATGCATATCAACGCTTTTCAATTCAATCTATTTCAAAAGTATTAAGCCTTACGCTTGCAATGACGCGTTATGAGGAAGAGGAAATTTGGAGCCGAGTAGGTAAAGAACCCTCCGGGCTACCATTTAATTCGCTAATTCAAATTGAAATGGAAAAGGGGATACCTCGAAACCCGTTTATTAATGCGGGAGCCATTGTTATCGCTGATATGCTGCAATCACGCCTTAGTGCACCAAAACAGCGTATGTTGGAGTTTGTCCGAAAGTTGTCTTGCGAACCGGATATTAGCTATGACACAGTTGTCGCTCGCTCAGAACTGGAACACGCCAGCCGTAATGCGGCCATTGCTTATCTTATGAAATCTTTTGGGAATTTTGAAAATGATGTTTTAACAGTTCTCGAAACTTATTTTCATTATTGCTCTCTAAGTATGAACTGTGTTGAATTAGCGAGATGTTTTTCTTATTTAACATCGCAAGGAATGTCATCTTGCTCTATTGACCCCATCATCACACCGCTGCAATCAAGACAAATCAATGCATTAATGATGACTTGTGGTATGTATGACGGCTCTGGTGAGTTTGCATTTCGGATAGGAATGCCCGGTAAGTCTGGCGTTGGCGGGGGTATTGTCTGCGTAGTACCAAACCAATTTACGGTCGCGGTTTGGTCACCTGAGCTAGACTCGGCGGGGAACTCTTTAGTCGGATGTGCGGCTTTAGAGTTATTATCGAAACGAATTGGGCGTTCTGTTTTTTAATTAATGCTCTACTAGGAGATTTTATGTTACGCCGTACATTAATTGCATTTTCACTCCTTGCTTGTGCGACGAGCCAAGCTGCAGATTATAACTGTTCTGTAACACCAAAGGATGACATCTTTATGACACCCGAAAGTGTACAAGTCATTGGTGCGAGTGGTGATTTAAAAATTACGCCAAACGGTGAAATCACACTTAACGGTAAAAATGTGGCTGCAACAGAGGCGCAAAAGCAGCAAGCTATTCGTTACCAAGCCGATATTCGTCAGGATTTACCTTGGATAAAACAAGAATCAGAAAAAAAATTATCAACTTCAAGGGAAACGATAGACAAAGTTGTCGTTAAAGTGGTTGGTAGTGACAGCAATATCCGTAACCGGTTAACAAAATTAGAAAAAGATCTTAATGGGCAAATCAACCAAATTATTGAGACTCGTCCCAATGGTTATGTGTTTCACCATAAAGCCATGAAAACGGTTGAAACGAAAGGGCGCGAGTTAGTCAATGAAAGCTTAGGCGGTATTTTACAAGACAGCATTAATGAGATGGGGCGTAAGCAATTATTATCGGGTGGTGATGCCAATAAAGCGTTACAAGGTATGCTAGGCAACTTAGGCGGGTTACAACAAGAACTTGAATCTGAATGGAAAAAACAAGAGAAAAGCTTCCAGCAATTCGGCCAACAAGTTTGTTCTAAAGTGACTTCAATAGAGCAACAACGCGTCTCATTACTTAATTCAATCAAAAGTCACTGATCGATTTAAAATCAATAATAACCTTATGAACAGTAATGTATTTTTGTACATTACTGTTTTTTTATTTATCTATATAATCGTTATCATCAATTTGTGTGATATTAACTCCATTAATGGGAATGAAAATGAAATTGATTCTTATTTGATTGACATCTAAGCCACTCACTTTACAATGCGGGTTTGGCTTAATGACTAAATTGGGATCATTTAAATGAAAAAATTCATTCCTGCTCTGCTTGTTTCTGTGTTGTCATTCTCTGCGCCTTTTGCTCTTAGCGCTGAATCTACCACTTTCACTCCAAATGCGGTTACAGCACAAGGCGTTGAAAAAGTGACGATCAAACACCTATCAGGTGAAACTGAAGTCATGAAAAAACCACAAAAAGTGGTTCTGTTTGATTTCGGTGTTTATGACTCAATGCAAAAACTCGGCTTAGGTGACAAGGTTGTTGCACTACCAACTGGCAATGCTCCTGCTTATATAAAAGGCAGTATTCCTGCATCAATGGAAAACGCAGGTGGAATGAAACAACCTGATTTAGCCAAAATCGCACAATTAAAACCTGATCTGATTGTGATCACAGGTCGTCAAGGTAAGTCTTATGATGAGTTATCAAAAATTGCACCCACTATCAATTTAGGCTCTGATAGCAAACACTATATTGATTCTGTAAAAGCCAATATTAGTGTGATTGGTGAGCTCTACGGTAACCAAAAAGCGGTTGATGAGCAGTTAGTCCAATTAGATAAAGTCATCGCAGACGCCCAGAAGAAAGCGGCTGATTCCAATAAAAAAGTTTTAGTATTGATGCATAATGACGGCAAATTAATTCCAAATAGCCAAGCCGTTGTTTACAACGTTGTGAAAGCAAAACGTGCTGACCTACCGGTTGATGAAAGTGCAGATAAAGCAAAACGCCGTGTTGTGGATACCAAAACTATTGCTCAAGCTAACCCAGATGTGATCCTGATTGTTGACCGTAGCGAAGCGATTGGTGCAGGTAAATTGGATAAAACAGTATTTGAAGATAGCAATATTCAAGAAACCAAAGCTTATAAAGATGGCAAAATTACTTACCTGCAATCTGACTTATGGTACTTGTCAGGTGGCGGTTTAGTTAGCTTAACAGAGCAAGTTAATGCGGTGGTGAATGCTCTATAACAGATATCTGCCACTGTCTTATTGATGGTGGCAATATGTATTACCTCAATTGTTATTCTTGTCTATTTCATTTTTATCTCTAAACAAAAGCCCACTTCGTTTGAAGTGGGCTTTCATCTAATTTATCAGTGAAGTAATTTATAAATGAACCGAATAGCCGCTATTCTTCACCTAAAAATAGCTCTAATAGCGAATTGAGAAACAACTTTCCATGCTCTGTAATCTGCCATTCATTCACGGTTTCTGTGATATAGCCTTTAGCTAAAGCTTCATCAATAGCCGCTCTAACTGTTGATTCTGGTAACCCTGTATATTGGGTGAATTCAGCGCGTGGCATGGCTTCAAGAAGGCGAAAGCGGTTCATGAAGTATTCAAATGGTCTATCGGAAGCGCCAACGTCATAGGATTGGTGCATATAACGGCCCTCCATATAACCTCGAGGATGTTTTGTTTTTACGGTTCGTAAAATTTGACCATCTTCAAAAGAAATTTTTCCATGAGCGCCGCAACCGATACCTAAATAGTCACCAAAGCGCCAGTAATTGAGGTTGTGTTGGCATTGGTAACCGGGTTTAGCATAGGCGGATGTTTCATATTGCTGGTAACCTGCCGCACTCAATAATTTATGGCCTTCAGTGTAAATATCCCACAGTGTATCGTCATCGGGTAATACCGGAGGGCGTGAGCCAAATTGAGTGTTAGGTTCAATAGTGAGTTGGTACCAAGACAGGTGCGGAGGGGCAAGTTCAATAGCTTGGCGCAGGTCTGATAAACCTTCAACCTGAGTTTGCGCGGGTAACCCATGCATTAAATCGAGGTTAAAGCTTCTTAAATTAAGATTAGCGGCTAACTGAGCAGCACGCTTCGCTTCATCAGCGCCATGAATACGCCCTAAAGTGATTAGTTTATCGTTACCGAAGCTTTGTACGCCAATAGAAATACGATTAATTCCTGCGGCTTGGTAACCTGCAAAACGACCAGCTTCAACAGTACCAGGGTTTGCTTCCATGGTAACTTCTGCATGTGGGTCTAAATCAACTCGCTGACGTACGCCATCCATTAAAGCTTGCATTGACTCAGCACTTAATAAACTGGGTGTTCCGCCCCCAATAAAAATAGTTTTCACCGAACGTCCTGCAACTAATTTTGCATCGGTGTCTAAATCGGCCAATAAGTGTGCCACATATTCTTGCTGAGGGATCTCACCTTTAAGTGTGTGTGAGTTGAAGTCACAATAAGGGCACTTTTGTACACACCAAGGGATATGGATATACAGGCTCAGCGGGGGTAATTTAAGCATTCTTTAGCGCATCCAACATCATCGTGAGTGCTTTTCCACGATGTGAAACGGCTTGCTTTTCTGCTTTCGTTAGCTCTGCTGAGGTGCAACCTAATTCTGGAACATAGAATATGGGGTCATAACCAAAGCCGCCTTGACCTTTGCGTTTACGGGTGATGATACCATGCCAACGGCCATGGAATACTAATGGCGTAGGGTCTTCTGCATGCCGCAAATAAACTAACACACAGTTGAATTGAGCCTGACGTTGGTCGTCAGGCACATTTTTCATTGCTTCTAATAGCTTAACTAGGTTTTGCTCGTCTGTTGCTTCTTCACCTGCGTAGCGGGCAGAGTAAATCCCCGGCGCGCCACCAAGGGCATCAACGGAAATTCCTGAATCATCAGCAATTGCGGGTAACCCGGTTTGTGCTGCTGCATGACGCGCTTTTAGGATTGCATTTTCAATAAAAGTTAAGCCCGTTTCTTCTGCGGACTCAACGCCTAATGAGGTTTGTGCGACGATATCCATCCCAAAATCACGTAGTAGGCCAGCTAACTCATTCACTTTTCCGGGGTTACCGGTGGCTAAAACAACTTTTTGCATTATTTAAAACTCGTTTTTACATAATACCAATGGAATACATCATTGCAGTCAATGATGGGTCAATCATCAGTGAGATATCTACACGCAGGTAATTCAATGCGATTAAAATAAACATCACAATCATTGCAGAGAAATCTAACCCGCCCATAGCAGGAATGATGCGACGGATTGGCGCCATTAAAGGTTCGGTTAATTGGTATAATAAATAATCTACTGGGTTACGGCCTTGGCTAACCCAGCTTAGAATTGCACGGATTAAAATCATCCAAAAAATTAATTTACCGGTATAGGTTAATAATAAAATCAATCCCATAGGTAAAATGCTTATACCTAAAATAGGGAGTAAGTTTGTTGCCCACATACCAAAGATAATGGCTGCAATAGCTAAAACAAACGCAACAACCACTGAAGCGGTATCTATCGCGCCAAAAGAAGGAATGATTCGGCGTAATGGTGCGACGATAGGCTGTGTTGCTTTAACGACAAATTTCGAAAAAGGATTATAAAAGTCTGCGCGTACCCACTGCATCCATACGCGCAGTAGTAATACAAAAATATACAGTTGGATCAGGGTAGTAACGACGAATACTAAGGTCTGCATGGTGAATTCCGCGATTAATTTAAAAAAGTTTTTCCATTTCTTCTGCTTTGTTTATTGCGCTTTGCATTGCATCGGCAACAATTTGCGGAAGGTTTCCATTATAAAATTGCTCTAAAGCCATCGCGGTGGTACCGCCTTTAGAGGTGACTTGTTCACGTAAAGCCGAAAAGTCCGTGTCACTTTGTGACTTAGCTAGTTCTACAGCCCCTTCAATTGCATTCAGAACGAGCTCGCGAGCTTGTTGCTTATCATAACCGAGTTGTTCTGCTTTTTGCTGCATTGATTCCATAAACAGAAAGAAATAGGCAGGGGAGCTACCAGTAATGGCAATAATCTTATTGATGTCTTGCTCTTGTTGGCACCAAATCGTGGAGCCAACACTTTGCATCAGCTCTTGAGCAAACTGTTTGTCTGGCTCAGAAACCTTCCCTTGAGCAAATAACCCGCTAACACCTTTACCCACCAACGATGGCGTATTTGGCATGATGCGTACTAAATTCAGTTGGTGTGCAAAGTAATCATTATAACGCTCTGCAGGGATCCCTGCGGCGATTGTCAGCACTAATTTTTGGTCAAAGTTTGTGGCATTTTGCAGCGGTTCACACACTTCTTTCATCATTTGTGGTTTAACCGCTAGGATAATGACCTCAGCGGCTTTGACCGCAGCTAAGTTATCATGACTGCTGATAATGCCATATTGCTCGGCCAGTTTGTCTCGACGTACCGGTGTAGGAGAGCACACCGTGATCATCGATGCAGGGTAACCATGGTTAACCAGCCCAGCAATGATGGCGTGAGCCATATTTCCGGCGCCGATGAAGGCAATTTTACGATGTTGCATTCTGTTCTCCTATCTTATTGGTGATATTGGCGAGCGCCAAAAATAGCGGTTCCTATGCGAACAAGTGTTGAGCCGCAATGGATTGCTGCACGCATATCGTCAGTCATCCCCATTGAAAGAGTGTCAACAGTGGGGTAAGTGGTTTTTAATTGCTTAACTGCCTCATTCATTTGATGAAACGCAGCACATTGGCGTTCATAATCCGTTTCAGGTGCAGGGATCGTCATCAGGCCCCGTAGCACAAGGTTTGGCATCGTAGCGACTTGCGCCGCAAGGTCTGCAACTTCTGCGAGTGTTATACCTGATTTACTGTTTTCATCGCTGATATTGATTTGAATTAGCACATTGAGGGGCGCTTTTCCACTTGGACGTTGGTCATTTAAGCGCTGAGCGATTTTGGCTCTGTCTAAGGTATGGAACCAATCAAAGTGCTCAGCAACAAGGCGGCTTTTATTCGATTGTAATGGGCCGATAAAATGCCAAACTAAGTCATTTCTATCAGAGAAATATTGAATTTTCTCAACGCCCTCTTGTACATAGTTCTCACCAAACTGGCGTTGGCCTGCCTCTATAGCTTCTAAAATAGCCTCACAAGGTTTGGTTTTACTTACCGCGAGTAGCGTAATGTCTTGTGGTGAGCGCTGACACTCTGCGGCAGCATGCTCAATACGCGCGGTGACATCAGAGATATTATTTTGAATGGTCATTATTTTATTCAATATGGTTTATTCAATACTATTTTATTCATGTCTTACATGAATAGCGGCTATTGACCATAGTGTAAAGCAAATTACATCAGAACGGCACCATTGCATGAGGTTAAGCTAAAAATAACCACGTAAAATACGCAATGCTTAAATATGTTGCTCAAACCAGCTTTCAAGGATCACAACAGCAGACGCAGAATCTACTTTTCCTTTACTCAAAGCTCGATAACCACCTTGTTCAAAAAGGCCTGCTTTTGCTTCAACCGTGGAAAGACGTTCATCATGTAATTCGACTTTAACACCAAAACGGCCATGAATTCGATTTGCAAAATTACGGGCTTGGCTTGTAACCAGTTGTTCCGTGCCATCCATATTAAGGGGAAGGCCAACAATAACCAACTGAGGCTGCCATTCTTTAAGTAACTTTTCGATTTGTTGCCAATCAGGGCGGCCATCGCTGGCTTTTAGTGAGGTTAATGGTCGCGCGGTACCTGTAATTTCTTGTCCAACGGCCACACCGATGCTTTTGGTTCCAAAATCAAAGGCTAACAAAGTTCTTCCAGACATTAAGCATGCCCCGCTTGCATTGAAATAGTATGAATATCAATACCAATTAATTTAGCTGCAGCAGTCCAGCGTTCATGAATTGGTGTATCAAAAATAAGCTCAGGAGAAGCTTCAACGGTCAACCAGCTATTTTCCATGATTTCACGTTCAAGTTGGCCAGGTTCCCAGCTTGCATAACCTAGTGCAACTAAAGAGTTTGAGGGGGAGTGCTCACTTCCTAAAGTCTCTAAGATATCTTTTGACGTTGTCACCATCACTTCATCATTTAAGTGCAGACTCGATAAAAAGCCTTTTATCGGTGTGTGTAAGATGAACCCATGCTCTTCAGCCACGGGACCACCCGCAATGACAGGCTTCTTTAAATTACGGTTATCAATTTTATCTGAAATCGTGATTTCGAGTTTTTTAAGCATCTTATCGACAGAAAAATCATCAATAGGCTTGTTAATCACAATCCCCATCGCCCCTTTTTCATTGTGCTCACACATATAAACGACTGACTGCTCAAAATAAGGGTCTGTTAAGGATGGCATGGCGATAAGAAAATGGTTTTGCAGATTCAAACTTAGACTCCAGCAAATTTAAAACAATTGAGAGAACACAATAAAAGGCAAACTTATAGGTGGTAAATAAAACGGATGACTTTTATTGTGTGAAAATAATAAAAGCCATCAGTGAAGATAAACCACCACTATAAATTATTTATTGAGACGGCGTTCAATGGCATCCATTAACATACCTGTAATGGAGATATCAAATGCGGCTTCAATTTCCCGTGCACACGTTGGGCTAGTCACGTTAATTTCGGTTAAACGGTCACCAATGATATCAAGGCCAACAAAAATTAAGCCTTTTTCTTTTAATGTTGGCGCTACGGCACGTGCAATGGCCCAGTCACTTTCACTTAATGGACGAGCTTCCCCACGGCCACCCGCTGCAAGGTTACCTCGGGTTTCACCTTGAGCTGGAATTCGCGCTAAGCAATAAGGAACAGGTTCACCATCCACCACCAAGACACGTTTATCACCATCTTTAATTGCTGGTAGGAAGTTTTGGGCCATACAGTAACGGGAGCTATGTTCCGTTAGCGTTTCGATAATTACGCCCACATTTGGGTCATCTTGTTTAAGACGGAAAATCGAAGCGCCACCCATACCATCTAGTGGTTTGAATATGACATCGCCATGTTTTTGGTGAAATTCTCTTAACTTTTGTGGGCTGCGCGTGACCAATGTGTCCGGTGTTAACTCAGCAAACCAAGCAGTAAAGAGTTTCTCATTGCAGTCACGTAGGCTTTGCGGTTTATTCACAATTAAGGTGCCAGCTTGTTCCGCTCTTTCTAAAATATAAGTCGCATAGATAAATTCAGTATCAAAAGGCGGGTCTTTCCGCATTAAAATGGCATCAAGTGAACTTAGGGGGATATCTTGTTCCCCATGAAATTCGTACCATTTTTCTGGGTTTTCTTCGACTGTCACGATTTTTGTTTGTGCGCGAGCTTCACCTTGGTGTAAATACAGGTCATTCATTTCCATATAATGGATTTCATAACCTCGACGCTGAGCTTCCAGCATCATTGCAAAACTGGTGTCTTTCTTAATTTTGATGGATGAAATAGGATCCATCACTATACCGAGCTTGATCATTTTTTCTCCTTACCCCAGATCACCTAAGCGCACTTGTAGTGCTGTGATAGCGGTTAGCGCAGTCGTTTCTGTTCGTAATACTCGAGGCCCTAACAGTATATCGGTAAATTGATAATTTGCTGTCATGGCAATTTCGTCTGCTGACAAGCCACCTTCCGGGCCAATCAACAATCGTACTTTCTTCAGTTCAGTGGGTAACGTATTAATACTTTCTGTTGCTCGTGGGTGCAAATTGACTTTAAATGCACCGTCAGTTTCCGCGCACCATGCTTCAAGGGTTTGTACTGGGCGAATTTCTGGAATTCGGTTGCGGCCACATTGTTCGCAGGCTGCAATCGCAATTTTTTGCCATTGAAGTAATTTTTTCTCGAGCCGTTCGCCATCTAGGCGAACACCACAACGTTCTGATAACAAAGGTGTTATTGTATTAACTCCGAGTTCGACAGATTTTTGGATAGTAAATTCCATTTTTTCCCCACGAGACATGACCTGCCCGAGGTGTAAATCGAGAGGGGATTCTCTATCGTCAACTTGGCTATTTTTAATGTGTACGAATACATTTTTTTTAGTTGCTTCAGTAATTTCAGCACTAAAGGTTTTATTGCTGCCATCAAAAAGTTCGAGTTTTTGGCCTGCAGTCATGCGCAGTACTCGACCTACATGGTTTGCAGCATCATCACCAAGAGAAATTGTTGTGTTTATTTGAAGAGGCTCTGGGTGATAAATGCGTGGAATGCGCATAGCTTTTCCTTAGTACAGACTGGGTTAATAAATAATATAACTTTGATGAATATGGGGGTTGAATTGTTAAACTCAAGCGCTGCTACCTAGTTTATAACGAAATACTGACCTTTTATAGTATGTCTGTGCCATAGGTGACATCTTAAACAGTGATGAAAGTAAACTAGAAGATCATGATATTCGAATAAACCGACTCTACTCAACGGAATTAAAGTGTTGGGGATAGCAGAAATTCACAGTATATTTATTTTTATCTCCATAAAGGAATAAGGAGTTAATATGAGGGAGTTACTCTGTACTTTAATATCATCGGTTATATCTATTATTTCGCCGTCTGAGCAATTTACATTATCATGTCAAAATGATAAATCTATAAATATCATTGATTTTATTTGTGTTTTTTCTTCTTTTTTTATGCTGCTAATATCCTTTTTTACGACTAAAAAACTACTTATTTATTTACCCGTTGTTCATTTTGATAAATCCAAAATTATTATTAAAAATACTGTTTTACTTCTAATATATAGTGTACTAATTTTTATAATATATTATTCATCTAATAATTTACGTATTATTTTATTTTTAACATTATATATTAATTTAATAATACCATTATTTATCATTGATAATAAAATAGGTTATCTCCCTGATGTTCTTACGTACCCATTATTATGGGTGGGGTTGCTATATCAAATTCACTTACCAAATGGGAATGTAGTCTCAGCTATTTATGCAGTACTGATCAGCTACTTAGTGATGTTAATGGTGGTTACACTGGTTGAAAAACAAACTTATCGACCACAAATGGGGAGAGGGGATTTTAAACTCGTTGCCGCTTGTTCGGCTTGGCTTGGTGTTTGGGAGTTACCTTACTTTTTGGCCACCGCTGCAGGGTTGGGGCTATTACAATACTGGGTTAACTTTGGGCTATGGCCTAAAATATACCAAAAAAAGCAACTGGTAAATCTAGCCCACGCCGAGATATTATCTGGGGTGCAAATAGCTAAAACAACGAAGACGATTCCATTTGGCCCCGCGTTAATTATTAGTGCTAGCACATGGTTGTATTTATCAATAATTGAATATTAAATTAAATGACAACCTTATGCGCATATTTGAAAGGTGGCTTATTAAAAAGGGTGATTATTAAGACGCTGCGGTTACCAAAGAATCTAAAAATTGCTGCCATTTACTCGGCTCACCGAGGTAATTCTGTAATGGAACTCGTAACCATTTCCCCTGTTGTTGTATTAACAGAGTTGGAAAACCGGATGCACCTGACTGCGCTAACAGAGCCTTACTTGTTTCAATGTGGGCCGCAGTTTCATGTTGCTCACACTCACTGTAGTCGGACACATACTGGGTTACATCGAGGCCAATTTCTTTGGCGAGCTCAAGAAGTACCGCGGTATCTTTAATATGGCGTCCTGAAATGTAGTGTGTTTTTTGAATGGCTTTAAGCATCTCAAAGCCTTTGCCTTGCTTGGTTGCCGCTAATATAGCGGTTTGCGGTGGTGTTGAGTCCATAACCAAATTAGGTTCGTGTAGCATTTTTATATAGTCATCGCCAAATACTTGCCCTGTCATGGATGCAATGCGCTTATCAGCTTGCAGAATATATTGGCGAAAATTATCATCTAAATGTAGGCGTGCATTGCCAGCTAACATACCACCACCATGCATTTCAATGTTGATACTTGGATGTTGGTTGGCAATTTCGATTAAAGGCGCAGCGGCATAGCACCAGCCGCAATAAGGGTCATAAATATAATGTAGGGTGATATTGCTCATAATAGTTCTCTCTATTTGATCTTTTTAAATAATTTTAGTTAAGTTGTATCATTATCATCAAAAAATTAATACCACTATCATTCGGTGAAATCAGCCAAATTGCTTTTAGTCATTCAGTGAGTTGCTACGGAACATACCGCGCAAAATGGCTGTAATAGTGAGTATCACTTGGTTATTGAGGCCACTGCATTTCGCCTTTAACAACTTTTGCACTAAGTTCTAAACTTGATTTGTCATCCAATTGTGGATATTTTACCGCAATTTTTTGGATGAGTTCATCTGAGTTTTTACTTGTTTTTGCTGCATTTTCAAAATCTTGTAAGTATTTTTGAGTAAAAGAAACCGTGCTTGTATCTAATTTAGATGCTCCCGTAAAGTGACCGGGAACAACGGTTATTGGGTTCAGTGCTTTGATGTCTTTTAATGTTTGCTGCCAATTTTTACGTGACTCTTCTGTTTGTGTATCTGCTACCCAAACATGAATATTGTCAGAAACAATAACGCCCCCTACAACGGCTTTTAATGATGGAACCCAGACATAAGTTCTATCTGGTGATGCGCTATCAAGGCCTTTAATTTCAAGTCGTTCACCATCAACTGTGAAGCTATCTCCTTTAATGACCTCAGGGACGATAATATGGGCAGGTGCCTCATCTTTTAATACACCACCCCAGTAAGCCAGTTTGCCATCTTTAGTTGCTTTAATGGCTTCAACTGTGTTTGCTGTCGCGACCACTTTAGCTTCAGGGAAGGCGTTTGTTAGGGTATCGAGCCCAAAATAGTAATCTGGATCTGAGTGGCTAATATAAATCGTGGTTAATTTCTTGTTGAGCTTTTTAATTTTATCAACCAATTGTTGTGCATCATTTTTTTGAAATTGTGCGTCAATTAACACCACTTCACTTGAACCGCTAATAATTTCAGAGGAAACCGGAAATACGCTGTTATTTCCAGGATTATAAACATCTAATGTTAGTGTTTCAGCTTGGGTCATATTTATCGTAGTGGCGAATAACGCGGTTGCAGCTAATAAGGTAAATTTCATTTTGTATCCTAAAATAAAGTTATACAGGAAAGCTTGTTTTTTGCATGGCGTGTATATTAAATTGCAATGATAAGATGAAAAACCCCATAATTAGGTGTTGTTTGTTGCAAAATTCGGTCAAATGAGAGTGGTATGGATAGATTAAAGGCAGCAGAAGTATTTATTACTATCGTTGAACAAGGCAGCCTAAGTGGAGCAGCAGAAAAATTAGAGATGTCGAGAGCGATGGTGACTCGCTATTTGTCGGAAATGGAACAATGGGCGGGAGTGCGTTTATTAAATCGTACCACGCGGAAATTAAGTTTAACTTCAGCGGGGGAAGGGGTATATCAACAATCTTTGCAACTTAATGCTATTTCCCAAATGGTCCCTGTGCAGCAAGAGCTTGATGCAAAAGCATTATCCGGTTTAGTGCGCATTAGTTGCTCACAATCTATTGCCCAAAGTGCACTTTCTGTGGCTATTGCTGAGTTTATGAAACTCTATCCGAATATGGCTATAGATATGCAAATATCGAATAAATCAGTTAATTTAATAGAGGAACGAATTGACTTGGCTATCCGTATTACTAATCAGCTGGAGCCGAGTTTAATCGCAAAACCATTGTCAACTTGCCATTCTGTCATTTGTGCTTCACCTGATTTTTTAAAAGGGAAAAAACATCCCGAAAAACCAGAAGATTTAGTTTTACTCGATTGCTTAACCTACAATTTTTTTGGTCGTAGCTTATGGGTCTTTGAAAAGGCAGGTATGCAGCATAGTGTATTGGTTGATGGGCGATTAAGTGCTAATGAATCCGTATTTCTCGCTGAGGTAACATTGCAGGGCGCGGGTATCTCTATGCAACCATATTATTCTGTTGCTGATCATTTGTCCTCAGGGGCGTTAGTTCAACTATTACCTGAATATACGCCAATGCCTCTAGGTATTTACGCTGTGTATACGAGTCGGCAAAAAATGCCAACTGCATTGAGGGTGGTGATTGATTATCTCGCTAATTGGTTTGCAACTTCACCTCACTGGCAGTTATTGATGCAACAGCGCGGAAATTAGCTGGGTTTTTATTTGATTAAAGTTATCCTCTAAATGTTGAGTAAAAATATTGGTCAATTGTGATGAAGGGCGGTGAATAGGTTTTATCAAGCTAACGGTAAAAGGAATGGAAAAGCTGAGTGGGCGCAGAGCCAACTTCCCAGCAGATTGTTGATGAAAATCTAATGCAGTTAAAGGGTTAACAATAGAAATCCCAATCCCTTTTAGTGCCATAGCGCAAATAGATGATGCTGAATGCGTCTCCATGACCATTTTGCGCTCGACATGGTGCTCCGCAAATGTTGAGTCAATCAACTGACGATAGCTGTCAGTTAATGATAGGCTAATAAAACGTTGGCCTTGAAAATCATTGGGGATTAGGACTTCTTTTTGGGCTAAAGGGTGGTTTGCGGGTAAGACACACACTTCATTTAAACTTCCCAGTGTTTGTTGTTCAGTGCCCGGAGGCATTTGCAAATGTTCTGTTAAACCGAAATCGTAACGCTGAGCGGACAACCATTCTTCAAGAACAGGAGACTCTTGCGGGATCACTGTGATGCTGACATCAGGGTAATTTTCCATAAACGATTGGCAAACATGGGGCAATAAAGATTGCGCGAAAGCAGGTAAACAGGTTATCGAGATTTGGGCATGTTCGAAGCGTCGGATAGTTTCCGCTGAGTTTTTAATGCGTTCCAAACCATAATAAGAGCGTTCGACTTCTTCAAGAAACCGTAATCCTTGTGCTGTTGGCTGTAGACGTCCTTTGACCCTATCGAATAACTTAAACTGTAAAAGGTATTCTAAGCGAGCAAGTTCACGGCTGATAGTTGGTTGTGAGGTGTTTAGCAGTGCAGCGGCTTCCGTCAGGTTGGGGGCTGTCATTACTGCACGGAATATTTCAATGTGCCGCCATGAAATGGCTTGCATAGGAAGTCCTTAAATAAAGTCTATATCAAATATGAATAGACTTTAGCAAAATAGATATTTTTTTTCCCGTATTATTCTTTGAATAATAGCTTTTAATATAATAAAAACTTGCAAACGAGAAAGACAATGACTTCATTCGCAACGACAACAAGCCAATATTTAACACCTGAATATTTACGTGTATTACCTGAGCAGTATGGTAGCCCTGTTTGGGTTTATGATAGCGCGGTGATTATTGAGCGTATCAAGCAATTACAAGTTTTTGATACTGTCCGCTTTGCACAAAAAGCATGTTCGAATATTCATATTCTGCGCTTAATGAAACAACAAGGCGTTAAAGTCGATTCTGTTTCTTTAGGGGAAATAGAACGTGCGCTGGTGGCAGGGTTCCAGCCTGGACGTGAGAACTCAGAAATCGTATTTACAGCAGATGTGCTCGATAGAGCCACATTAGCGAAAGTGACTGAGCTAGATATCCCTGTGAATGCAGGCTCTATTGACATGCTTGAGCAAATTGGCGAACAAAAAGCTGGCCATCCTGTTTGGTTACGCATCAATCCAGGTTTTGGTCACGGCCATAGCCAAAAAACCAATACTGGTGGTGAAAATAGTAAGCACGGTATTTGGCATGAAGATTTACCTGCAGCGTTAGAGAAAATTCGCCATTACAATTTATCGCTAGTTGGTATCCATATGCATATTGGCTCAGGGGTTGACTATCAACATCTTGCCGATGTGTGTGATTCTATGGTGGCGTTAGTCACAACCGCAGGGGTTGATCTTCATGCCATTTCAGCAGGCGGTGGGTTATCAACCCCTTATCGTGAAGGTGATGAATTAATCGATGTACCGCATTATTACAGCCTATGGGATAACGCTCGCCAACGCATCGAACAACACTTAGGGCACAAAATTGAACTTGAAATAGAACCCGGACGTTATTTAGTTGCTGAGTCTGGGGTACTATTAGCAGAAGTGCGAGCCGTTAAAGATATGGGTAGTCGCCACTATGTGCTTGTAGACAGTGGTTTTAATGACCTAATGCGCCCAGCGATGTATGGCAGCTATCACCATATTTCGGTATTACCTATGGATGGACGTAACCTTGATGGGGCTCAATTAAAAGACACGATTGTCGCTGGCCCTCTGTGTGAATCAGGAGATGTATTTACCCAGTTAGAGGGCGGTTTAGTGGTAACCCGTGCTTTACCTGAGGTTAAAGTTGGCGATTTTCTGGTTTTTCATGACACAGGCGCTTATGGTGCCTCGATGTCTTCAAACTACAATAGCCGCCCATTATTACCCGAAGTGATGTTTGTGAATGGTAAACCACAATTAATTCGCCGCCGCCAAACGATTGAAGAGCTATTGGCTCTGGAGCTGTAAGTCTTCCTTTCATTATAGATAACTGCATCTTACTCATAGGGCTATTATTGTAAGATGCGGTTATTCTGATTCACCACATCTATATTCCCATGTACTTTACCTACCTTATATAAATTCTACGCAACATAATAAAAGCTAGAAGGTAAAAATCAGTGCAAAAAGTGATGAGGGTTCTTCGTAAACTGTATAAGTACGAAAATAGCCAATATGACGTTGGTCGTGAGGTTTCTGTTTATAGTCAAAGTACACTGTCAGCCAAAGAACAATTGGAACTCGCTCGAATTAATTGGCAAGTGAATCACATTGAGTCTTTCAATGACCATGCTGATATTATGCACAAGTTCAACAGTTTAAAAAAAGAGGAAAAACTCAGCCAAGAGCGCTGTTTTGATACTTTTATTGCAGGTGTTGGCGGAAGTTATTTACGAGGACGTTCAGTGCTAGGTGCTTTTCATAAGCTCCAAAATATACAGATTCATGACTATATAGAAAAACCACAATTAGCCTGTTGCTGGGTATGCAGTGATTACAATCGAAAAATTCACATCAACGATAGTTACTTTCAATATTGCTTGTATTACGGAAATTCCTATACAGGTAATACCTCATATGCTTATTTAAATTTAAAACACTTACTTAATGTTGAGCCAGTACAACCGCTTGGGGACGATAAAATTAAATTTAACCAGTTATTGGATTTATTTCGTTCTGCTAAGGATGATGAAACCCCCGGCCATTTTGAAAAGCGTTTGGCTGAAGCCAAAATAATCCCGGGTAATAAATATACACATAGAGGGGTTTTACAATCTCTAGCATTGATCGGTGTGATACCAAATCAGTTTATTCCTTTATCATTAGCGTCGAGGGTTAATTTTGGTGACCTTGTGAGTACTGAGTCCCAGTTAAACAATACTAAAGGTCGCTCAGATATGGAGATGCCATGGGCTGGCTGGAAGGGGCATTTAGGTATTGATGAAGACAAAGTAGCCGAATATTTCAGTGATTATTTGCTTTAAATCTAAATGACAAAGGGAACTCTTGAGTTCCCTTTGATTTACTAGCTAAAATTAATCAAGCCGCTTTCTTTTTCTTACTAGTTTCTTCATTTGAAGGTTCATCTGGTGACTTTTTTGTCGGAAGTACACCCAAATCATCAAACTCAAACTCATCGACGTTAATCGTCCGTAACCGGCTTGCTTCTGCTTTACGCAAGATATCAGCTTCTTCTTGCGTAATTACGTTTTCAGGAAGTAGTTGGTCAGCAAGTTTATCTAAGCGAGTAAAGCTGAGTTTACGCTCTTTTAAGCGGCAGATACGTTCGAAAATAGGTTCAGCAGCAATGATATCGAGCAGAGCTTGGTTTACAAGGCCATGAGGGTTGTTTTCCGTAGGTGTTAAATACTGCCCACGGCCCAATCTATCACGTGTTTCTGATGGTTCCATCAGGATTTGAGCCAGTTTATGGTCTAGTCGGTCTGATGGTGTTGACATCGCACGGCCAGTAGGGAATAGGGTGATGCGCATTACCCCCGCAACCAACTTGTTAGGGAAGTTTTTCAGGAGATCATCCATCGCTTTTTCTGATTGATATAAACAATCTTCAACCGCCCATTTCACTAATGGTAAGTCTGCTTTTTGGCGACCTTCATCTTCATAACGTTTTAAGGTTGCAGATGCGAGATACAAGTTGCTTAAAATATCCCCTAAGCGAGCAGAGATACGTTCGCGGCGTTTCAAGCTACCCCCTAACACACCCATGGCAACATCGGATAGTAATGCTAAGTTGGCACTTTGGCGGTTTAGCATTTGATAGTAACGGCGCGTTTCATCTTTGGTTGGCGCATGACTTCCACGGCCATTGGTTAAACCAAGCCAGAAGCTACGGAATTGATTACTAACCACATGACCTATATGGCCAAATACGGCTTTATCGAATTTATGTAAGTTATTATCCTGTGCTGCGGCCATTTCTTCTAATACGAATGGATGGCAACGGATAGCCCCTTGACCGAAGATGATCATACTGCGGGTTAGGATATTTGCCCCTTCAACCGTAATGGCGATAGGTGCGCCTTGGTAAGCTCTGGCAACAAAGTTTGAATCCCCAAGACAGATGCCTTTACCACCCGTAATATCCATGGCATCAATAATGGCGCGCTGGCCACGGTGTGTACAGTGGTATTTAACAATAGCGGATAAAACGGCAGGTTTCTCACCTAACATAATTCCAGAGGTGATGAGAGTTGCTGCTGCGTCCATCAGATAGGTATTACCTGCGATGCGAGCTAGTGGTTCTTCAATACCTTCCATTTTACCAATTGGTAATTTGAATTGACGGCGAATATAAGAGTAAGCCCCTGTCGCGATAGCAATACTCTTCAAACTACCAGTTGAGTTCGATGGTAATGTAATACCACGACCGACAGAAAGACACTCAACCAACATTCTCCAGCCTTGGCCTGCCATTTTTGGCCCACCGATAATGTAATCGATTGGAACAAAAATATCTTTTCCGCGTGTAGGACCATTCATAAATGGAATATTTAGTGGGAAGTGGCGATGACCAATTTCAACGCCAGGGGTATTGGTTGGAATTAGTGCACAGGTGATACCAAGGTTTTTCTCGCCACCTAATAGTTTATCAGGGTCTGAAAGTTTGAATGCGAGGCCTAATACAGTGGCAATTGGTGCCAAAGTAATATAGCGTTTGTTCCATGTTAAGCGCATTCCTAATACTTGCTCGCCTTGCCATTCACCCATACAAACGACACCTGAATCTGGGATAGCACCAGCATCGGAACCTGCCTCAGGGCTGGTTAATGCAAAACACGGAATTTCTTCACCCGTAGCTAAGCCTGGTAAATAGCGTTGTTTTTGTTCATCAGTGCCGTAATGCTGCAGTAATTCACCCGGGCCTAATGAATTGGGTACCCCTACAGTGATAGCAAGAATACCGGAGACACCAGCGAGCTTTTGTAGAACCTGAGATTGCGCATAAGCAGAAAACTCTAAGCCACCGTATTCTTTTTTGATGATCATCGCGAAGAAGCGGTGATCACGCAGGTATTGCCACACTTCAGGTGTTAGATCTGCCAGTTCATGGCTCACTTCGAAGTCGTTGACCATGCCACAAACGTTTTCAACAGGCCCATCAATAAAAGCTTGTTCTTCTGCGGTTAGCTGTGGTTTTGGATAGTTATGCAATTTATGCCAATCTGGCGCTCCGCGGAAAAGGTCGCCTTCCCACCACGTTGTTCCTGCGTCAATGGCTTCCTTTTCTGTGCTCGACATAGGAGGCATGACTTTTTGGAACATTTTCATCGCGCGGATAGAGAAAAGCGATTGGCGTACAGGAGTGAAGACAAAAGGAAATAATACCAAGGCAACTGGCAGTAACATCCAGTAGCTCCAAATATCGATGACTCCCATAACCGCGGTATAAGCCAATAATAATACTGAGCTAAAAACCAAAGATGTTTTGTGATAACAAAGTACGCCTATTAAGGCGAGAAATAACACGATGCTGAGAAGGATCATAGCGAAGCTCCTGTCTACTTGTAAGAGGTCTGACCTGTTTGTTGCTTTAATCTATACCCATTAATAAAGAATTAGCAATATATTTACATCCTAATTACAACTTAGCTCACAAAAACGTCATATAAAGGAAAATATCGTAGTAATTTGTATTATTGGCTCTATGAAAAGTCAGGTTATTAGCTATGAGTCACGATGAATTTTGTCGGTAGGATCAAGACAGCACAATCAAAAGTAGAAACAAAATTATCCCTGTGCAACAATCTGACTATTAAAGATTAATTACTGATATCTATCTGAGTTTTGCCATGGAGCGCCATTTTTCTTTTAGGATAATTTGAATCTGAATTAATCGTGTTTTTTATAACGTATTCTTAATTAAGAGGAAATCTCATGTATCAAGACCTAATCCGCGGTGAGCTGACAGAAGCGGCCGAGACGTTATCGAATTTCCTTAGCGATGACGCAAATATTGCTGCAATCCAACAGGCTGCCGTTTTACTGGCTGACTCTTTTAAAGCGGGTGGCAAAGTATTATCTTGTGGTAATGGGGGCTCTCACTGTGATGCAATGCATTTCGCTGAAGAATTAACAGGGCGTTACCGCGAAAACCGTCCGGGCTATCCTGCGATTGCAATCTCAGATGTGAGTCATTTATCTTGTGTGAGTAATGACTTCGGTTATGAGTATGTTTTTTCACGTTTTATTGAAGCTGTTGGTATGAAAGGCGATGTTTTACTTGGAATTTCTACCTCCGGTAATTCTGGAAATATTATTAAAGCGATTGCAGCTGCGCGTGATAAAGGTATGAAAGTCATCACATTAACAGGTAAAGATGGCGGGAAAATGGCGGGAACTGCGGATATTGAAATTCGTGTCCCACACTTTGGTTATGCCGACCGTATTCAAGAAATTCATATTAAAGTTATTCATATCTTAATTCAGTTAATTGAAAAAGAGATGGTGAAATAACGTTATTACTGTTTCAGGAGTTTTTTAAATGTGCGAGTTACT
Source organism: Providencia sp. PROV223 (assembly GCF_028479245.1). Taxonomy (NCBI): domain Bacteria; kingdom Pseudomonadati; phylum Pseudomonadota; class Gammaproteobacteria; order Enterobacterales; family Morganellaceae; genus Providencia; species Providencia sp. PROV223. The sequence continues at coordinate 62,492 of NZ_JAMPNG010000013.1, forward strand.
TGGCATGAGTGCCAATGTTCCAACTGATATTTCGTTTAGCCTCAGTGGGTTGATTTCCCGAGGAGGTCAAACGGGCCCACATAAAGATGGCTGGGGAATCACCTTTTATGAGGGGCTCGGGTGTCGCACATTTAAAGATCCTCAACCTAGTTTTTTATCACCTGTCGCTCGCTTTGTGCAGGAATATCCGATTAAATCAGAAAGTATTGTTGCTCATATTCGCCAAGCAAACCGAGGGGATGTGTCGTTAGTGAACACTCACCCCTTTACACGGGAGTTATGGGGACGTAATTGGACTTATGCGCACAATGGGCAGTTAAAAGGCTATCGTACACTAAAAACTGGGCGCTATTGCCCGATAGGTGAAACCGATAGCGAATGGGCATTTTGCTGGATACTTCATCAACTCAGTGAAAAGTATCCACGTAGGCCATCGAATTGGAAAAGTGTGTTCCGTTTTATTGCGACACTAGCTGACCAATTGCGTCATAAAGGCGTATTTAATATGTTGCTGTCCGATGGGCAATATATGATGGCCTTTAGCTCGACGAATTTACATTGGCTAACGCGTAAGGCACCGTTTGGTAAAGCAAAATTACTTGACCAAGATATTGAAATCGATTTCGAACAGTGTACGACACCTACTGATGTGGTCTCTGTGATCGCAACGCAACCACTCACGGGCAACGAAAACTGGCAGCGAATTGACCCAGGCAATTTTGTCTTATTCTATCTTGGTGAGCGCATATTGTGATTTAGACCCTAACAATTTTGTTGGGGTCTCAGCTTGGTCAATAACCGCATATTTACCTAAAGAGACTGACACCTCAGCAGGCCTTCCTGTGCGGTTGAAATACTCATAGGCCGGTTGTAATTGTTTCCAAAAAGCATAGTGGCTGGAATTGCGATAGCGCAGCATATTTTCATTTGTCATTTTAAATGGATAAATGCTGACATTAATGACGGACTGTCCACTGAGTAAGGCTGTTTCTACTGTTTGGTAAATCTCACCCATATATTTGTCCGTCATGGCATAACATCCCACAGAAACGCAACTGCCATGGATCATAAGATAGCTGCCACTATAACCTTGTGCTTTATCAAACTCATTAGGAAAACCAATATTGATAGATCGGTAATACCGACTATTAGGATTGAGCTGTTCGGCAGTAATTTGATAAAATCCTTCTGGACTTTTCAGGTCACCTTCAATTTTTTTGGGGCCTAGCCCGCCAGAAAACTTACAAATTGGGTAAGTTTTCGACAGTTTATATTTTCCTGATGGCGTTTTTTGGTAGAGTTCTAATAAACCTTCTTGCTTAAATATTTGAATAAAAATAGATGAGTTTGGGCTATCCGATACGTTATTATTAAGTAGAAATGAATAGTTACTTGCCTGAATAACAGGAGAATATATGAGTACAAATAAGAAAATTGCACTAAAAAATTTACTTAATTTCATATCTAAGCCATATCAAGAAAATGTTATTGAATAAAAAGAGTACATATTTTATGCATTCTAGACGAGTAAATCGAAAATTAATATAGTTTGTTAATAGTTTTTAAATGAACCTTTATTGTTTAAATAATGAACAATGATCGATAAATGTGAGCTTAAATATCGATAATATCGAATTGTTAACAAAAAAATTTAAATATTAATGCAATTTGCTTGAACTATGTCACTTCTATAGCCGGACATAGAGAGTGGGAACTGATAAAATTATGGTTGGCAGAAGATAAAATTTAGTAACAATTATGTGAGAATACCTGCTTAAGTGATGCCTATTGCTTGAGCTATTTTTTATTTAATGAGTCGCTATCATTCATTGCTGAATCGTTAGCTTAGGGTTTAACTGATAAACTTGTGCAGATCTTATGATTAAAATTAAAAAAGGCCTCAACCTTCCTATTGCAGGTGAGCCAGCCCAAGTGATAGAAGACGGCCCGAAAATTCAACACGTAGCTGTGCTAGGTGAGGAATATGTCGGAATGCGTCCTTCGATGCTGGTTAAAGAAGGTGAGCGTGTAGTTAAAGGACAGGTTCTTTTTGAAGATAAAAAGAACCCAGGGGTTTTATTTACAAGCCCAGCCTGCGGTAAAATTGTTGCTATTCATCGTGGTGAGCGTCGTGTGCTTCAATCTGTTGTCATCGAAATAGATGGTGATGAACAAGAAACTTTTGCAGCTTATACTCGTGATGAGCTATCTACATTAACGCAACAGCAAGTCGAAGAAAACTTGATAAAATCGGGTTTGTGGACTTCTTTAAGAACGCGTCCATTTAGCCGTTCTCCACAACCAGGTTCTTCACCTATCGCTATTTTTGTCACTGCAATGGATACCAATCCACTTGCAGCGGATCCTATTTTAGTTATTCAAGAGCAAGAACAAGCATTTAACGATGGGCTTTTGGTTCTAAGCCGTTTAACAGAAGGTAAAATCCATGTTTGTCATGGAGAGGGAGACTTACCGAAGAATACGGCTCATAACCAAATTTCTTATACCCAATTTATAGGGCCGCATCCTGCAGGTTTAGTGGGAACTCATATTCATTTCTTGGAACCCGTTAGCATCAAGAAAAAAGTTTGGAGCCTTAATTACCAAGACGTTATTGCTATTGGTAAGCTATTTGTTACGGGTCACCTATATACAGACCGCGTGATTTCATTAGCAGGGCCACAAGTTGAAAAGCCTCGTCTTCTGCGTACTCGTCTAGGTGCTGATTTATATGAATTAACACAAGGTCAGCTTAAAGCGGGTGAAAATCGTATTATTTCTGGTTCAGTCCTTTGGGGCGTGACATGTGATGATACTCATCACTATCTTGGTCGTTTTCACAATCAAGTTTCAGTGTTAGCCGAAGGTCGCAATAAAGAGTTATTTGGCTGGATTATGCCTGGTGTTAATAAGTTTACGATTACGCGTACCACAATCGGGCACTTCCTGAAAAATAAACGTTTTAATTTCACAACGACAATGAACGGCGGTGAGCGTTCGATGGTACCAATTGGTAATTACGAGCGAGTCATGCCTCTCGATATCATGGTCACTCATTTGTTGCGCGATCTCCTCGCTGGAGACACTGATACATCACAAGAATTGGGCTGTTTAGAGTTGGACGAAGAAGATCTAGGTTTATGTACCTATGTTTGCCCAGCGAAATATGAATATGGTCCAGTGCTACGTGATGTTCTGACCAAGATTGAGCTAGAAGGGTGATTCCATGGGTCTGAAAAATTTATTTGAAAAGTATGAGCACCATTTTGAGCCCGGTGGAAAGTTAGAAAAATACTATGCGTTATTTGAAGCAGTTTCGACTGTTTTTTATACGCCGGGTACGGTAACAAAAGGGCGTTCTCATGTCAGGGATACCATCGACCTGAAACGTATGATGATATTGGTGTGGCTAGCGGTTTTCCCAGCGATGTTCTGGGGAATGTATAACGTTGGTAACCAAGCCATCCCAGCTTTGCACCAATTATATAGCGGGGCGGAGTTACAGCAAGTTCTCGCGAGTGATTGGCATTATAGCTTAGCACAGTTTCTAGGAGCATCACTTTCGATGGATGCAGGGTGGGGAAGTAAAATGCTGCTAGGTGCAGTGTATTTCCTTCCTATTTATGCTGTCGTTTTCTTAGTCGGTGGTTTCTGGGAAGTTTTATTCGCCATGATCCGCGGCCATGAAATTAACGAAGGCTTCTTTATTACCTCGATTTTATTTGCCTTGATTGTGCCACCAACCATTCCTTTATGGCAGGCTGCATTAGGTATCACTTTCGGGGTTGTTGTTGCGAAAGAAATTTTTGGCGGTACTGGGCGTAACTTCTTAAACCCAGCATTAGCTGGCCGTGCTTTCTTATTCTTTGCTTATCCTGCTCAAATATCAGGTGACTTAGTTTGGACTGCAGCAGATGGCTTCTCTGGTGCGACACCATTATCACAATGGGCAACCGGTGGTGAGCATGCCCTAATGAACACGGTGACTCATGAACCTATTACTTGGATGCAAGCCTTTTTAGGTAATATGCCAGGTTCAATTGGTGAAGTGTCAACACTGATGTTGTTTATTGGTGGTGCTCTTATCATGTTCTTCCGTATCGCATCATGGCGTATTGTTGCTGGCGTGATGGTTGGCATGATTGCAATGTCCTACCTATTCAATGCTATTGGCTCTGATACTAACCCGTTATTTGCCATGCCATGGTGGTGGCACATGGTACTTGGTGGCTTCGCATTCGGTATGATTTTTATGGCGACAGACCCGGTATCAGCGTCTTTCACAGACAAAGGTAAATGGGCGTACGGCATTCTGATCGGTGTAATGTGTGTTCTTATCAGGGTTGTTAACCCAGCTTATCCAGAAGGGATGATGCTGGCGATCCTATTCGCCAACCTGTTTGCTCCTCTGTTTGACTATCTGGTCGTTCAAGCAAATATTAAGCGGAGAAAAGCTCGTGGCTAATGAAAAACCAATGAATAACGATAGCGTCGGCAGAACATTTCTAGTTGTTTTTATTCTTTGTCTAGTTTGCTCTATTGTCGTCGCAGGGGCTGCAGTTGGTCTAAAACCACAGCAGCAAGAACAGATTCAGTTAGATACTCAACGTAATATTTTAAGTGTTGCTGGCTTGCTGCAACCTAAAATGACCGCTGAGGAAGTTCAAGATGTATATAAGGATCGTATCGAACCTAAACTTTTGAATTTTAAAACTAATGAATTATCTGATAGCACTAGCCGTTATGACTTAAATAGCGAGCTACGCAGCGAAGAAACGAGTATTGCACTCTCTCCTGCAGAAGATATTGCAAAAATTCGCCGTCGTGCCAATAGCGCTGAAATCTATTTAGTTAAAGATGAAGCTGGAAAAGTATCACAAATTATTTTACCTGTTTACGGCTCTGGTTTGTGGTCTGTCATGTATGCCTTTATTGCGGTAGATGTAGATGGTGTCACCTCTCGTGGTATTACTTACTATGCACATGGCGAAACACCAGGGCTGGGCGGTGAGGTTGATAACCCTCAGTGGAAAGCCCAATGGCCAGGTAAAAAACTGTTCAATGAGCAGGGGGTTCCGGCAATTAAAATAGTGCGCGGTGGTGCGACAGATAACCCATTCGGTATCGACGGCCTTTCAGGTGCGACTCTAACATCAAACGGAATCCAGCATATGTTTGATTTCTGGTTAGGGGATAACGGTTTTGGTCCGTTCCTGAAAAAAGTACGTGAAGGAGCGCTGAATAATGGCTGATTCAAAAGAAGTAAAACGCGTCCTACTTGGACCGTTATTGGATAACAACCCAATTGCTTTACAGGTATTAGGGGTTTGTTCTGCACTGGCAGTGACAACGAAGTTAGAAACAGCACTCGTTATGACGATTGCTGTAACCTTAGTGACGGCATTTTCTAACTTCTTTATTTCACTCATCAGGAATTATATTCCGAGCAGCGTACGTATTATCGTTCAAATGGCAATCATTGCTTCTTTAGTTATTGTGGTTGACCAAATTTTACGTGCATATGCCTATGAAATATCAAAACAACTTTCTGTATTTGTTGGCTTGATTATTACTAACTGTATCGTAATGGGGCGTGCTGAAGCTTATGCAATGAAAGCACCACCAATTGAAAGCTTCATGGACGGTATTGGTAATGGTCTAGGTTACGGTGTGATCCTTGTTTTAGTCGGCTTTTTACGTGAGTTATTTGGTTCCGGCAAATTGTTTGGTATCACAGTTTTTGAATCACTACAAACCGGTGGTTGGTACATGCCAAATGGCCTGTTCCTCCTCGCGCCAAGTGCATTCTTTATCATCGGTATGCTGATTTGGGGGTTACGTACCCTGAAACCAGCTCAGGTAGAGAAGGACTAATCACATGGAACACTATATTAGCCTGTTTGTTAAAGCCATTTTTATTGAAAATATGGCATTAGCATTTTTCTTGGGAATGTGTACCTTCCTTGCGGTATCGAAGAATGTAAAAACTGCTTTTGGACTGGGTATCGCTGTAACGGTAGTTCTTGGGATTTCTGTCCCAGCTAATAACTTGGTATACAACTTAGTATTGCGTGATGGTGCGATTGCTGAAGGTATCGACTTATCCTTCTTGAACTTCATCACGTTTATCGGTGTTATTGCCGCGTTAGTTCAGATCCTTGAAATGATTTTAGATCGCTACTTCCCATCACTGTATAACGCGTTAGGTATCTTTTTGCCATTGATTACCGTTAACTGTGCCATTTTTGGTGGTGTTTCTTTCATGGCGCAACGTGACTATAACTTTAGCGAATCGGTCGTATATGGGTTCGGTTCGGGGATCGGTTGGATGCTCGCAATCGTATTGATGGCAGCTATTCGAGAGAAGATGAAGTACTCAGATATTCCATCGGGTCTAAAAGGGTTAGGTATCACCTTTGTGACAACCGGTTTAATGGCATTGGGCTTTATGTCCTTCTCCGGTGTGCAGCTATAAAGGCGAGAAGAATTCATGGAAATTATTATTTTAGGTGTCGTGATGTTTACCCTGATTGTCTTGGTGCTGACAGGCTTAATCCTGTTTGCAAAATCCAAGCTAGTCAACACAGGGAACATCAAAGTTGAAGTTAATGGCGATCCAGACAAAAGTTTTGAAGCTCCTGCGGGTGACAAGCTATTAGGCATGTTATCAAACCAAGGTATTTTTGTTTCATCAGCGTGCGGTGGTGGTGGCTCTTGTGGTCAGTGCCGTGTGAAAATCAAAGAAGGCGGTGGTGATATTCTGCCTACTGAGCTTTCTCACATTAACAAACGTGAAGCAAAAGAAGGCTGCCGGTTAGCGTGTCAGGTCAACGTTAAGCAAGATTTAAAAATTGAGCTTCCAGAAGAAATATTTGGCGTGAAAAAATGGGAGTGTGAAGTTATTTCTAATGATAACAAAGCCACTTTCATTAAAGAGCTGAAATTGAAAATTCCAGAAGGAGAGGTCGTTCCTTTCCGTGCGGGTGGCTTTATTCAGATTGAATGCCCGGCACATGTTGTCAAATATGAAGATTTTGATGTACCAGAAGAGTACCGTGAAGATTGGGATAAATTTAACCTATTCCGTTATGTGTCTGAGGTTAAAGAGCCAACTGTTCGCGCCTATTCCATGGCAAACTACCCGGAAGAGCATGGTATTATCATGCTAAACGTGCGTATTGCTACACCACCACCTCGTAATCCGGATGTTCCACCAGGAATTATGTCCTCTTATATTTGGTCATTAAAGCCAGGGGATAAAGTGACTATTTCTGGGCCGTTTGGTGAGTTTTTCGCTAAAGAAACGGAAGCTGAAATGGTGTTTATCGGTGGTGGTGCGGGTATGGCACCAATGCGTTCTCATATATTCGACCAACTGCGCCGCTTAGATTCTAAACGTAAGATTAGTTTCTGGTATGGTGCACGTTCTGTCCGTGAGATGTTCTACACCGAAGATTTTGACCAACTCGCTGCAGAACATGAAAACTTTACATGGAATGTAGCACTTTCTGACCCTATGCCTGAAGATAATTGGAATGGTTATACTGGCTTCATCCATAATGTCTTATATGAAAACTACTTGAAAGACCATCCAGCACCGGAAGATTGTGAGTTCTACATGTGTGGTCCTCCAATGATGAATGCTGCCGTGATCAAAATGTTGAAAGACCTCGGTGTTGAAGATGAAAATATCTTATTGGATGACTTCGGTGGTTAAGCAACTTAGCTGATTTTATTAGACTAATCAAAGTCAGTAGACAGTAACACTTTAAAGAGGGAAAATATTTTCCCTCTTTGTGATTTTAGTAAATCTATTAAGCGCTAATTAGTTAACGGTTAATAGGTAGGTTTATGATTATTTTGACTGGAACATTCTCTGCATGGGTGACGATGTAAAGTGTGTTAATAGTCTGGGCGGCCTTAACAAAATGCGCTCATGATTGACGCGGAGAAAATTATGCTAAGTAAAAGAATTTATACCTCGGTACTGCTATTTGTTGCAGCACTGTTTCTTACTGCCTGTGGTGGACCTGAACAACAGAATCTTCAGGGGCAAACAATGGGTACGTATTATTCGGTTAAATATGTCACAGATTCTTCGGAGCCAAAGCCTGAAGCAATTCAAGCCGAAATAGATAAACGTTTGGAAGAAGTTAACGACCAAATGTCAACATATCGCCCAGACTCAGAATTAAGTCGTTTTAATCAGTTTAAAGAAGTCAATACACCGTTCCCTGTTTCTGCAGCAACGGCAACTGTAGTTAAAAAAGCCATTGAAATTAATAAGCTGACAGATGGTTCATTAGATGTAACGGTTGGGCCTTTAGTTAATTTATGGGGGTTTGGCCCTGAAGGAAGAGTCACTAAAGCACCTTCGGATGAAGAATTGGCTAAGCGCAGAGCATGGGTTGGTATCGAAAAACTCGCTGTTCAAGATAATAACTTAATTAAAACAATCCCTGAGCTATATGTCGATCTTTCCTCCATTGCGAAAGGTTATGGTGTCGACGTTGTTGCTGAATATTTAGAATCATTAGGCATCAATAATTATATGGTTGATATTGGTGGTGAAGTGCGTACGAAAGGAACAAATGGTAAAGAAGTGCCATGGCGTATCGCAATAGAAAAACCCGCATCGGATGGTGTCAGCCAAACAGCACAAGAGATTATTGAACCAGGTGACCGCTCTATCGCTACATCAGGGGACTACCGTAATTACTTCGAGCAAGATGGCGTTCGTTTTTCTCATACGATAGACCCAAAAACAGGAAAACCAATCACACATAATTTAGTCTCTATTACAGTAATTGCAGAAAATTGCATGAGTGCTGATGGCTTATCTACAGGACTAAATGTTTTAGGGCCTGAAGTTGGCTTTGCTTTAGCTGAAAAAATGAATATTCCTGTTTTTATGATTGTTAAGACAGATAAAGGTTTTGAAGAGCGCTATACTAAGGCATTCGAACCATTTTTAACCAAAAAACAGTAGTTGTAGGAGGATAAAAAATGCTGAATATTTTTATTGCAGCCTTTGCACTGTTTTTGCTGGCCTTTTTAGGTATGTCACTTGGGTATATTATTAAACGTAAGAGTATCCAAGGTAGCTGCGGCGGGTTAAGCAGTATTGGTGTTGAAAAGGTGTGTGATTGCCCTGAGCCTTGTGATGCACGTAAAAAACGTATGGCGCGTGAAGAAGCCCGTCAAAAATTACTGGATAAAAACCGTATTATTTAAATTAGTACTTATATTTGGCCTTAATCTCAATTAGCGAAGTTGATAGAGATTAAGGCTTTTTACAAATAGAAAGTTAATTCACTTATTCTTTATTTTATGAAGCTACTGAGCTTTACTAAGAGCTGTTGAGCAAGAATTTGAATTGGGAAATGAGACATACATTCTTTTAGAATCACCATTAACCCTAATAATAACAGTGTGGTTATCTTCGGGTTTTATTTGACATGAGAAACCATATTCAGATACCCAAGTTTGCCCATACTTCGTGATAAAAAAAATTCTCCAGTAATGTATATCCTCTAAAGAGTAATAAAATTGCTCTTTAAACGTTATATGTTATTTATTTTCAATGTTTTTTATTGATATATCACCGTCATCTTGAAAATAAGTTTTACTAGGATGATAAGGGTTTGGGTCTGGGTCCATATCAATACCAACTTGTATTAGATATTCCCCCCAATAATTCTCAAATGTTAGGTTAAAAAACGATTCGTAAGTTTTATTCTTCATCAGATACACTCGCAATTTGAACCATTCCTTTTGAGCACATGTTAAAAGCCGGGTAGCAAACGGTCATTTCTTTTTTATTACCATCAAAGCTAATAACGATTTGGCTGTTTTGAGCCTTATTCGCATTGCAACTTAAGAAACTACCACTGCTCCATTTTTTCCCATCTTTAGTAGTGATATTACCTATCCAAACACTTAGTCAAGTATAATTATATGAAATTCTGGGTATTTTTTGTTTATATGGTTGTCGGGTATATTGTAGGTAACAAAAACTTTATCATATTCATCTTCAGTACAGTGATAAATGATTTCTACTTTTTTAATATCTTGATTCCACTTATTTTCAATAGAAATAGTTCCAGATGATTTAGTCATATCTCCCTCTTTGTAATATTAATTATGAAAAATAATATTTAGTGAAGATTTATCATGATCTTCTTTACTGAAGGTGTAATTAATATAGGTTGTTACTTTTTAATGAAAGGAATCACAATAAAACTGATTGATTAAAAATAAAATAAGCTACTTAATTTTAATAACGAGATAAAAAATAAGTAGCTTAGTTAAATAAATATTATTTTTTGAACGCCTCAGGTGAGTCAACCATTACAGCATCTACGCCAATTTCTTTTGCGAGTTGGTAGTCACTGTCATTATTAACACCAAAGACAATGATATAGGCATTACCATTTTTTCTAAAACAGTCAATGGCTTCTTTATCCCATGAAAGGGTTGCTGGCGAGCGTGCTTCGCCTAAAGTATATTTTTCGACCACTTCAACTTTACGATGTAGTTCAAAGCCATACCAGCGAGTTGTTGTTTTGTCATTTTCTATTGAACATTGATGGTTCATCACAACATTTGCCAACAGGGTGCGAGTCTCATCACGACTTTCAAATAATGGGATCTTTGGAGAAAGGGATTTGAGTGCTTTTAAAAATTCATCATTAGTGGAATAAAAACGTACTTGGTTAAATGCATTAGTTTTATCTAAGAGAGCTAAAATCGCCTTTGCTTGAATATCAGGGTTGGCGTCAGGGGATTTTAAATCTACGTAGAAAGTTGTGTCTGGGTATTTTTGCAGAATATTTTCTAGTGTAGTGATAGTTGTTTTTTGTAAGGGGAATTGCTGATTATGTTTTTGACTAAACTTATAAGCAGCATTGACATGATTGAGTTGTTCTACTGTATAAGCAGATACGTTACCTTTTTTGTCCGTCAATGAATCTAGATCACTCGGACGATATAGGACTAATTGATTATCTTTACTAAGTTGAACGGTAAGCCAAATAGCATCGGCATTATTTTGCTTGGCTAAATCAATGGCATAAATTGTGTTTTCTGGTGCATCTGCTGTTCCTGCACGGTGAGCTACAATTTTAGGGGATAGCGCTAAATTAGGGGATAGTGCGAAAACTGTTTGGCTAGCAAGCAGCATAATGAGAGGAGCCATAAATTTAACATATTTTGATGTTGATATAATTGCCATAGAGATGATCCATAAATAGTTTTTCAAGATATTGTTGTTGGTAAAACAACTCTTTTTATTACTTTTTTGTTTAAAAGTAAGTGGTAATACTTATTTTTAAGACAAACTTTAAGCCGAATCTAGAGTTGGATAGCTTGGCAGATGATTATTGCAATAATATGAATTACCTAATTATCATGGAGTTAGCTTTTTCATTCGTCAATTTTATGGTGATGTGACAATAATTGCATGGCTAATAAAAATACTGTATATTTAATCAGGTGTTTGATTGGCAGAGTTAACCCGTGCGTAAAATTATTCATATTGATATGGACTGCTTTTATGCAGCGATCGAAATGCGTGACGACCCAAGCCTTCGTAATGTCCCCATTGCAGTGGGGGGAAGCGCAGATCGCCGAGGCGTTATTAGTACTGCAAATTATGAAGCCCGTCGCTACGGTGTTCACAGTGCGATGTCTACTGCGATTGCACTTAGGCTTTGCCCTCACTTGAAAGTGGTTCCTGGGCATATGGCACTTTACAAAGAAACCTCCCTGTATATTCGAAAAATATTTGCTCGCTATACTGACCTCATAGAACCACTTTCTCTTGATGAAGCTTATTTGGATGTCACTGATTGTACGCAATTACATGGCTCTGCAACGCTAATTGCTGAGGCCATTCGCCAGCAAATCTTTGATGAACTGCAATTAACCGCTTCAGCGGGGATAGCGCCAATAAAATTTTTGGCGAAAATAGCTTCAGATATGAATAAACCCAATGGCCAATTCGTGATCACGCCGCAAAATATGGATCAATTTATTCTTAGCTTGCCCCTTAAAAAAATTCCTGGCGTGGGTAAGGTAACCGCTCAGAAATTAGCGGATATGGGGTTACTCACTTGTGCTGACGTCCAAAAATATGATGTTGTTACATTGGTTAAAAGCATGGGTAAATTCGGGCAGGTACTTTGGGATCGATGCCATGGTATCGATGAGCGTGCTATTAACCCTGATAGACTCAGAAAGTCGGTAGGGGTTGAACGCACCCTTGCAGAAGATATATATCAATGGAGCGATTGTCTTCCTCTGCTTGATAAACTCTATGACGAACTACAATTACGTCTAGCGAAGGTAAAACCCGATCTGCGTATTGCTCGTCAAGGTGTAAAATTTAAATTTGCAGACTTTCAGCAAACAACACAAGAACACGTATACCCAATTCTCAATAAACAAGATTTAGTCCAGATAGCGAAACAAGTTTGGGATAATCGCCGCTTAGGGCGTGGTGTTCGGTTAGTTGGTTTGCATGTGATGCTGCAAAGCCCACAGCTTGAAAGGCAATTATTACTTGAATTATAAAAAACACCCATCGCATGATGGGTGTTTGAGGTTGTTAACAAAGCGGGATAAAAGCGTGGTTTTTCCCGCTTTGTGTTATCAGACGAAAATCAATGATTTGATTTTCCTCATTTATTTTCAAAACCTATTAGACTTGCCGCCAAACATAATATGTTTGTCAGCAGTGTGAAACACCCATCGCATGATGGGTGTTTCATAACAATTAATTGCTTATTCTTTGACTGGAATTGCTTTTAAAACCGCAGTTAGTAATTTCCAATACTCTCCAACGCTTGCAATGTGTACACGTTCATCAGGGGAGTGTGCACCGCGAATAGTTGGCCCAATTGAAACCATATCCATGTCTGGGTAAGGTTTTTTGAATAGACCACACTCAAGGCCTGCGTGGATCACCATGACATTAGGGATTTTACCGAACAGCTTGTTGTAGGTATCGCTGACTAAATGCATTACTGGTGAGTCTGCATCTGGTTGCCAACCTGGGTAGCTACCTTCTGCACGGTATTGGGCTTGTGCTAATTTACTGATAGATGTCAACATGTTAACAACGTAGTTTTTGCCGCTATCGATAAGTGAACGAACAAGGAAGATAATTTCTGCTTTATCTTCAGTTAGTCGTACAACACCTTCGTTAAGTGAGGTTTCAACCACGCCAATGGCAACATCACTCATGCGGATCACACCGTTTGGCGCCGCATTTAAGAAGAAAACAAAACGTTTTTGGCAGTCATCAGAAAGTGCTTTTAATTCGCTTTGCGTTTCATCTAGTAGCAGAACAAGGTTAGGCTCAACGACGGCTAATTCATTTTTCAGAATATCTTCATAACGAGCTCTTAGGGCAGTTAACTCAGCGACTTTGTTCGCAGGAACGGCAATAATGGCGTAAGCTTCCCGAGGAATGGCGTTACGAACAGTACCACCTCTGAAATCTAATAGTTTTAGGTTTAAATCTTCTGCGTGGCCAGCTAGAAAACGTGCTAACAGCTTATTGGCATTACCTAAGCCTAAATGTACATCACCACCAGAGTGCCCACCTTTTAGGCCTTTTAGGGTCATTGTGAAGGTTTTATAGCCTTGTGGTAATGCTTCACGCGTCAGGTCAAACGTAGAGGTAAAGTCAACCCCACCAGCACAACCCATGTAAATTTCACCTTCTTCTTCTGAGTCGGTGTTAATCAGAATATCGGCTTGTAACCAGCCTGCTTTCAAGCCAAACGCACCTTCCATGCCGGCTTCTTCAGTCATGGTCAGAAGAACTTCCATTGGCCCATGCTCAACACTATCATCAGCAAGAACAGCCAACGCAGAAGCTAAGCCAATGCCGTTATCAGCACCTAAAGTGGTTCCTTCAGCGGTGACCCATTCACCATTAACATATGGACGAATTGGATCTGTTTTAAAGTCATGTACCGTGTCGTTATTTTTCTGTGGCACCATGTCTAAGTGAGCTTGTAAAACAACGCCTTTGCGGTTTTCATAACCAGGGGTTGCAGGTTTACGGATCAGAATATTACCCACTTCATCACGTTCAACGTGAAAGCCTTTTTGTTTTGACCAATCAACAATATGTGCGGCTAAGGCTTCTTCGTGGTATGAAGGGTGCGGGATAGAACAGATTTTCGCGAAGATGTCCCATAGTGGTTGGGGGGATAATGTAGCTAGCTCAGACACGTCTCTCTCCTTTTATTTTCCCTTTATATTTCAATCTGTAGCGTTGTTGGCTTCATTCATAAATCCCAGTCACATACTTATGTATGCTCCTAGGATTTACTCATTTGCCGCCTAGCTACAAATTGAACTATTTAGGGATAATATCCTGAATAACCCAGTAGGAGCTGATCGGCAACCAACGTTAATTTCAGCTTCAATTTTAAAAGGAATATTGCTGTAATTATGACCTAACAGCCTGAAGTTTCGAATTAAAGGCTGCCTCTTTTATAAACTCAGGATAACACTTTCTTTTGAGCAATGGACAGTGTAAATGATAATAATTAATGTCGAATGGTGCTTTTTACTGGTTTTTAACCGGCCAAATCACTATAATCTCGCGCAACCTTTTTTCCGCAAGACACATTTCAGATTTACTCAGCAGTCGGGACCCGAATTTTATGAGCGAAAAATATGTCGTAACGTGGGATATGTTGCAAATACATGCCCGTAAACTCGCACAACGTTTATTACCAGTAGAGCAATGGACCGGTATTATCGCGGTTAGCCGTGGTGGCCTTGTTCCTGGAGCACTTCTAGCACGCGAACTTGGTATTCGTAACGTTGACACCGTTTGTATTTCTAGCTATGACCATGACAACCAGCGCGAATTAACCGTGATTAAACGTGCTGAAGGTGATGGTGAAGGCTATATTGTCATTGATGATTTGGTGGATACAGGCGGCACAGCTCAAGCTATCCGTAACATGTACCCTAAAGCCCACTTTGTTACTATTTTTGCAAAACCTGCAGGGCGTCCATTAGTGGATGACTACGTAGTTGATATTCCACAAGACACATGGATCGAACAGCCATGGGATATGGGCGTCGTTTTTGTTAAACCATTGTGTGAACAAGATAAATAAATCTGTGTTTTACGCGAGCTTTAGGTAAAAACATTGTAATTATAAAGTGTTATAGAATTTATTGATTGCAAAAACACATTAATACCTAAAATTTTTAAGCTAAACACGATATAATTTGGGGAGTGCATTTTTGCATTCCCTTTATTTTTGGCCAAATTCAACTCTGATAGACAAGGAAATAGGGATGACTCAGCAAAACCTTTCAGAAAAACTTTTCAAACCTAAAGTCAGACAAGTTGAAACGTCAACATTAGTCTCTTATTCATCTCAAACAATGTCTCAAATTAAAGAACATAGTGTGTTAAGTGGGTCTCACCATGCGGGGTGGTACCGTATGATTAACCGCTTAATGTGGATTTGGCGGGGAATAGACGCCTTAGAAATTGAAGAGGTGCTAAGCCGTATTGCTATCTCAGATGCTGAGCGTAGTGATGATAATTTATTGGATACAGTCATTGGTAATCGTCGTGGAAACTGGTGTTTTGAATGGTCCCAGCAAGCCATGCATTGGCAGCAAAAAGCGTTAGAGTTTGAAAAAGGTGCAGAAGCAGGGGATGCTTGGTTGCGTTCTGCTAATTTGTACAGCATTGCAGCTTATCCTTTTATTAAAGGTGACGAGCTGGCTGACCAAGCTATTTTGTTGGCTTGTAAAGCGTATGATAGCGCAGCAAAATTTTCTCAATATCGCTTAAAGAAAATTCCATTTAAAGTTGATGGTGGAAAAGAAGTCTGTGGCTTTTTACATATTCCTTCACACGGTCAAGGGCCTTACCCGACCGTGATGATTTGCGGCATGTTAGATAGCTTACAAATTGATTTTTGCCGCTATTTCCGTGACTACCTCGAACCTCTCGGTATTGCGATGCTAACACTGGATATGCCATCTATTGGTTATTCGGTAAAACAAAAGCTTACACAGGAAACAAGCACCCTACATGAGCAAATTGTTCGCCAGATTGGGGATATCGCTTGGATTGACCACACGCGTTTTGGTATCGTGGGTATGCGTTTTGGCGCAAATATAGCATTAAGATTAGCTTATATGTGTCCAGATAAGATTAAAGCAGTCGCTGTCATAGGGCCAATTGTGCACAGTTTATTGCATGAAGAGAAATATCAGCAGGATATTCCTCGAATGGTTCTGGATGTGTTCGCCAGTCGTTTGGGTATTTATCAAGTTGATGGTTCTGCTTTACGCCATGAGTTAAGTTGTTATTCACTTAAAAATCAAGGGCTTTTAGGGCGACGCAGTAAAGTCCCAATGTTATCGGTTAGCCTCAAAGATGATATTTATAGCCCTAAAGCCGAATCTGATTTAATTCGACGCTCTTCGATGGATGCTGATACGATAATGCTACCAAGCCAGCCTGTTTTTGCTAATTTTGAAAAGGCGTTAAGTGAAACTACTAATTGGTTAAAAGCAAAAATACTTTAATTTTATTTAATAACTTGCTTATTTTTACCCATTTGTTAAAAAGGGATCTTCCCAAGAAGGAGATCCTTAACATGGCTTTACCGACTGATTACTCAAATGGAAAGTATTTAAAGAAGTTTGCTTCGATAGGACCTTATTTACGTGAAAAACAATGTTTAAATGGCTGTTATATATTTGATAGCCTCGTTGTTTGCGTGAATGCAAATATTGCCCCAGAAAAACGCGAATTTTGGGGGTGGTGGCTAAAATTGGTAGCAACTGATAAGGGCTTTGAATTTATTTATCATTTTGGCCTATACAACAGTCATGGTAGTTGGCAAGTCAAAGCACTAAAAGATGCAGCAACCATTGAAGCGACCGAGCAAAATTTAGTGTCATTTCACCAAGCCCTTGCAAAACAATTATCTGAACTTGAGTTAAGCCTCTTTCCCTCCCCGCTAATGGCAGAATTAAAACTGGAATTAAGCGCATAAATTTGTTTTAAACCAACTTTTGTTGAATTTTGCGTTATGCTTGTTGGCATAACGCGCTTCTCCTGATAAAAATGATACCTACTTTTTGGTTTATTAATCCTAATGGCAGAAAAATGATGAAAAATAGCCAGACGCTGGTAGTTAAATTAGGGACCAGTGTATTAACAGGGGGCTCGCGCCGTTTAAATCAAGCTCATATTGTTGAGCTGGTTAGGCAATGCGCGCAGCAATATGAAAAAGGGCATCGCATTATTATTGTGACTTCTGGGGCAATTGCCGCGGGTCGCGAACATTTAAATTACCCCGAACTGCCGGCTACCATAGCATCTAAACAGTTGCTTGCGGCGGTCGGTCAAAGTCGTTTAATTCAGTTATGGGAACGGTTATTCTCCATTTATGGTATTCATATCGGGCAAATGTTACTGACACGAGCCGATTTAGAAGACAGAGAACGTTTCTTAAATGCACGAGATACCTTGCAAGCTCTGTTAAATAACGGAATCATTCCAGTTATCAATGAAAACGATGCCGTTGCTACCGCAGAAATTAAAGTCGGTGATAATGACAATCTATCCGCTTTGGCCGCGATTCTCGGCGATGCCGACAAACTGCTATTACTCACGGATATCGAAGGCTTATATGATGCTGACCCACGCAGTAATCCAAATGCAAAATTGATACCCGAAGTGTATGGTATCAATGATGAACTTCGTGAAATGGCGGGGGGAAGCGTTAGCGGGTTAGGAACCGGTGGAATGGCAACTAAATTACAAGCAGCAGATGTCGCGGGCCGCGCAGGAATTGATGTTATCATTGCAGCAGGCAATAAACCTGATGTTATTAATGCGGTTATTGAAAATCTTCCAGTTGGTACCCGTTTTTATGGGCAAAAAAATCCAATGGAAAATCGTAAACGTTGGATTTTCGGTGCTCCAGCCGCTGGGGATGTCTACATTGATGATGGTGCACAACTGGCGATTATGGAAAAAGGGAGTTCATTGTTGCCAAAAGGAATTAAAAAGATTGAAGGTGATTTCTCTCGAGGCGCAGTGATCCGTATTCGTAATATGGCAGGAAAAGACCTAGCTCATGGGGTCAGCCATTATAACAGTGATGCACTGAGAATGATTGCTGGGCACCATTCACAAGAAATCAGTAAAATACTTGGTTATGAACACGGTTCTGTGGCTGTTCATCGTGATGATATGATAGTGAGTTAATTATGTTAGAGACAATGGGTAAGGCAGCAAGAGTTGCTTCATGGCAATTAGCTCAGTTAAGTACCAAACAAAAAAATGCAGCACTATTACAAATTGCATATCTACTAGAACAAGATAATGCAGTTATACTTGCCGCGAATCAAAAAGACATGGCGCAGGCAAAAGCAAGCGGTATGAGTGAGGCGTTACAAGACCGATTATTATTGACGCCAGAGCGTTTAAAAAGTATTGCTGATGATGTCAGAAAAGTATGTCAATTAGCTGATCCTGTTGGGCAAATCATTGATGGAAGCCAATTGGATAGCGGTTTAAATTTACAACGTCGCCGTGTTCCATTGGGAGTTGTTGGCGTTATTTATGAAGCTCGCCCTAATGTTACCGTTGATGTGGCTTCGTTATGTTTAAAAACAGGTAATGCGGTCATTTTGCGTGGCGGGAAAGAGACGCATCATACTAACCTTGCGGTAGTGGAAGTTATTCAAAAAGCATTGGAAAATAGCGGCTTGCCAGCAGATGCAGTACAAGCTATTAATAATCCGGACCGTGAATTAGTTGCACAATTACTCAAATTAGATCGTTACATTGATATGCTAATCCCTCGTGGCGGTGCGGGGTTACATAAATTATGTCGTGAGCAATCCACGATCCCGGTAATTACCGGGGGCATTGGCGTTTGCCATACATTTGTTGATAAATCGGTGGATTTTAATAAAGCCATTGATGTGATTATTAATGCGAAAGTTCAGCGCCCAAGTGCCTGTAATTCACTTGAAACATTATTAGTTCATAAAGAGATTGCGACTGAGTTCCTACCGTTTTTAAGTGAAAAAATGGCGCAGCAACAAGTCACTCTGCATGCGAGTGAAAAAGCACTTCCATTACTAAAACAAGGCCCAGCGAAAGTTGTTGATGTAAAACCTGAAAACCTTGTCGATGAGTGGTTATCACTGGATCTTAACGTAGAAATTGTGGATGACATTGACGCAGCTATTGACCATATTCGCCAGTATGGTACTGCGCATTCTGATGCTATCTTGACAGAATCTATTCATCAAGCTGACTATTTTGTTCAATGTGTAGATTCAGCAGCGGTATATGTTAATGCAAGCACTCGCTTTACTGATGGTGGTCAGTTTGGTTTAGGTGCAGAGGTCGCAGTAAGTACGCAGAAATTACACTCACGTGGCCCTATGGGGTTAGATGCACTAACAACGTATAAATGGATCGGATATGGCGACTTTTTGAGTCGTCCATAATGAGTAAAAATGATGAGATAGCCACACTTGTGTGGCTTGAGGTTGTTGACAAAGCGAGATAAAAGCGTGGTTTTTCCCGCTTTGTGTTATCAGCCAAAAATCAATAAATTGATTTTCCTAGTTTATTTTCAAAACCTATTAGATTGCTGCCAAACATAATATGTTTGGCAGCAATCTATCGCCACACTTGTGTGGCTTTCTTTTTTTATTTGTCAAATTAAGCAATTTATCATAAGTAAATTTGTAATCAGTATTGCTTAGTATTCATGATGATGGGATGAAATTTAATGTTTTACATTATCGGTCCAAGAGGTTCGGGTAAAACCACAATTGGTAAAAAATTTGCAGAATCTAAAGGCTATCAATTTGTTGATACAGATAAATTGGTTTTAGAAAAAGCGGGAAAAAGTATCGCTGAAATTGTTGAACAGCACGGTTGGGATTACTTTCGTCAGCTAGAAACTGACGTCCTTAAGTCGATTAAGCAAAATAATATGATTGTTTCTACTGGCGGAGGCCTGGTTCTCGCAGAAGAAAATCAGCAAATTATGCGTAATAACGGCACTGTTATTTATTTAAATACCCATCCTGAAGTTTTAGCAAAACGCCTTGCAGCAGAGCCACAAGCGGATCAACGACCAAGTTTGACCGGGAAATCTTTAATTGAAGAAATTGAAGAAGTGATGCAACAAAGGGAACCTATCTACCGTGCGACTGCTCACCATATTATTGATGCTGCGCAGCCTGTCGACGATATCATCGCACAACTTAATGATTTAACTTAAACTAATGACTAATAAGCCTGCGGTGTTTTCGGAATATACTAATTAGAGCAAAGGGAGTAGCTCAGTAAGATAGATGTCACTAAAGGTATAGTTGTATCACACTAATATATAAAAATATAATCATAGTATAGGGACTCATTATGTTGGCAAAGATAGTCAAAACAGTACTTAAATTTTTGTTTCGCGTGCAAGTTATTGGTGATGCGAAAGAGTTTAATCAAGATAAATGTTTGATTACACCTAATCATGTTTCTTTCCTTGATGGTGTATTAATCGCACTTTTCTTACCTGTTAAACCTGTATTTGCTGTTTATTCAACATTTGCCACACCAAAAATGGTGAAGCGCCTTAAGCCCTATGCAGATATTGTCCCTCTTGATCCTGCCAACCCTCTAGGTATTCGTCATCTAGTTAAAGAGGTAGAAAAAGGGCGCCCGATAGTTATTTTTCCAGAAGGCCGAATTTCAGTTCATGGCTCTTTAATGAAAATATACGAAGGAGCGGCTTTTGTGGCCGCAAAGTCTGGAGCAAAAGTTGTTCCTATTCGTATAGAAGGGGCTCAATATAGCCATTTTGGGCGTCTGAAAGGCATTTTTCCATTAAAATGGTTTCCGAAGATCACATTGCATATCTTGCCGGCACAAGCTATCCCAATGCCTGAAGCACCTAAGGCTGTAGAGCGTCGAGCTCTGGCTGGTGAACACCTGTACCAAATCATGAAATCTGCTCGTATGTCTTGTTTACCACAAGTCACATTAGTTGAAGAATTTATTCAAAGTGTTCAGTTTTTTGGGCGCCGTACGCCTTGTATCGAGGACATCGCATTTAAAGAAGACTCATATCAATCCCTATTGAAAAAAACCTTAGGGGTTGGTCGTATTATTGAACGCTATACACATGAAAATGAAAGAGTTGGCCTATTATTGCCAAATGCGACAGTCACCGCGGCTGCAATTTTCGGTGCTTTAATGAGAGGCCGAGTACCTGCTATGCTCAATTACACAGCGGGCAGTCACGGTATTAGTAACGCGTTAAAAGCCTCTGCGGCGAAAGTAGTCTTTACTTCGCGCCAATTTTTGGAAAAAGGCAACTTAACGCATATTCCAGAACAAGTGCCAGAAGCAAGTTGGATTTATCTTGAAGATTTAAAAGATACGGTAACATGGCAAGATAAATTATGGATTATTAAACACTTATTCAACCCTAAAAAAGCCATTCTTCCTCGTAAACCGTCTGATGAAGCCGTTGTTTTATTCACATCTGGTTCTGAAGGTACACCAAAAGGTGTTGTCCACAGCCATGCTAGCTTGATGGCAAACGTAGAACAAATAAAAACGATCGCTGATTTCACCCCACGTGACCGTTTTATGTCGTCACTGCCGTTATTTCACGCATTTGGTTTGACGGTTGGTTTATTTATCCCTCTATTTTCAGGAAGCCGAGTTTTCCTTTATCCAAGCCCATTGCATTACCGAGTCATTCCTGAATTAGTCTATGACAAAAACTGCACCGTATTATTCGGAACATCAACCTTTTTAGGTAACTACGCACGGTTTGCTCATCAGTATGATTTCGCACGTTTACGTTATGTGGTTGCCGGTGCAGAAAAATTATCGGATAAAACGAAAAAAATCTGGTTTGATAAATTTGGCATCCGAATTCTTGAAGGTTATGGGGTCACTGAATGTGCACCAATTGTATCAATCAATGTCCCTATGGCCGCGAAAGAAGGTTCTGTTGGGCAAATTTTACCTGAAATGGAAGCGCGAATTATTCCAATTTCTGGAATTGAACAAGGTGGCAAATTACAGCTTAAAGGCCCAAATATTATGAAAGGGTATTTGCGCGTTGAAGCCCCTGGCGTCCTTGAAACACCGCAAGCTGAAAATGCACAAGGTGAAATAGAGGAAGGTTGGTACGACACTGGTGATATCGTTGAATTAGACCATAAAAATTTCTGTACTATAAAAGGCCGTGTTAAACGTTTTGCTAAACTTGCAGGCGAAATGGTTTCCCTCGAAAGTATCGAGCAAATGGTGGCATCTATTTCTCCCAATGCAAATCACGGTGTGGTTACAAAGCCAGATAGCAGTAAAGGTGAAGCACTTGTTTTGTTCACAACAGATAAAGAATTAGACCGTAGCGCATTATCCAGTGCAGCCAAAAGTAAAGGATTAACCGAGTTAGCGGTTCCACGCGATATTCGTTTTGTTAAAGAGTTGCCAGTGCTAGGTAGTGGTAAAACGGATTTTGTTACATTAAAGCAAATGGCATTAAAGGATGAATAATATGCAAGAAAGCACTTCCAATTCACCGCTAATGAGCCGAGGTATGAAAGCAGTACTGGCTTCACAGTTCCTCTCTGCATTTGCGGATAATGCATTATTATTTGCCATATTAGCCCAGCTCAAAGCCGAATTTTACCCCGAGTGGAGTCACCCTATCTTGCAAATGGTGTTTGTTTTTACTTACATCATTTTAGCGCCATTTGTTGGGCAAATCGCGGATAGGTTTTCAAAAGGCCGAGTGATGTTGTTTTCTAACATCTTTAAATTTATTGGAGCACTAGGGATTTGTTTTGGCCTAAACCCATTCCTTTGCTATGGGTTAGTGGGGATCGGTGCAGCATCCTATTCACCGGCTAAATACGGTATTCTCGGTGAACTCACTGGCGGCGATAACCTTGTTAAGGCCAATGGTGTGATGGAGGCTTCAACAATTGCAGCCATTTTAGTGGGGTCA
Source organism: Providencia sp. PROV223 (assembly GCF_028479245.1). Taxonomy (NCBI): domain Bacteria; kingdom Pseudomonadati; phylum Pseudomonadota; class Gammaproteobacteria; order Enterobacterales; family Morganellaceae; genus Providencia; species Providencia sp. PROV223. Next base: position 85,549 of record NZ_JAMPNG010000013.1, read on the forward strand.
GTTGTCGGAGGAATGCTGTCCGATATTAACTTAATCTTAGCGTTAGGTACATGTGCTGCACTGTATGCGTTAGCCGTTATTGCGAATTTTTTCATCCCACACTTAGCTGCGGCGAGGCCTGGAAAAGGTTGGGATCTTAAGCTGTTGATGGCGTCTTTTTTCAGTGCTTGCCGTGTGCTATGGGCGAATCAAGAGAGTCGTTTTTCACTAGTCGGAACTAGCTTGTTCTGGGGTGCCGGGGTAACGTTGCGTTTTCTGCTCGTTGCATGGGTGCCTGTAGCGTTGGGGTTACAAGACAACACCACACCAACCATTCTAAATGCGATGGTTGCGGTGGGGATAGTCGCAGGTGCGGGGCTTGCTGCCAAATTTATTACCTTAAAAACGGTTTATCGATGCATCCCTGCGGGAGTTATTATAGGCGTGATGGTAGTGTTACTTTCCTTGCAAACTAACATTATTCCATCCTATTTTATTTTAATTATCCTTGGGATTTTTGGCGGTTTATTTGTCGTTCCATTGAATGCATTATTACAAGAAAAAGGGAAAGAAACCGTTGGCGCAGGGAATGCGATTGCCGTACAAAATTTAGGTGAAAATAGTGCAATGCTGATTATGTTAGGCTTGTACTCACTGGCAATTAAAGCAGGTTTATCAGTTGTGAATGCGGGTATTGGTTTTGGTGCTGTATTTGCAATTGCGATTGCGGGTTTATGGGTTTGGGATCGTGCTCGTAAAAAAATGGCATAAAGGTAGATAGCATCATGATAGATGAGAAACGGCTTGAAACACTGAGTATTCAGATTGGACTGAGACTGAAAGAGCAGGGTAAAACAGTCACAACCGCTGAGTCTTGTACCGGGGGCTGGGTTGCGAAGGTTTTAACCGATATCTCGGGTAGCTCAGATTACTTTCAGCGCGGTTTTGTGACATACAGTAATGAAGCAAAGCATCAAATGATTGGTGTTAAGAGTGAGTCTTTACAACGATATGGCGCTGTAAGCCAACAAGTTGTTACAGAAATGGCGGAAGGCGCTTTGCTAGAAGCCTGTGCAGATTTCGCTGTTTCAGTTAGTGGAATTGCAGGCCCTGGGGGCGGTAGTATAGAAAAACCTGTTGGTACGGTATGGTTTGGTTTTGCGCAAAAACAGGCAGACCAAACGGTATTTGTCACAACACAACATAGAGTGTTTCAAGGAAACCGAAACGAAGTTCGTTTTCAATCAACAGTTTATATACTTGAAACACTTTTAAAGCAGTTAAATTAAAAATTTTCTTGATACTGTATGATTATACAGTATAATCAATTTCAACAAACCGAATTCAATCGTTTTATTTGCAGTGGTCAAATCATTGCACTTAGGGAGTAAACATGGCTATTGATGAAAACAAACAAAAAGCACTTGCAGCAGCATTAGGCCAAATTGAAAAACAATTTGGTAAAGGTTCCATTATGCGTCTTGGTGAAGACCGCTCTATGGATGTTGAAACTATCTCAACAGGCTCCTTATCCCTTGATGTTGCATTGGGTGCTGGTGGCTTGCCACTAGGTCGTATTGTTGAAATCTACGGCCCTGAATCCTCAGGTAAAACAACACTAACCCTGCAAGTTATTGCAGCAGCACAACGTAGCGGTAAAACGTGTGCTTTCATCGATGCTGAACACGCTTTAGACCCTATCTATGCTAAAAAATTAGGCGTCGATATTGATAACTTACTGTGCTCTCAACCTGATACCGGTGAACAAGCGCTAGAAATTTGTGATGCATTAACTCGCTCAGGTGCGGTTGATGTAATCATCGTTGACTCCGTTGCTGCGTTAACACCAAAAGCAGAAATTGAAGGTGAAATTGGTGATTCACATATGGGCTTAGCTGCTCGTATGATGAGCCAAGCAATGCGTAAGTTAGCGGGTAACTTAAAAACATCTAATACCCTACTGATCTTTATCAACCAAATTCGTATGAAGATTGGTGTTATGTTTGGTAACCCAGAAACAACAACGGGTGGTAATGCATTAAAATTTTATGCATCTGTTCGTTTAGATATCCGTCGTATTGGTGCAGTGAAAAATGGCGAGGAAATCGTCGGTAGTGAAACTCGCGTTAAAGTGGTAAAAAACAAAGTTGCAGCGCCATTTAAACAAGCTGAATTCCAAATTTTGTATGGTGAAGGTATTAATACCTTCGGCGAGTTAATTGATTTGGGTGTAAAACACAAATTAATTGAAAAAGCAGGGGCTTGGTATAGCTATAACGGCGATAAAATTGGCCAAGGTAAAGCTAATTCAACAAATTATTTAAAAGAGCACCCTGAAGTCGCTCAAGAAATTGATACCAAACTGCGTGAAATGTTATTAAACCACACTGGTGAATTTAGCAGTGCGGCAACAGACTTTATCAATGATTCTGATGAAGAAGAAACACCAGAAGAATTTTAATATCAATCTAGTTTATTGATTAGTAAGTAAATTATAGGCGCTCCGCTGATGTGGTTGCGCCTGTTTTGTTTTAAACCTATTACATTAATAGTTTATTGAACAGTTTTTCTGTGGAAAAATACGCCAGTGCAAGGTATAAACATACTTTCAGAAAATATCTAGACGCTTTACAATGAAAGCTGCGAATGGATGTATCTATATTTTACTTCTGCACAAAGAGACTTTATCTTATCAGTCACTTTTTAATCGGAGAGTTGATTAGAGGTGATGTTACATTCCATCTCAACAATTCGTAATTCTGTTTCCAGCTTGATATCGGGATAAATATGAGTAAAAGCACCGCTGAGATCCGTCAAGCGTTTCTCGACTTTTTTCATACAAAAGGTCATCAAGTGGTCTCTAGTAGTTCACTAGTGCCAAATAATGACCCTACACTATTGTTCACAAACGCAGGGATGAACCAGTTCAAAGATGTATTTCTTGGTCTGGATAAAAGAGCATATTCCCGAGCGACAACCGCGCAGCGCTGTGTGCGCGCGGGTGGCAAACATAACGACTTAGAAAATGTGGGCTATACCGCTCGCCACCATACATTTTTTGAAATGTTAGGCAATTTTAGCTTTGGCGATTACTTTAAGCATGACGCAATCCGTTTTGCTTGGGAATTATTGACTAGCGAAGAATGGTTTAACTTACCAAAAGAAAGGCTGTGGGTGACCGTTTACGCAACTGATGATGAAGCCTATGACATTTGGAACAAAGAAATTGGTGTTCCAGTTGAGCGTATTATTCGTATCGGTGATAACAAGGGCGCGCCATATGCGTCAGATAACTTCTGGCAGATGGGTGATACAGGTCCTTGTGGCCCATGTACCGAGATTTTCTATGATCACGGTGACCACATATGGGGTGGGCCTCCAGGAAGCCCAGAAGAAGACGGTGATCGCTATATTGAAATTTGGAACTTGGTCTTCATGCAATTTAACCGTCAGTCTGACGGGACAATGGAGCCTCTGCCAAAACCTTCAGTCGATACAGGAATGGGCTTAGAGCGTATTTCTGCAGTATTGCAGCACGTTAATTCAAACTATGAAATTGATATTTTCCGCGATCTCATCGCTGCTGCTGCTAAAGCAACAGGTGCGACAGATTTAGAAAATAAATCATTACGTGTTATTGCTGACCATATTCGTTCTTGTGCATTCCTTGTAAGTGATGGTGTTATTCCATCAAATGAAGGCCGTGGTTATGTTCTGCGTCGCATTATCCGTCGTGCTGTTCGTCACGGTTATATGCTTGGTGCCAAAGATACCTTCTTCTATAAATTAGTGGCGCCACTGATTAACGTCATGGGGTCCGCAGCTGATGAACTTGGACGGCAGCAAGCAATGGTCGAAAAAGTTCTCAAGACCGAAGAAGAACAATTTGCTCGTACTTTAGAACGTGGTCTTCAATTATTAGATGAAGAGCTTGCCTCACTGAAAGAGGATACTCTGGACGGTGAAGCTGCATTCCGCTTATATGATACTTATGGCTTCCCAATCGATTTAACGGCAGATGTTTGCCGTGAACGCAATATTAAAGTCGACGAAGAAGGTTTTGAGCGAGCGATGGAGGACCAACGTCGTCGTGCGCGCGAATCCAGTGGTTTTGGGGCAGATTATAACTCTTTAATTAAAGTTGATAAGCGCAGTGAATTCTCCGGTTATCAATATGATGAGCAACAAGCTACTATTACTGCATTATATAAAGATGGCCAGCCTGTAGATAGCTTGAATGCTGGTGAAGAAGGCTTAGTTATACTAGACAAAACAGCATTTTACGCAGAGTCTGGTGGGCAAGTCGGTGATACTGGTTATTTAAATAATGATAGTGCGAGCTTTAAAGTTACTGACACGCAAAAATATGGTCAAGCGATTGGGCATATTGGTAAGGTTGAAGCGGGATCACTCGTTGTTAATCATAGAATTACCGCTTTCGTGGATAGTGCTAGACGTGATGCGATCCGTTTAAATCACTCAGCAACGCACTTACTGCATGCGGCACTACGCCAAGTATTAGGTGACCATGTTTCTCAAAAGGGGTCATTGGTTAATGATAAATACTTGCGTTTTGACTTCTCTCATTTTGAGGCGATGACACAAGACCAACTACGCCAAGTAGAAGATATTGTGAATGCGCAAATCCGTAAAAACTCAGAAATTGAAACCGAACTAATGGATTTAGAAGGTGCAAAAGCAAAAGGCGCTATGGCATTATTTGGTGAAAAATATGAAGAGCGTGTACGTGTTCTGAGTATGGGTGATTTTTCTATCGAATTATGTGGTGGTACCCATGCGCGTCGTACCGGAGATATTGGTTTATTCCGTATTCTGAGTGAATCGGGTACGGCTGCAGGTGTTCGTCGTATTGAAGCGACGACAGGCACTACAGCAATTGAAAGTATTCACAATCAATCAGAGCAACTTTCAGCAATTGCACACTTGGTTAAAGGTGATATGAATAGCCTTGTCGAGAAAGTGAAAGCGGCATTAGATAAATCTCGCCAGCTCGAAAAAGAAATTGTGCAACTAAAAGATCAACAAGCATCTCAAGAAAGTGCTTCACTAAGTAGCAAAGCGAAAGACGTGAAAGGCGTCAAATTATTAGTGACTCAATTAGGAGATACTGATCCTAAGTTGTTGAGAACTATGGTTGATGACCTTAAAAATCAGTTGAAATCAGCGATTATCGTGCTTTCAACAACAAGTGGTGATAAAGTCAGTATGATTGTTGGGGTGACTAATGATTTAACTGCTAAAGTTAAAGCAGGTGACTTGATTTCCCACATTGCAGGTCAGGTTGGTGGTAAAGGTGGTGGCCGCCCAGACATGGCTCAAGCAGGAGGTACTGACGTTAACGCATTACCTACTGCTATGGCGAGTGTCGAAGAATGGGTTGAAGCACGCCTGTAAGCACTTACAAAGTTGCCTCATTAAAAGATGAGGCAACTTTAATCTGTTGCGGCATTGTTAATGTATCGTTTGTAGTGCTATATTTTGCTTGTAAATAATTAGAATGCTTGTATTGATGGCATCAATGCTTTAGGTGAATGTCATTGCTTTACGTTTTCACGGTGTGTGATGGACAATAGCGGGGGATACCTAGAGACCCGACTCTTTTAATATTTCAAGGAGCAAAGAATGCTTATTCTGACTCGTCGAGTTGGTGAAACACTCATGATAGGCGATGAGGTAACAGTTACTGTATTGGGTGTCAAAGGCAACCAAGTTCGTATTGGTGTTAATGCGCCAAAAGAAGTTTCTGTTCACCGTGAAGAAATTTATCAACGGATCCAGGCTGAAAAGACTCAACCAGATAATCAATAATAATGAATAAGCGTCCAATGATTGACCACACAGCAAGAATGGGCGCTTGTCTTACTCGTATTATATTCTAAAAATATCCTTTCATTTTTATACTTCTCTAGCATCAAACTCACATTATTGTTTAGTTTTCGGTTCTCTTGTACTGAAATTTTGTTTCCTTTTGTTTGAAATATAGGCTAATCAATCCTGTGAACACATTTTTATTCATTTGTAGAATAATTTTTTCCAGTATTTTTGTTTATAAAGTTAGTGTCATAGGGGCTGAAATATATCTTTTTCGGTGTTAAACTAATCATCTTGCTTGTGAAATGTGCAAACAGACACCGGAATGCAAAAAGTTTGGAAAAATTGTTTGACTTCTAAGTCTAGGAAAGTAATATGTGCGCCACACAGCAACGAGATGTTTGAAAAAACAAATCGTGTGTAACTAAAATATGGTGAGGTGGCCGAGAGGCTGAAGGCGCTCCCCTGCTAAGGGAGTATGCGGTCAAAAGCTGCATCGAGGGTTCGAATCCCTCCCTCACCGCCATTTTAGATTATGCATCCGTAGCTCAGCTGGATAGAGTACTCGGCTACGAACCGAGCGGTCGGAGGTTCGAATCCTCCCGGATGCACCATCTTTAACCCTATGAGAAGATCTGATGGGGTTTTGTTTTGGTTTTAGCAGCCAAACAAAGCATTAACTAAGAAGTTGATTTATAGAAGTAGAAGTTGATAAAGAAGTTTGAGAGAGCAGCACTCCTTTGCATTAAGTATGCATCCGTAGCTCAGCTGGATAGAGTACTCGGCTACGAACCGAGCGGTCGGAGGTTCGAATCCTCCCGGATGCACCATCTCTTAGCTAATAACTTAGCATATCAATAATACCTTTTAATTTAACTCAGATAAGTTATTGAGAATATATCGATTCAAAATCGAATGAATTTTGCATCCGTAGCTCAGCTGGATAGAGTACTCGGCTACGAACCGAGCGGTCGGAGGTTCGAATCCTCCCGGATGCACCATCATTAAGAAACTCCTCATTTGAGGAGTTTTTTTTGCCTAAAATTACCATTCATAAAATTAACTAAATCGCATTTTCCATGCATCTTTGATTTATTCCCTCATAAACCACACATCTAGACAGCGACAATTTATGTGATTTAAGCTAAAGTAATTGCCTTAATAAAATAAATTAACATCACAGGCGGGAGGTCGACTTGATCCCGGACGTATCGAAAGCGCTCTCATGGTTAGAGGCGCACCCAGAAACACTAAATGGTATTCAACGTGGTATAGAGCGTGAAACATTGCGTGTAACCCCAACAGGCGCAATTGCAGAGACCTTGCATCCAGAAGGGCTGGGAAAAGCTTTAACACATAAATGGATCACGACAGATTTTGCGGAGTCCCTACTCGAATTTATTACTCCTGTAGATAAAAGCATTAGCCATAATTTGGCTTTCTTGCGAGATTTACACCGCTATACAGCTCGTCACCTTCAAGATGAAAGAATGTGGCCGTTGAGTATGCCGTGCTTTATTGAAAGTGAAGATAAAATCACTCTTGCGCAATATGGCTCTTCTAATGTGGGGCAGTTTAAAACGCTGTACCGTGAAGGCCTTAAAAATCGTTATGGTGCTTTGATGCAAACGATAGCAGGCGTGCATTATAACTTCTCTTTGCCGATTGAATTTTGGCGAGCATGGGCAGGTATTGAAGATGAAGAAGGCGGTAAAGAAAAAATTTCTGAAGGCTATTTACGTCTGATTAGAAATTACTACCGCTTTGGTTGGGTTATTCCTTATCTATTTGGCGCCTCTCCGGCGATTTGCGGCTCTTTTTTGAAAGATAGGGAGACGTCGCTGTCATTTGATAAAACGGACTGTGGTACGTATTACTTGCCTTATGCGACATCTCTACGTATGAGTGACTTAGGTTATACAAATAAATCACAAAGTGATTTAAATATCACATTCAATAAATTGGATGAATATGTAGAAAACCTGAAAAAAGCTATCCATAAGCCTTCAGCTGAATTTGAAAAACTGGGTGTCAAAAAAGACGGCAAATATATTCAACTAAATACCAATGTGCTACAAATTGAAAATGAGCTCTACGCCCCAATACGCCCGAAACGCGTTCCTAAAGGCAATGAATCACCTTCCGATGCATTATTGCGCGGTGGTATTGAGTACATTGAAGTCCGTTCACTTGATATCAATCCATTTAGTGCAATAGGCGTTAATGAAACTCAAGCTCGTTTTGTTGATCTATTCTTAATATGGTGTGTACTCGCTGATGCGCCTGAAATGAATGCACAAGAATTAGACTGTTGCCGTCAAAACTGGAATCGTGTCATCCTTGAAGGTCGTAAGCCAGGTCAAGTTATTGGTTTCGGTTGTGGTAGTGAAGTTAAGCCGTTAGTTGAAGTTGGACAGCAATTATTTAATGACTTGATCCGCGTGGCTGAAGTGTTAGACACTTGTTGCGATGCAAAATATCAAGAAGTTTGTCACCAATTTGTCGCTATGTTTAAAGACCCAACTCTCACATATTCAGCGCTCGTTATGGATGAAATGTTAGAGAAAGGCATTGGTGGCTACGGGTTAGAATTAGCTGAAAAATATTTTGAACAGTTAGTGAATGAACCGTATGAAGTGATAACTGAAGAGCAATTTGAGCAAGCACGATTGGCTTCAATAGAGAAGCAAGCGAAGATGGAACAAAGTGAGAGCGAAAGCTTTGAGGACTATCTACGCATTCATGCAGGACGCTAAAAGAAATGGCCACTCTAGGTGGCCAAATAAAAAATCTCTTAGAGAATTAGGGATGATAACAAATTGCGCGTCTTTCAATAATTCAGACTCTGCATTTTCAAAATAGTTTCATTTATTTTAGAAAATATTTTTTATTTTTGAGGAGGTCACAAAATGCCATTATTAGATAGCTTTACTGTCGATCATACTCGCATGTCAGCGCCTGCTGTACGTGTGGCAAAGACCATGAAAACACCAAGTGGTGATACCATCACGGTTTTTGATTTGCGTTTTACTGTACCAAATGAAGAAGCCATGACAGAAAAAGGGACGCATACTTTAGAGCACCTCTTTGCAGGCTTTATGCGTGATCACCTCAATGGTAATGGTGTTGAAATTATTGATATTTCACCAATGGGGTGCCGTACTGGTTTTTATATGAGCCTTATTGGTCAGCCCGATGAACTGCGTGTTGCTAATGCATGGAAGGCAGCAATGGAAGATGTTTTGCAGGTGAAAGACCAAAACAAAATTCCTGAATTGAATGTCTATCAGTGCGGCACATATAAAATGCACTCACTGGAAGAAGCTCAGCAAATTGCACGTAATGTTCTTGCATCTGAAATTGGTATCAATAAGAACGATGAGTTAGCATTACCTGCTGAGAAACTTGAACAGCTACACGTTTAGTTTTTATCAAATATTCTTTATGCAAAGAGCCAATTAAGGCTCTTTTTATTTTTATAGCAGAATTTAATGGCAAGTTTATGAAGAAATCAAAGGTCGGGGACTTGAGAACTAAAAGTAAGAGGTGTGATCCTGACCTGCTTAACGATATTTTCATTCATCGCTAATACTTCGATAAGGTAATGTCCTACCACGATTTGCTCTTCAAGTTGTGGAATATCACCGATGACTTCCAAAACCATGCCATTAACCGTCCTAGGACCATCTACAGGGAGATTCCAATCAAAAGCCTTATTCAGTTCACGAATATTAGCAGAACCGTCCACAAGAACGCTCCCATCGCTCTGTGGCAAAACTTCTTCAGCTAAGGATGGCGACATAGAGGTGGTGAAATCACCAACTATCTCTTCTAAGATATCTTCTACAGTGATAAGACCTTGAATCTCGCCATATTCATCAACGATAATCCCGAGTTTTTCTTTATTGTGCTGGAAGTTAACTAACTGAACATTTAACGGTGTACTGTTAGGAATAAAATAAATGTTATCTGCAGCTTTAATGAGATTTTGCTTATTAAATTCACGTTTTTCCATCATGAGACGGTACGCTTCGCGGACGCGTAAAATGCCAATAGAGTCATCAAGTGAATCGCGATAAAGCACAATACGGCCATGAGGGGAGTGCGTAAGCTGCCGAATAATTGATTTCCAGTCATCATTGACATCAATACCAACAATCTCATTCCTTGGCAGCATAATATCGCCAACTGTGACTTTGTCTAAGTCTAAAATGGAAATCAGCATGTCTTGATTTCGGCGGCTAATTTTATGCTTTGATTCGTTAACAATGGTGCGTAGCTCTTCCTTATTAACCGCATCAGTTCGTGCGGTTAGTGATTTCACCCCAATGCAACGTAACAGTAGTGCTGAAATAGTATTAAATGCCCAAACAATAGGCATCATAACTACTTGTAATGGTTTTAAGAGATAGCTACTTGGAAATGCAATTTTTTCAGGGTACAGCGCTGCCAGTGTTTTTGGCATAACTTCGGCAAAAATGAGTATCACAAAAGTTAGGATCCCGGTTGCCATCGCTACACCCGCGTTACCATATAGTCGCATACCGATAATAGTGGCTAATGCGGAAGCAACTATGTTGATTAAGTTGTTACCGATAAGGACTAGGCTTAACAGCTTGTCAGGATGTTTAAGCAGTTTCTCAACACGTATCGCTGAGCGATTACCTTGTTTTGCTAAATGTTTTAACCGATAACGGTTTAGCGTCATCATCCCAGTTTCTGATGCAGAAAAATAGGCTGACATAAAAATTAAAACAATCAATATGATGATTAGCGTACTCGTGGACACATCATCCAAAACAAGTTTCCTTATGTGGTGAAAGTAGTGACTTTATTTGCGTCAAAATACCATGAACTCCTGTATTAGACGATTACCAAAAAAAGCCATAGTTAAGATGATTGAACCGCCAACATGGAAAAATAGAACGCGCTTACCTCGCCATCCTCCATGGAAATGCCCCCAAAGTAGAGTGATATAAACAAACCAGGCGATAACGGATAACACTGATTTATGAATATTTTCTTTATCAAAAATATTATCCATATAAATAAAGCCAGTGCATAAGGTCAGAGTTAGCAAAATGACACCAACTTGAGTGATATGGAACATTTTACGTTCAATCACCATCATCGGTGGCATATCGGGACTAAATTTTAAGGTTTTGTTTTTTAGTTGATGGTCGATTAAAGCCACTTGTAATGCATATAAAGCCGCAATAAGAAGTGTTGCATAGCTCAACAAAGCGAGGCCAATGTGAACAAACAGGGGGACGCGAGCTTCGAGATGCGTAATAAACTCACCAGGCATTAGCGTTGACAGCATCAAGTTAATGATGGCAAAACTATAGACTATGGGCGTTAAGTACCAAGCCTTTCCCCAGTAAGCGACAACAGTCATAATCACACACATGAGTAAGCTCACTGTTGAGCCTAAATTCAACAGAGTGAGGTTTTGTCCTTCGGCTTCACTGAAAATCAAGAATTTCAATGTAATAGCGTGAGTTACTAACGCAACAACGGCAAGAAAAAGCGCGAGATGGCGGTAAAACGGCTGTTTACGCACTTGGCCGGGGACGATCAGTAACAGACTGACCATGTATGTACAAACTGCTATGACTGCAAATACGGGCATAGTATAGTGTCGTTAATCATTTTTAGTGGAAAGTTATTTCATAGTATAACTTGTACGAGTGCAGGCTCCAACTATTGGACGGGCCAATCGCAATATATTCATTGCGGATAGCACTTCATGTGCCTACGGGGTTGGTTCGTATTATTAAATTCAAGCCATAATAACCTGTATCATCCGTTTCAAACAGGGGGCAGCGAAAAAACTGCGGGCATGTTACAATGGGGCATTATTTTGCCGCAATTATTTTTAGTGTTGGTTTTCCTTCATCATTGTGAAGGCATTGATGCTTATAATTCAAGTTGTTAGATAACACGCACTTGAAATTATCTGTATTAGCAACCAGATCAGGCTGACATCGGCCCATCAACAGAATTGAGCTAAGACATATGTTTGATAATTTAACTGACAGACTATCGCGCACGTTGCGCAATATCAGTGGGCGTGGGCGTCTAACTGATGAAAATATTAAAGAAACACTACGCGAAGTTCGCATGGCCTTGCTGGAAGCTGACGTTGCTTTGCCAGTAGTCCGTGAATTCATTCAAAAAGTTAAAGAAAATGCGGTTGGGCAAGATGTCAATAAAAGTCTAACACCAGGCCAAGAGTTCATCAAAATAGTTCAAAATGAACTGACTCGGGCGATGGGGGACGAAAACCACCAACTTAATTTATCCGCACAACCTCCTGCGGTCGTTTTAATGGCGGGTTTGCAAGGTGCGGGTAAAACAACCAGCGTTGCAAAATTAGGTAAGCTTTTAAAAGAAAAACAAAAGAAAAAAGTATTAGTTGTCTCTGCTGACGTTTATCGCCCCGCGGCGATTAAACAATTAGAGACGTTAGCTGAAAGTGTTGGAATTGACTTTTTCCCTTCGGAAGTACAAGAAAAACCCGCTGCTATTGTTCAAAAAGCATTAAAACACGCACAATTGCAATTCTACGATGTGCTGTTAGTAGATACCGCGGGTCGCTTGCACGTCGACGAAGCGATGATGGAAGAAATCCAAGAAGTTCACCGCATTATTAAGCCAGTTGAAACCTTATTCGTCGTCGATGCGATGACAGGACAGGATGCGGCAAACACAGCGAAAGCGTTTAATGAAGCCTTGCCACTGACTGGGGTTGTGTTGACCAAGGTCGATGGTGATGCGCGAGGCGGTGCGGCGCTTTCTATTCGCGCAATTACAGGCAAACCCATTAAATTTCTAGGGGTTGGTGAAAAAACTGACGCCTTAGAACCATTCCATCCAGAGCGCGTCGCGTCGCGTATTCTCGGTATGGGTGATGTAATTTCTCTGATTGAAGAGATTGAGCATAAAGTTGACCGCGATGAAGCTGAAAAGCTGGCTAAAAAACTTAAAACAGGGGATGGCTTTGATTTAAATGACTTTTTAAGTCAATTAAAGCAAATGCGTAATATGGGCGGTATGGCGAGCATGATGAGCAAAATGCCCGGGATGTCTCAGTTACCGGATGCCGTTAAGTCCCAAATGGATGATAAAATCACCGTTCGTATGGAAGCGATGATTAATTCCATGACACGTAAAGAACGTGAAAAACCTGAAATTATTAAAGGTTCGCGAAAACGTCGTATTGCGGCAGGTTCGGGAACTACCGTGCAAGAAGTTAACCGCCTCTTAAAACAATTTGATGACATGCAACGCATGATGAAGAAAATGAAAAAAGGTGGTCTAGCCAAGATGATGCGCGGCATGAAGGGTATGATGCCTCCGGGTTTTCCGGGGCGTTAAGCAATAAAGCCTCAAAGAAAACGCACTTTTGATTGATTTTTGCGTCAAAGTGAGTAAACTTTTCGGGCTTTTTATATGACAGCCGGACTCTATCCCTCGATGGAGTCTGGTTGTTTTGTTAACTAATGAGGATGTTATGGTAACAATTCGTTTATCTCGTGGCGGCGCTAAAAAACGTCCGTTCTACCAAATCGTTGTAACCGATAGCCGCAATGCGCGTGACGGTCGTTTCATTGAGCGTATCGGTTTCTTCAACCCGATCGCTGCTGGTCAAGCAGAAGAACTGCGTTTAGACCTGGACCGTATTGAGCATTGGGTTGGCTTAGGCGCAACTATTTCTGACCGTGTTGCACAACTGGTCAAACAAGCTAAGAAAGCAGCTTAATCTGTCGCGGTGGTAACAATGAGCAAGCAAACTAAACTACAGCCACCTGAAAACCCAATCGTATTGGGGAAATTAGGTGCAGCGTACGGTATTCGTGGTTGGCTCAAAGTTTTTTCGTCCACCGAACATGCTGAAAGTATTTTTGAGTATCAGCCTTGGTTTATCCAGCGCTCAGGTCAATGGCAACACATTGAAATTGAAGATTGGAAACATCATAACAAGGATATCATCGTCAAGCTGAACGGGGTCGATGACCGCGATGCAGCTGCGCTTTTGACTAACTTTGAGATTGCGGTTGATTCAACCCAACTTCCTGAGTTAGAAAACGAATACTACTGGAAAGACCTGATGGGTTGCCATGTAGTGACGTTACAAGGCTATGACCTTGGTACCATCACTGACATGATGGAGACCGGTTCAAATGATGTACTGGTCATTAAGGCGAATTTAAAAGATGCATTTGGCATCAAGGAGCGGTTAGTTCCGTTTCTTGATGGGCAGGTTATCAAGAAAGTCGATCTCGATGCCAAACTTATTGAAGTGGATTGGGATCCTGGTTTTTAAATCTCCGGTTGAACGGTTTTGATAAGTGGGACGAAATGATGTGGATTGGTGTAATTAGCCTGTTTCCCGAAATGTTCCGCGCAATAACCGAGTACGGGGTAACTGGTCGGGCAGTGAAAAATGGCCTGCTAACATTTGAGTGCTGGAATCCGCGTGACTTTACTCACGATAGGCACAAAACTGTTGATGATCGCCCCTATGGTGGTGGTCCAGGCATGCTGATGATGGTGCAACCGCTTAAGGATGCAATCAACGCAGCAAGAACTGAGGCTGGTGTTGGTGCAAAGGTTATTTATCTTTCACCGCAAGGGCGCAAACTCAGTCAAGACGGTGTTTGCGAGCTGGCAACCAATGAGAAATTGATTCTTGTTTGTGGCCGCTATGAAGGCATTGATGAGCGTATCATTCAAACCGAAGTTGACGAAGAATGGTCAATCGGTGATTACGTTCTCAGTGGTGGGGAGCTCCCCGCGATGGTGTTGATTGACTCAGTTTCACGGTTTATACCGGGGGTACTTGGTCATCAAGCCTCTGCTCAAGAAGACTCTTTTGCAGATGGTTTGTTAGATTGTCCACACTATACCCGCCCTGAAGTGTTAGACGGCATGCAAGTTCCTGATGTTTTACTTTCAGGAAACCACGCTAAAATAGATAGCTGGCGCATGAAACAATCACTCGGCCGTACCTGGCTTAGAAGACCTGAGCTTCTGGAAAGCCTAGCTCTGACTGACGAGCAGAGGATGTTGCTGACTGAATTCCAAGTTGAATATCAGTCCAAGCAACAAATGAATCCAGACAATTAATTGTCTAAACATATCAGTTTACCTAGGGTAAGAGAGTTATTATGAGCAACATTATTAAACAACTTGAACAAGAGCAAATGAAGCAGGACGTACCTTCATTCCGTCAGGGTGACACCGTGGAAGTTAAGGTATGGGTCGTAGAAGGCTCTAAAAAACGTCTGCAGGCATTCGAGGGCGTGGTTATCGCTATTCGTAACCGCGGTCTGCACTCTGCATTCACTGTTCGTAAAATTTCTAACGGCGAAGGTGTTGAGCGTGTATTCCAAACTCACTCACCAGTCGTAGATAGCATTGCAGTTAAACGTCGTGGTGCTGTTCGCAGATCTAAACTGTACTACCTGCGTGAGCGTTCTGGTAAGGCAGCTCGTATCAAAGAGCGTCTGAACGCCAAGTAATACGCTTTCGCTACATCCGAAAGTTATGTTATGAGAGAGGCCCGCATTTGCGGGCCTTTTTACATTCACCACTATATTCGTCATACTTCAAGCTGTGGCGTTGTTGTCTTCTCTCGGTTACTCGGGTCACATACTTATGTATGCTCCCCGAGATAACCTCGTTTGACGCCTAGCCACAACTCGAATTATTTTGAATATAGCTGAGAGAGTTTATTTCAAGTTGTAGCTATGTTGGCAGCACTCATTCGCACTAGTCACATGCTCCTAGCGTCTCATTCCTTTGCCGCCTTGCTACACCCCGAACTATTTAGAATATAGCTGAGAGAGTTTATTTCAAGTCCTAGCTGTGTTGGCTGCGCTCAGCCACACAGGTCACATACCTATATTCGTCATATTTCAAGTTGTAGCTGTGTTGGCAGCACTCATTCGCACTAGTCACATACTTGTGTATGCTCCTAGCGTCTCATTCCTTTGCCGCCTTGCTACAACTCGAACTATTTAGAATATAGCTGAGAGATTAATATCTTAATCTGTAAATAAATATTTACTAAAAATTGGTGTTGAACTCTAATTTAAATATTATAAATGTTAATTTTATGTAAATTTATATATTTATCAATTCACTACTGTTGTGTAAATAATATTTTACATATGTGGGAATGTTTTACATAAATGGATTGAATTGTTTACGATGCATGGTATGTTATTAGTCATACAACCAAACACAATACGTAAATAACAAACTAAGCAAATATAAGCTAATTAAGTAGGTAAAAAATGATCATGCAAAAAGATGTACTCAACAATGTGAATATTCAAGACGAGCAGGTATTAATCACTCCTGAGAGTCTGAAAGAGAAATATCCGCTGAGTCGCAGCAACCTGCATGCCATTGCGACATCGCGCCAAGTGATTGCTGACATTATTCATCAACGCGACCCTCGCTTACTCGTGGTATGTGGTCCTTGCTCAATCCATGATGTGGATGCTGCTATTGAATATGGTGAGCGTCTGAAAGTATTAGCCGAAGAATTAAGTGATAGCTTATATATTGTGATGCGTGTGTATTTTGAAAAACCTCGTACAACCGTGGGTTGGAAAGGTTTGATTAGTGATCCATTTATGGATGGCTCTTTTGAAATGGAAAAAGGCCTGCATATTGCTCGTGACTTGCTGACTAATTTAGTGAATATGGGGTTACCATTAGCGACAGAAGCACTGGATCCTAACAATCCTCAATACTTAGGGGATCTATTTAGTTGGTCTGCCATTGGTGCAAGAACCACTGAGTCACAAACACACCGCGAAATGGC
Source organism: Providencia sp. PROV223 (assembly GCF_028479245.1). Lineage (NCBI taxonomy): Bacteria > Pseudomonadati > Pseudomonadota > Gammaproteobacteria > Enterobacterales > Morganellaceae > Providencia > Providencia sp. PROV223. The sequence continues at coordinate 102,200 of NZ_JAMPNG010000013.1, forward strand.
ATCGGGTTTATCTATGCCTGTTGGTTTTAAAAATGGAACGGATGGAAGTTTATCTACCGCAATTAATGCATTAAAAGCAGCTGCCATGCCACACCGTTTTATGGGGATTAACCAATCTGGCCAAGTTTGTTTATTACATACTAAAGGCAATAGTAATGGCCATGTCATTTTACGTGGTGGAAAAACACCTAACTACAACGCTGAAGACATTGCGGCTTGTGAAGCTGAAATGAAAAAAGCTGGTTTAGAGCCATCACTTATGGTGGATTGTAGCCATGGAAACTCAAATAAAGATTACCGTCGTCAGCCATTAGTTGTTGATTCTATTATTGAACAAATTATTAATGGTAATGAATCAATTACAGGTATTATGCTAGAAAGCCATATTAATGAAGGGAATCAAACATCAGAACAAGCCCGTGACTCAATGAAATACGGTGTTTCAGTAACTGATGCCTGCATTAACTGGCAAACGACGGAAACGGTATTGCGTAAATTGCATCAGGCATTACTACCTGTGCTTGAACAACGTGCGCAAAAATTGAGTAAAGTGAGCTGATCAAGGTATTGGTATGTCTGTTGAGTTATCCCATTTACGGGAACAAATTGATGAAGTTGATAAATCGTTACTCGATTTATTAGCAAAAAGGCTGCAATTGGTTGCTGAAGTCGGTGAAGTGAAAAGCTTACATGGCTTACCGATTTATGTGCCTGAGCGCGAAACCAGTATGTTGGCCGCACGTCGCGCTGAAGCTGAGCGTATGGGGATCCCACCTGATCTGATTGAGGATATTCTAAGGCGGATCATGCGTGAATCTTACGCACGTGAAAATGATAAAGGGTTCAAAACATTGAACCCATCAGCTGGACCCATTGTGATTGTGGGCGGTGATGGGAAAATGGGGCGGTTGTTCCACCGCCTTCTGACTTTATCAGGTTACCAAGTCAAAATATTGAATGAAGGTGATTGGCCGCAAGCAGAGTCTATAGTTGCTGGTGCGAGCGTTGTGATCATCAGTGTACCTATTCACTTAACAGTACAAGTGATCAACCAACTGCCTAAATTGGATAAAAGCACGATCTTGATGGATATCGCGTCAATTAAGCAACAGCCCATAGAAGCGATGTTAGCTGCGCATGATGGGCCCGTACTTGGACTTCACCCGATGTTTGGCCCTGATATTGGTAGCGTTGCAAAGCAAGTATTTGCTTATTGTAATGGCCGTAGCTCGGAGTCTTATCAGTGGTTCCTTGAACAGCTATTAGTTTGGGGAGCTCGCTTGAAAGAAATATCAGCTGAAGAGCATGATAAAAATATGAGCTTTATTCAGGCATTACGGCACTTTACTACATTTACTTATGGACGAAATCTTGCTGAGGAAAATATCGATTTACAGCAACTGCTTGATTTATCATCGCCTATTTATCGTTTAGAGCTCGCGATGGTTGGGCGGCTGTTTGCACAAGACCCTCAACTGTATGCAGATATTATTATGTCTTCTGATGAAAACGTTGAATTGATACGGAGGTATCACCAATTGTTAGGGGACTCAATAATGCTACTTGAGAAAAAAGATAAAGAGGAATTTATCCACCAATTTAATCAAGTTAGCCAGTGGTTCGGCGAAGATGCCCATCATTTTATGAAAGAAAGCCAATCATTACTGCAACGAGCAAACGATAATCGAAAATAATCATCCCCGCCCTCTATCGTGTTTTATTGCGGTAGGGGGCTTTATCTGTGGTGTTAATGTATCGCTGTCTTCCATATTCTTCCATATTCTTCCATTTTAGTTAATCTCACTTGAAATCTTTATTTAAAATAAGTAATTGTACTTATATGTATAATTTCTATCGAATAATGTGCTAATTAGCCTAAAATTGAATTTATTCACTATTTAATTCTAAATTAATCAATTTTTAAAATTAATATTTATAAATCGATCGATTTATATGATAAAGATCTTATCTGTTTTACCGATAACACTACTCATTAAATGATGACTAGCGTGGTAAATATATGTTTTTTAAAAATCTCAAAATCAGTATGAAGTTAACGATAGCATTTGGTGGTTTTGTTGCGCTTATTATCTTAAGTTCAATATTTTCTTTAGCGAATATGAACCGGGCTAATGAAGGAATGAAGCAGGTACTTTATGAAAGCTATCCTATTGCTTCGACAGCCGGGCAGATGATGGATAACTTTTATTCTTTTATTGGGATCCAAGAGCTGATTTTACTTGATGACAGAGGTAGTGATAAGCGCCGTGAAGAGCTTGCTAAAATTACACTGAAAATAACAGAGTTGTTAGAAAAACTAGAAAGCAGTGTCACTGATGATCGTTCTAAAGAAATTTTGGCAGATTTACGCGTGATCCGCCAACAGTTCCATGCATCGCTGGCACGTATGAATGTATTCTTACAACAAAATAATCGGCAAGCGGCGATTGATGAGATGATGACGAAAACTTCGAGTATTCAGCGGGATTATCGAGATCACATTCAAACATTGATGGCAATTCAAGACTTGCAGATGCAAGAGATCGGCCGGAAAGTCAATGCAGACTATGAAAGTAATAAATTATTACTGGCTGTGCTCTCAATCTTGAGTATCGCTGCGGGCTGCGTAATGGGTTGGTATATTACGACTATTATTACTAGACCATTGGAAAATGCGGTTAATTTCGCTCAGTCAATTGCAAATGGGGATTTGACTAAAGATATTCAGGTCACCTCAAAAGATGAAACGGGTGTGTTGCTAAATGCACTTAATGATATGAAAGAACACTTGCTGGAAATCGTCCAAGAGGTTCAGCAAGGTTCTGAAAGTATTTCGGCGGCAGCAGGGCAAATTGTTGCAGGGAACCAAAACCTTGCCGCACGTACAGAAGAACAAGCCGCATCAGTTGAAGAAACGGCTAGTTCAATGGAGCAAATAACTTCAACTGTTCAAAACACGACTGAGCACACCCATGAAGCAAGTATGCTTGCAGACCAAGCAGCGATTATTGTGCAAAATAATGGCGATATGATGAGCCAAGTTACGAACAAAATGCGAGCAATCAACGGTTCGTCATCACAGATGACAGAAATTATTAACCTAATAGACTCGATTGCATTCCAAACTAATATCTTAGCATTGAATGCATCCGTTGAAGCGGCAAGAGCCGGTGAACATGGGCGAGGCTTTGCCGTTGTTGCTGGGGAAGTGAGATTATTAGCACAAAAAAGTGCAGCTTCAGCGAGTGATATTCGCGGGTTGATTGAAAACTCATCGTCACAAACGCAAGAAGGCATGGAACTTGTTGAAAAAGCAACTCAGCAAATACATGGCATGGTGGATAGTGTAAAAGAGATGAATGCGCTACTACGTGAAATTGGGCAAGCTAGCCGTGAGCAAAGCGATGGAATCTCTCAAATTAATAGTGCGGTAGGGCAACTTGATTTAACCACACAACAAAATGCGAGTTTAGTTGAAGAATCTGTTGTTGCTGCGGACTCCTTAAATGAACAAGCATATCATTTGAAGGAGTTAGTGAATTATTTCAGAGTTAAATCGTCGAGTCATCAGCCTAAAGCAGCAATATAGTTTCCGCTAAATAGGCTGCACTGATAAAAGTGCAGCCAGATTATATTTTATTAAGGCGTGATCTTTTCAGGTTCAACAGGAACCACATTTTCGGATGGGTAGCAGCCTAATATTTTAATTGATCTAGTAATTGTTGAAAGTTCTCTCAAAGCTTGCTGCATATTATCTGAACGTAAGTTTGAATGAACATCTACATAAAACATCTCTTCCCAGGGCTTACCATTAATTGGCCTAGATTCTAATTTACTCATAATTATCTTATTATTTTTCAAAATAACTAATGCATCAACTAAGGCTCCAGCTTGTTGGCCAGTGGTAAGAAGTAGTGTTGTTTTAGCGGGGACTTGTTCAGTGACTTCAATTGGTTGCGGTGCAACAACAATAAACCGAGTCATATTAATTTGCTGATTAGCGAGGTTGTGTTCTATTACGCTTAAATTGTATAACGCGCCGCCGGCTTCACTTCCAAGCGCCGCTACACTCGGTGAGTTTTGGTCTGCGACCATTTGCATTGCAGTTGATGTACTATCACAATATTTTATTTCCCAGTGAGGGAATTGCGCTAAGTATTGGCTACATTGCTGGAAAGGCTGAGGGTGGCTATACACGGTTTTGATCTGGCTGAGATCAGTATTTCCTGTTGTTAAGAGACAATGGTTTATTGGGAGTCGAATTTCTCCAACGATTGATAATGATGTATTTTGCAGTAAATCGTAAACATCATTAATTGCACCCGAGCTGGTGTTTTCTATTGGCAAAATGCCATACTCCGCTTGCCCACTCTCAACTAATGAAAAAATATCTTGGAATTTATGGCAACTGCATTCAACCAGTTGGTCAAAGTGGCGAGCAGAATATTGGCGTGCAGCAATGTGTGAGTAAGAACCTTTCGGCCCTAAGAATGCGAAACGGGCAGTATCACTCGGGGTTAAATTTAAATGTTTTTGTAAAATCGCCTGTTGTGTAAGAACGGAGTCCTCAATAATCATTTGGAATAGGCGGGTGATATAAAAACCATCAAGCCCTAGCGGTTTGCCTTTGTTGATTAAAACATCAAGAAGCTGACGCTCACGGTCTTTATCACGAATAGGGCGGCTATCATCAATTTTTGTTTCAGCGACTTCAACAGCATAACCACGGCGCTTTGCTAAAAGATTTAGTAATTCACTATCCAGTTGACTTATTTTTTCTCTTACTTTCAATAAATTAGTGCTGTTTTCCATGCTGCCTACCCTGTTAATATTATGATATAAAAAAAGCCCCCTAGAGGGGGCTTTCTAATTTTGTCTTCTTTTCTTTCTCGAACGACAAAAGCCCCTAATTAGGAGTTGCTAAAAAAGAAGAAAAAGAAAACAAAATTAAGATTCATATGAATACCTTTAGTCGATTCAATTTAAATAAACCCGATACTCACTAAGAAGTCAATAGGTAAGGATCAGAAACATAAAAAACGCGCCCATAGCGAGCGCGTTTACAAGGTTCAAGATTAGTTGATAGATAATATAAAATTATAACGTAACAGTATTATTCGCTTCTTTTACACTATTATATGCTCTTCTTGATTCTCCTTTATGTTGCACTTTATTAAGTTGTCTTTCGAGTTTGTTAATTAGTTCATTAATTGCAACGTACATATCTTCATGCTTGGCACTTGCGACCAATTTTCCTGTCGCTGTTTTTATGTTGGCATCAACCATAAAACCTTGTGGCTCTTTTGATAAAACAACATGCGTATTTATCAAGGATGCTTGCCACTTATCGAGTTTTGTTAGACGGCTCTCAATGTGCTCACGAATCGCTGGGGTAATGTCCATTTGTTTGCTAGTAATGTTCACTATCATATAGTTACCTCTCATTGTTTCCGTCTTTGTTGAGTTCAGAATACCCGTTCTTGCTAAGAAAAAATTGATATAGATCACATCTCATTCAGAGGAAGAGTAGCGCTCATCCGAAGTGTGATTTCACGTAAAAAAGGGGCGAAAAAGCATTGCCAAAATGAATTGATTAAGGGAAACTGGCTGGGTTGGCTAACGGAACGGTAATTAGCCGGAGTTTTTTTTGGGTTAAAATTAGCACACTAAATGGGCAAGCAACTAAATCGCCGTTAGCAAAGAAAACAGCAGCCTTGGCTGCTGTTCAGACTGCGGACAAACATATTATGTTTGGCAGCAAGTTTAATCGGTTATTGAAAATAAATTAGGAAAATCAATTCATTGATTTTCGGCTGATAACACAAAGCGGGAAAAACCACGCTTTTATCCCGCTTTGTCAACAACCTAAACAGCAGCCTTGGCCGCTGTTTTCGATCTCACGATGATATTATTGTGGGTTTGCAGCAATAATACTCGCAACTTTATTCGCTTCTTGGTTTAGCCCCATCTCATTATAAGCAATTTCCATGTATGCTAAGGCATTACGTGTTGCTTCTGTGTCTGGGTAGTCTTTTAGCATTTGTTGAACACGATTAACAACCGCGACATAAGCACCGCGTTTGTTGTAGTATTCGACAACAGAAAGATCGAATTTTGCTAAACGGTCTTTTAAGTAAACTAATCGCTTACTCGCATCATTGGAATATAAGCTGTTAGGATAGTAGCGAACTAGCTGACTGAAATCTTTGAATGCAACTCGTGCATGCTGTGGATCTCTGTCTGAGCGGTCAATACCAAAGAGGCCTTGCAATAAGCTATCATCCAGGGCCATCGCGGTTAAGCCTCGCATATAGAGGACATAATCAATATTTGGATGAGTTGGGTTCAAACGCATGAAACGGTCAATCGCGGCTATCGCCATTGGCAGCTCTGCTGATTTATAATATGCATAAATCAGGTCTAATTGAACCTGCTGAGCATATGGACCAAATGGATAACGGTTATCAAGAGCTTCAAATTGTTTAATCGCTGCTTTAAAATTGCCGTCCTGTAGTTTTTGCTGACCCGTTGCATATATTTCAGCAGGGGAGCTATCAGGGCTGACTTCAGGAGTGCTGGAACAGCCGACTAAAATCAGGCTCAACGTGGCTGCAGCCACCAGATTTTTCATACGTATCATCACGTGTAGGTTATCCTCTGAGTGTTTCGAGGGAGTCTATCCATAAGGCTCCCGGCAAAATTCGAGTTACAATAGCATATATTTTAAATGAAACGGCACTGCCGTCAAAACACAAACACCAAAAAGTAGATTAATTTATGGCTCAACAAGTACAACTTAGTGCAACTATCGCTGAATCACAGCTTGGTCAACGTTTAGATCAGGCTTTGGCCGAATTGTTCCCTGATTATTCACGTTCTCGCATAAAAGAATGGATTTTAGCTGATAGAGTGCAGGTTAATGGCAAAGTTATCAATAAGCCAAAAGAAAAAGTTTTCGGCAGTGAACAAATTTTAATCGATGCCCTCATTGAAGAAGATAATCGCTGGGAACCACAAGATATCCCACTTAATGTGATTTATGAAGATGAAGATATCCTAATTATTAATAAACCGCGTGATTTAGTTGTCCACCCCGGGGCAGGAAACCCAGATGGCACAATTCTGAATGCGTTATTATATCGTTATCCTGAAATTGCAGATGCGCCAAGGGCGGGTATTGTTCATCGTTTAGATAAAGACACAACAGGCTTAATGGTTGTCGCAAAAACCGTTCCAGCTCAAACACACCTTGTCGAAGCATTGCAACGTAGAGAAATTACGCGTGAATATGAAGCAGTTGCGGTCGGTCGTATGACCGCGGGCGGTATGGTAGAAGAACCTATCTCTCGCCATCCAACTAAACGAACTCATATGGCTGTACACCCAATGGGCAAACCAGCCGTAACGCATTATCGTGTAATGGAACACTTTAGAGCTCATACTCGTTTACGTTTACGTCTGGAAACGGGTAGAACACACCAAATTCGAGTTCATATGGCCCATATCAATCATCCCTTAATTGGTGATCCTTTATACGGTGGGCGGCCGCGTCCATTAAAAGGGGCGACAGAGGAGTTTTTAGAGGTCATGCGTAATTTTGATAGGCAAGCACTGCACGCCACCATGTTGCGTTTATATCACCCAATCTCAGGTATTCAAATGGAGTGGCATGCACCGTTACCTGATGATATGGTTAAGCTTATTGAAGCTCTAAAAGCAGATACTGAACTGCATAAAGACGATATGGACTGGTAATGAATACATTGATTTTCCCTGATTGGCCACAACCTAAAAATATAGCTAGCTGTAGTACAACTCGTACAGGTGGTGTGAGCCAACCACCTTTTGATAGCTTGAATTTAGGTGATCATGTTGGGGATGTTCCCAATGCTGTCAGTGAAAATCGTCAACGCCTTGAAAAACTTGCTCAGCTACCACAACAGCCTGTATGGCTTGAGCAAGTGCATGGTACTGATGTGCTACATCTTGTTGGGAATAAAATTCACAATAGGCAAGCGGATGCAGTGTATAGCAACCAGGTTGGCCAAGTTTGTGTCATTATGACGGCGGATTGCTTGCCTGTGTTATTTACTAATCAAGCCGGAACGGAAGTAGCCGCCGCCCATGCAGGGTGGCGTGGGTTATGTCATGGAGTCCTTGAAAATACAGTTGCTCAATTTATTTGTCCTGCAAATGAAATTATCGCTTGGCTTGGCCCAGCTATTGGTGCTAAGAAATTTGAAGTCGGCAAGGAAGTCAAAGAGGCTTTTGTTAATCAATCGTCTGATTTAGCCTCTGCTTTTATTCCTTATAACAATAAATATCTAGCTGATATTTATTTGTTAGCGCGTAAAAGACTACAAGCTGCTGGCGTAACGAAAGTGTATGGCGGTGATTTTTGTACCGTAACAGATGAAAACAGATTTTTTTCCTATCGAAGGGAAGGAAAGACTGGCAGAATGGCTTCATTAATATGGATAAACACCTAGTCTTGGTGTTTTATTCTAAATTAATGGATATTATGAAAATAATTCCTTGCAAAACTTGAATATTTAAAAACTGACCTCATCTAGTATCCAGTAGCAAATTTAATCTCATTTATTGGAGGTGTTATGCGTCTGGACCGTTTAACTAATAAATTCCAGCAAGCTCTCGCTGACGCCCAATCACTAGCCCTTGGGCGCGAAAACCAGTTTATAGAACCTATTCATCTATTAAGTGCCCTGTTTAATCAAGAAGGGGGTACCGTTCGTCCATTGCTGACGACGTTAGGCGTGAATGCCGTACAATTCCAGCAAAAAGTCGAAGATGCGCTAGGTCGTTTACCTCAAGTGCAAGGTGTAGCGGGAGATGTTCAACCATCAAGTGACTTAATGCGTCATTTGAATTTATGTGATCAGCTGGCACAAAAGCACGGAGATGAATTTATCTCCTCAGAATTATTTCTTGTCGCCGCTTTAGAAGCCAATACGACATTAGCAGACATGCTCAAAGCAGCAGGTGTTAATAAAGATAATTTAAAAAAGGCAATAGAACAGATGCGTGGTGGAGAAAAAGTGAATGACCAAAGCGCTGAAGACCAGCGCCAAGCCTTGAAAAAATATACGGTTGATTTAACTGAACGTGCAGAGCAAGGCAAATTAGACCCTGTGATTGGCCGAGATGAAGAAATTCGTCGTACCATTCAAGTATTGCAACGCCGTACTAAAAATAATCCCGTGCTGATTGGTGAGCCAGGTGTTGGTAAAACAGCGATTGTTGAAGGGTTAGCACAACGTATCGTAAATGGTGAAATTCCAGAAGGGTTAAAAAACAAACGGGTATTATCCCTAGATATGGGGGCACTGATTGCGGGTGCGAAATATCGTGGTGAGTTTGAGGAGCGTCTGAAAGCCGTTCTAAGTGACCTCGCCAAACAGGAAGGTAACGTCATTCTATTTATTGACGAGCTACATACTATGGTTGGTGCAGGTAAAGCCGATGGTGCGATGGATGCGGGCAACATGTTAAAACCCGCGTTGGCTCGTGGTGAATTACACTGCGTTGGTGCAACCACATTGGATGAGTATCGACAATACATTGAGAAAGACCCTGCTTTAGAACGTCGTTTCCAAAAAGTGTATGTCGCAGAGCCATCCGTTGAAGACACAATTGCTATTTTACGTGGCTTAAAAGAACGTTATGAATTGCATCACCATGTGCAAATAACTGACCCAGCGATTGTGGCAGCGGCAACGTTATCGCATCGGTATATTACTGACCGCATGTTACCCGATAAAGCGATTGATTTAATTGATGAAGCGGGTGCAAGTTTACGTATGCAAATGGATTCAAAACCTGAATCCTTAGATAGGCTGGAACGTCGTATTATTCAGCTCAAACTCGAACAGCAAGCGCTGAAAAAAGAATCAGATGACGCAAGTAAAAAACGCCTTGAGATGTTAGAAGAAGAGCTCGCAGAGAAAGAGCGTGAATATTCTGCGTTAGAAGAAGAATGGAAAGCTGAAAAAGCATCATTAACGGGTACTCAGCATATTAAAGCTGAACTTGAAAATACACGTATCGAGATGGAAAAAGCACGCCGTATGGGTGATTTGGCAAAAATGTCCGAATTGCAATACGGTAAAATTCCAGAGTTGGAAAAACAGCTTGAAGCGGCAACGAAAGCTGAAGGTAAAAGCATGAAACTGTTACGTAATAAAGTAACAGATGTTGAAATTGCAGAAATCTTAGCGCGTTGGACTGGCATTCCTGTATCTCGAATGCTAGAAAGCGAAAGAGAGAAACTGTTACGTATGGAACAGCAACTCCATCAGCGTGTTATTGGACAAGATGAAGCTGTAGTTGCAGTATCGAATGCAATTCGTCGTAGTCGTGCAGGGTTATCAGATCCGAACCGCCCAATTGGCTCGTTTATGTTCTTAGGGCCAACAGGGGTAGGTAAAACTGAGTTATGTAAAGCGTTAGCAAACTTTATGTTTGATAGCGATGATGCAATGGTTCGTATCGACATGTCTGAATTTATGGAAAAACATGCGGTATCACGTTTAGTGGGCGCACCTCCTGGATATGTTGGTTACGAAGAAGGTGGGTATTTAACTGAAGCAGTTCGACGTCGTCCTTACTCAGTCATTTTATTGGATGAAGTTGAGAAAGCACACCCTGATGTTTTCAACATTTTATTACAAGTGCTTGATGATGGACGTTTAACGGATGGGCAAGGTAGAACGGTAGACTTCCGTAATACAGTAATCATCATGACATCCAACTTGGGTTCTGACTTAATCCAAGAAAGGTTTGGCATGATTGGTTACTCAGAAATGAAAGATATGGTGATGGAAGTGGTATCCCATAGTTTCAGACCTGAATTTATTAACCGTATAGATGAAGTCGTTGTATTCCATCCATTAGGTAAAGAGCAAATTACGAATATTGCCAATATTCAATTGGCTCGTTTATATAAACGTCTTGAAGAGCACGGTTATGAAGTCAGTGCAACACCAGCGGCACTTGAGAAAATTGGGGAGGCTGGTTTTGACCCAATCTTCGGAGCAAGGCCGTTGAAACGTGCAATTCAGCAGGAAATTGAAAACCCTCTGGCACAAGAAATCTTGTCAGGTAAGTTATTGCCAGGTAAACCTGTCATTTTAGATGTAGAAAATGACGAAATCGTTGCTAAACAGTAATTGATGTTATTGTGAAATCAAAAGGTGGCTAATAATAGCCACCTTTTTTATATCAAATTACGTATAAAACCGCTTTTTTTGTTTGAGAAATGTACGTAAAGTATAAAATACCATCACTTAAAAATTATTTTCAAAAAAAACAC
>NZ_JAMPNG010000014.1:0-111091 GCF_028479245.1 Providencia sp. PROV223
CAATTTTGGCCATTCCTCTTGACTCCTTTTCTAAAAGGAGACAGAATCAAATTGTTGAGATTTGGAAACTGCCTCGGATTAAGATTAACATCTAAATTCGGGGCTTTCGTCTTTTTGGCTCTCACAAATGCTTGAACTAAAATGATCCAAGCACCCGCGACAATCATAGCAAAAAATGGTGATAAACAAAGGTTTTTTGTTGAGGGTTTTTATTTTAATCCTTTATTATTCAAACGATTAAATGATTTTAATCATTCGTTGTTAATAGCGGATTTTTCCGTTAATCCTCTAAATAATCATTAATACCATTAGGTAAAACTAATTGGGCTGCAACTTGGCCTGCAATTTCGCGCCCGACCAATAACTCAATCAATTTTAAGGCAAAATCAAAGGACGTTGCGGGCCCTTGACTTGTTAATAAATTAACGCGTTCATCAAAGTAGACTCGGCGATCGACCCATTTATGGGCTGGAATTTTATCTTTCATTGATGGAAAACCAGTCATATTACCTAGCGGAAACAATTGGTGATATTCAAGTACAAGCGCTGGCGCCGCACAAATAGCCGCCACAATTTTACCATCAAGATGCATTCGGCGAACTTTTTCCACAACCAGTGGGCTATCACGAAATGTTTCCGCTCCAGTCATACCACCAGGCAGTACAATGGCATCAAAAGGTTCATCAGCAACTTTAATCAATGGGGTATCGGCACTAATTTTTAGCCCTCGTGAAGCGGTAATGGTTAAAGAACCATCTTCCGTCACGCTCGCTAAAGTCACATCAATACCTGCTCTAACTAATAAATCAGCAGTAATGGTAAATTCAATTTCTTCACTACCATGAGCGATGCAGATTAGAACGGATGTCGTCATATTGTTGTTCTCTATTTTTGACTAAATGGTAAAGGCGATCGTTTTCAGGTGTACTGATCCCATGAGCTCGTGCTTGTTTGATTAAAAAGCCAGTGATGTAATCAATCTCTGTACGGCGATTGTTTCGTATATCTTGTAACATAGAAGAATAGTTATCAGCGGTATTATTAATAATGTCGTAAATATACTCTGTTAGCTCTGCTTTATCCGTATGCAGCCCTTCTGCCGCCATAGCATGACATATTTCATCAATGATCCGAGATATTTGTGCAGAATGTTGGATTAATTCACCATTTTTACAGTCATGTTCTACTGTTAGTGGGTTAATGACACAGTTTACAATCAATTTACGCCAGCAAGTGGTTAAAATATTATTATGCCAAGCCACATCAGGTAAGGCTTCATGCAAGATATCTGCTATTGGGTAGTATGCTTGTGCTTGGGAATTGATAGCGCCAATATGTGTGATCCCATTTGCGACATGAAATACTTGGTTATTTTCTTGCCAAGCCGCATGGGTTGTGACGCCCGCTAAGATAGGATGGCGTAAAGGCGTCAACTCTTCAACCGTTCCCATGCCATTATGCAGTAATAAAATAGGCGTATTTTCTGGGATAGTATTAATCAAAGGTAATAAAGCATCAGAAACTTGCCATGCTTTTAAACAGACAATGATTAATTCACTGGTTTGTAAGTGGTTAATATTATTAGAAGGAATCAGTTCTCGGAAAGTACGTCCATCAGGTTCATTAACATCGACGAATAAATCAGACTGTGCAACACGTAGCCAACCTTGTATGTCATGCCCTTGTATTGCAAGTGAAGCAAGCCACAGTTTACCTATCGCACCACAACCAATTAGAGTTATTTTCATTGTTTCCCCTTTGAATATGGGACTTTAACGTCTTATAAGGTAAGGCGGAAGTGATTTATCACCAGTATAACCTTTTACCATACGAAGTTGTAGTTAACGAAATATCATAGGCTCCGATAACTTGAAGTAATGTGAGTAAAAACGTTATCATGCGCACAATCTAAAAATTATCAGTGAGGTTCTAGCTATGCCATCATTTGACATTGTATCTGAAGTGGAAATGAATGAAGTACGTAATGCGGTGGAGAATGCGCAGCGTGAGTTAACCAGCCGTTGGGATTTTAAAAATGTTGAAGCCAGTTTTGAGCTCAATGACAAAAATGAATCAGTTAAAATCACTAGTGAATCTGATTTCCAGGTACTTCAGTTAGTTGATATTTTAAGAGAAAAAATGGCAAAACGTGGTATTGATGGTGCGGTATTGAATGTGCCTGAAGATATCATTCATAGTGGAAAAACCTATAGCGTTGAAGTTACGTTCAAACAAGGTATTGATGCTGCAATTGCCAAAAAAATCGTTAAATTGATTAAAGACAGTAAATTGAAAGTCCAAGCACAAGTTCAAGGTGACCAAGTGCGTGTGACAGGCAAAGCCCGTGATGATTTACAATCGGTTATGGCATTAGTACGTGGCGGGAACTTAGGCCAACCTTTTCAGTTTAATAACTTCCGCGACTAGTTATTTTTCAAGTATTCGTTTAAAGCCCGCGCTAGCGGGCGAATTTTTACTGATTTATTAATGCTTCAAGTTGTTCTCGATTGATGATTTTTCTATCAACTTTAACATAAGCACTATATTCTTCGTCAACGACGAGTGCTTCCATCACCCCTTTCTGGGCTTGTAATTTCTTCTCAAGAGCCCTTGTATCTCCAATATGATTGGGTAATTCAATACGAATACTGCTGACATACGGAGGTTGCTGCATAGTTAAGCTAATGATAAACCAGATAATGGTTAATATTAGTCCGCCAATAAAAACCGTATTAGCACCTTCAAAGCTGTACAACCACCCACCGACAATACCGCCAATGGCAACACCTAAAAACTGGCTGGTGGAGTATACGCCCATGGCAGTTCCTTTATAGCCAGCAGGTGCCTCTTTGCTTATGAGTGACGGTAAAATGGCTTCCATAATATTGAAAGCAATAAAAAATAGTTGGATACCTAAGAAAATCACCCATAAGTGATTACCAGAAAACCATAAGGTAATTTCAGCCAATGCCAAAACGACAATACAAAATAAGAAGACCTGCTTCATTTTGCGGTATTTTTCCGCATAAATTATGAAAGGAAGTACGGTAACAAAGGCGATTAACATCGTGACTAAATAGGCTTTCCAGTGGTCTTTCGCTAAAAAACCAGAATCAGTCATAATAAGAGGTAGAGCAACAAAACTGGACATCAGTAGGGTATGTAAGCTGAGGATACCTATATTTAACTTGAGTAGCTGAGGGTGCATTAAAACCGTTTTTAAATTACCTTGTACAAATGCAGACTCACGGTTTAGAACATGAGTATTGGTACTAGGAACAATAAAAACCGTCACTGCAATAGCACCAGCTGCAAGTAGTGCAATTCCCCAAAATAGGCCACTTAACCCCACCACGTTGGTGAGTATTGGGCCAAGAACTAGGGCAATGGCAAAAGTTAAACCGAAACTAATACCCAAAAATGCCATGGCTTTAGTCCGATTTTGCTCTCGAGTTAGGTCAGAGAGTAGCGCCATAACGGCAGCTGAAATTGCTCCGGCGCCTTGTAAAGCACGCCCAATAATAATTCCCCAAATAGAATCGCTTAATGCTGCAACGATACTTCCGATAATAAAAATGACTAACCCAATAATAATTAAAGGCTTTCTTCCGATTTTGTCTGACATCAAACCAAAAGGGATTTGGAAAATAGCTTGGCTAAGACCGTAGATACCAATAGCGACACCTACTAAGAACTCGTTAGCTCCCTGTAAATGCATCCCATAGCTGGTCAAAATAGGTAATACCATAAACATTCCAAGCATTCGCAAGGAGAAAACAGAGCCTAATCCCCAAGTGGATCTAAGCTCTGCGGATGTCATTTTGTTATCATTCATTTTTATTCTTCATATTTCGTGCTGTAGCGGTGTTGGCTTCTCTCTGCTACTTAGGTCACATATTAGTAAATACAACAACTTGAACAAATATGCAGTACGTTGTGGTGTTATATTTTTAGTATCAATCTATTAGAATTTTAATAGTGCATTTAATATCTAGCTTATCAATGGCAAGCGGCTATTTAACCATAAAATAGATTCATAAGGATAGGCAGAATAAGTAAAAGTGAGTTGTAAAAGCAGTTAGAGACAAATAAAAACGGCGGGGAAGGCCCGCCGTTTAGACATTGTTATCATCAGTAAACAGATAAGTTATCTGACGAGAGCTATAACAGTATCGCTTGAGACTATAGGATCAACTGACATCATTACACTCAATGAAGTAATTGCTACGATTGAGAAGATGAATAGTTTTCTTGCCCAGACTCGGTCGTCATTTTCGGTTTTGAAACCCGAAATTGCCATACCTAGCCACCATAAGCTGACTGCTGCACCTACGATGAGGTACTTATAGCCCGCGTATCCGCTGATAGCTAACATTAATGTTGCGACCATAAACGCTAGGATATACAGGAAAATGTGCGTCTTCGCGACGGAAATTCCTTTAATAACCGGTAACACAGGAATGTTTGCGGCTTTGTAATCCTTAAAACGGAAGATAGCAATGGCATAAGAATGAGGCATCTGCCACAAACTGAATATCAATAACAGGATAAGAGCACCCATATCGAATTCATTTGTAACAGCGCAGTAACCGATAACCGGTGGTGCTGCGCCTGAAAGGCTGCCAATCAGCGTGCCATAAACGGATTTACGTTTCATATATAGGCTATAAACACCTACATAAACAATGAAACCGATAACTGCAAGCAGCATTGCCAGCGCATTGGCTGCTACAAGTAGCAGCACCATACCAGCAATACCCAATGCAGCAGCGTAAATCAGGCTAACTTTCGGATCAATCAACCCTTTAACTAAAGGGCGATTCTTCGTTCTCTCCATGATACGGTCGATATCACGGTCGATGTAGTTGTTAAAAACACAACCAGAAGCCACGACCAGTGATACACCCAGCAAAGTCGCAACGAACAGTGGGTAATCAATTGACCCTTTTGAAGCCAATAAAAAACCACCGATCACAGAAATCAAGTTTCCGAATATAATTCCTGGTTTGGTCACTTGCAGGTATTGCTTAAACATATCGGCAACTCTTTAGTCGAGCATCATATTGATGTTCAGGTTGTACATAATCCACAGCGAGCCGATGACCACGATACCAACAATTAGCATCGTGAACAGGAAGGCAACTAAATTCCAGCGCTCATCTGATGATGTATTCATATGTAAAAAACAAACCAAATGAACTAGAATTTGCACAACAGCCATACCTACTACAGTCCAAAGGATTGCTGAGGTTGACGCTGTACCTTCCATCACCATCCAGAAAGGAATCACTGTCAGGATAACTGATAGAATAAAGCCAATTAGGTATGTTTTAACGCTACCGTGGCTTGCTCCAGTGTGAGCATCTTTTGCATGACTCATTTAAATAGCCCCCAGAAGATAAACAACGGTAAATACACAAATCCAAACAACGTCTAAGAAGTGCCAGAACAAACTTAGGCAGTTTAAACGTGTTTTATTGACATCAGTTAAGCCACGGCGAGTCACTTGAATCATCATAATGATAATCCAAATCAGACCTGCTGTTACGTGTAGACCGTGTGTTGCAACAAGTGCAAAGAAGCCAGATAAGAAACCGCTACGGTCAGGGCCAAAGCCTTCTGCGATCAGTTCATGGAACTCATAGACTTCCATGATCACGAAGCCAAGGCCTAACAGGAACGTTGCAAACAGCCATAAGTTAACGGCAGCAATCTTACCTTTATGCATCGCGATCATTGCGAAGCCGTAAGTAATACTACTCACTAACAGTAAGAAGGTTTCGCCTAATACGAACTTCAGACTGAAGATATCTTTACCAGCTGGTCCGCCGGCAGTTCCATCGGCCAAAACAACATAGGTAGCAAATAAACAAGCAAACAGAATCAAGTCGCTCATAATATAGAGCCAGAAACCGAATACTTTTGTTCCACCTGTATCGTGGTGCCCATGCTCAGCATGGGCGATATTTTGGTTAGTCATTGTATTAGTTGACATCGTTCACACCTGCCTTACGCAATTCTTCAAAGTGCTTATTCTCGATTTCTTCGATTTCAGCCACAGGTACGTAGTAATCAACATCTTCGTCGAAGCTTTTTGCAATCCAAGTTACGATCATTCCACCGAAACCAATGATTGCGAGCCACCAGATGTGCCAGATCATTGCGAAACCTAAAATCAAGCTAAATGCAGCTATAATAACGCCAGCGCCTGTATTTTTAGGCATATGAATTTCTTCATATGAAGCCGGTTTCTTGTGAGCAAGGCCTTTTTCTTTTAGATCCCACCACGCATCACGAGTTTGAACGTGAGGTTCAATCGCAAAGTTATAGAATGGTGGTGGAGAAGATGTCGCCCACTCAAGTGTACGTCCACCCCATGGGTCACCGGTTAAATCACGGTTTTCATGACGGTCACGGATACTCACGATGATTTGGATAACTTGGCATGCAATACCGATTGCGATTAACGCAGCACCACCCGCAGCAACAACTAGCATTGTGTGGTAAGTCGGGTCAATATTCTGACTTAAACGACGGGTCATACCCATAAAGCCAAGAATATACAGTGGCATAAAGGCCATGAAGAAACCGATGATCCAGAACCAGAAGGCACGAACACCCCATTTCTCATTTAGCGTGAAGCCATATGCTTTCGGGAACCAGTAAGTCATACCCGCGAAGCATCCGAATACAACACCACCAATAATAACGTTATGGAAGTGAGCAATCAGGAATAAACTGTTATGCAGAACGAAGTTTGCACCTGGAACAGCAAGCAGAACACCCGTCATACCACCGACAGAGAAGGTGATGATGAAACCGATAGTCCACAGCATAGGTGATTTAAATTCGATACGACCTTGGTACATGGTAAACAACCAGTTGAAAATCTTAACCCCTGTAGGGATTGCGATAATCATTGTGGCGATACCAAAGAAGGCGTTAACGTTCGCTCCTGAACCCATCGTAAAGAAGTGGTGCAACCAAACGATGAAGGACATAACGGTAATCACGATTGTCGCCCAAACTAATGAGGTATAACCGAATAAACGTTTTTTCGAGAAGGTTGCTGCAACTTCAGAGAATACACCGAACACAGGCAGAACAAGGATATACACCTCAGGGTGACCCCATGCCCAAATCAGGTTGATGTACATCATCATGTTGCCGCCCATATCATTAGTGAAGAAATGGGTACCTAAATAACGGTCTAACGTCAGAAGCGTTAATGTAACAGTTAAGATAGGGAAAGCAGCAACAATCAATACGTTAGTACATAACGCAGCCCAGCTGAATACAGGCATTTTCATCATCGACATACCCGGCGTACGCATACGGATAATAGTCGCGATGAAGTTAACCCCTGTTAATAGTGTACCAATACCGGATATCTGGAGACTCCAGAGCCAGTAATCGACCCCGACCCCAGGGTTGTACTCCAAGCCTGATAACGGCGGATAAGCCAACCAACCAGTCTGTGCGAATTCACCTACCCCTAGAGAGATGTTGATTAATACAACACCAACAACAAAGAACCAGAAGCTCAATGAGTTAAGGAATGGGAACGCCACATCTCGTGCACCAATTTGCAGAGGTACAACTAAGTTCATCAGACCAACAACGAATGGAGTTGCCATGAAGAAAATCATGATAACGCCGTGCGCGGTAAAGATTTGGTCATAGTGATGAGGATTTAAGAAACCCTCTTGGCCAGCAGAAGCTAGAACTTGCTGCCCACGCATCATGATTGCATCAGCGAAGCCACGGAATAACATGACCATCGCCACAATGATGTACATGACACCAATTTTCTTATGGTCAACAGAGGTTAACCATTCTTTCCACAGCCATTTCCACTTACCGAAGTAGGAGATCACACCGACTAAGCCAAGCCCACCAAGGACAATAGCAATCAGTGTAACAACGATAATCGGCTCATGGAGCGGAACTGCATCTAGTGTTAATTTTCCGAACATGCCCTTATTCCTCAGCGCCTGCTGCATGAGCACTGTGGCTCATTTGCATTGAATTGCCTGTAGCATCGTTATGGTCAGTCATTGAATGACTTTGATTTTCTACAGGAGCGTGACCTTTATGGTGCTCATGACCAAACTTCAGAACGATATCTTCATAAAGTTTAGGCTTCACGCTAGAGAAGTAGGTAACAGGAACGTTCATGCTTGGCTTAGCGACTTCGTCGAATGCCTGCATGGTGTCCATTGTTTTAGGAGAAGCTTTTACCTTTTGTACCCACTCATCAAAACCTTGACGATCTGGAGTTGCAATAGCATTAAACTTCATATCAGAGAAACCGTGGCCACTGTAGCTTGCAGAGAAGCCTTTATAAGTACCTGGTTCGTTAGCGATTAAGTGAAGCTTTGTTTGCATACCGGCCATCGCGTAGATTTGGCCACCTAAAGATGGAATGAAGAAGGAGTTCATCACCGAATCTGACGTGATTTTGAAGTTAACTGGCACACCTGTAGGGAATGCGATTTCATTAACTGTTGCAATTCCTTGCTCTGGATAAATGAATATCCATTTCCAGTCAGCGGAAATAACTTCAATAGTGACAGGTTCCTGATCACTCACTAATGGCTGATATGGGTCCAGCTCATGTGTCGTCTTCCAAGTGATAGCACCCAGAATAATGATAATGATGATAGGAACAGTCCAGCAGACTAACTCAATTTTATTCGAGTGAGCCCAGTTAGGACGGTAAGTAGCTGACGTGTTGGATTCACGGTATTTTCTTGCGAAGATAATCGTCATGAAAATAACAGGAATAACAACAAGTAGCATTAAGCCAATTGCAATAAGAATTAGCTCTTTTTGTTTAACGCCAACGGCGCCTTTTGGATCCATCAACACCATATCGCAACCACCTAATAGTAAGGTAGCTACAACGAGTGAGATTGCTCCAATGCTTTTTTTGTAGTTCATAAGTCTCATCCACGACCCCAAATGACAAAGATTCTAATTGTCGTTTCATCAGTGCGGGCATTTTACGGTAAGGTTATGCGAGTGTAAATGATTGTAAGGCAAAGAAACGGAATTGTTAGCTCTTTATGTTAATATGATCACATGTAAAGAGCTTATAAAGAAAACGTTAAAATTGATGCGATTTATAAGTATGCATTGATAAAACTCAATTAATAGTAAATTATCTTAGTAATTTTTCAAAGAAAAATATATACAAAAGAAATGAAAAAACAGTGAAACTGATATAAATGATTAGCAATATGCTAAGGGAAGTTACAGTTTTTATTGCCGATAAAGCTATTTTGGTTGCTTTATCGGCTAAATCATAAAAAAAAATTCTTATTTTACTGATAAAAAAAAGAAAACTATTAACTCTGATACAATTTTATATCGAGCGCTAAAAGGTATACTTTAATGTATAAATGATTGCATCTTGGTAGAAAGTATCGCCTAATTTATTATCAGCATAGCGGTATTGTACCCCAGCAGAAACATGGTTTGTGGCATTCCACCAAAAAGCGAGAGCGCCATTTATGCCATTACTCTTGTCCCCGTTATAGCGTTTGTTCCTAGCAAACTCCATTTCATGCCAGTTCGTTATCATGAAATTTTCGTCAAATACGCTGAAATTATAACCGGCTACCCAACCCGCTACATATCCATTATTACCTGAATAGAATGTCTGGTCGGTGTAATTAAGAGCAATAAAAGGTTTAAACCATAAGTCACCGAATGCCGTGTTATAGCCAATACCATATAAAGTGTTCACATCATGGAAATTACCACCATATTTGGCACCAGGTAATGACCAAGTACCATAAACGTGGCCATATAGGTTGAAACCAGTGTCACCTAAATAAAAGCGGCCTGTTGTTTTAATGGTATAACGTTTATTTCATCCTGAATCGGTGTGTTGGCTGTGGAATGGGTTTTCGAGATCAAAAAAACCATATAACTCCCCCCAATTAAAATTGGCACCTCCTTCAAGTTCAATATAGGCAAAGTCTTTTTTACGTGTCGTATTTTCTGTTTTATTTTCAGTACGATGTGACCAATCTAAATAGTTTACATTGACATCAGCAAAGCCATTTTTATAGCCAATAATATCGTCAGAATATGCCGTACCTGCTAGAGAAATTAAGGTGGCAATGTAAATGATTTTTTTCATATATAGATTATTTTCACTTATAGATTGATGGGGTTTAGTAAAGCGTTAGTTATTAACATTTTAGCTAACCAACTTGTAACTTGTGATATATTAGACTTGAAAGTTGCAATTAAGAAATATTTTACACGCATGAAGTGATCGCAATCACGATATTCTGACATTATCGCTTTATTTTGTTATTTGGATCTAATTTACAGGAAAAGATCAAATTACCTAAATAAATAAACTTTATTTAGGTAATTGTTAGGTTAATGAGAAAAGTATAGAAAGGGTTATTGTTTTACTGTCTTGCGAACGGCGAGGTAGTCTAAACTACCACCAATAACTAGGCTGATAGCACCAATACTAATGCCTGTATTAAAAATAAGATTTTGGTAGCGAGGTAAACTCAGCCAAAATTCAATTTGTGTAGTAAATAGGTAAACTTTCATACCACTAAATGAAAATACAAGTAATGAAAGTAACCAAATAGCAAGGAAGCTAACGGCAGTAATAAGTGCATATACGGCAATGCGATAGCCTTTTGCATACAGCTGGCGCCGCTGAAATAACCCTGTTGCTTGTGTGTATATTAGGGATGTCCGGCAAGCTAATAAAAGCAAAACACCTGGAACCGCAACTGCGATTGAAATAAGGTAGAATAGTGGCCAGCCATAATTACTGACGAAAATACTCGCAACTGGGCCAATATAAACACGGCCTACAGCCGAAAGAGCGGAAAGAAGTGCAAATTGCGTTGCGGATAACGATTTATTACATAGTGTCATTAATAGGGCGACAAAAGCAGCGGTTCCCATACCAGAAAAGATATTTTCTAGAAATATAATCGACCCCATGGTTAGGATATGAGGTGGTGTTATCGCTAAGAACCAATAGCCTATATTAGAGCCACCTTGTAGAAGCCCAAAAATAAACAGAGCTTTAAATAAGCTCATGTTTTTCATTAAGTAACCACCAAGTAACGCTCCAATAATGGTTGCGGCCATACCGACAGTTTTATTGACGGTACCCACTTCACTTAAACTAAAACCAAGGGCATTTAATAGAAAATTGGTGTTGAGCGCCATCACAAAGGCGTCACCAAGTTTGTAAAAAACTAACAGTAGTAAGATTAGCCAAGCATTGTTCCGGCTAAAGAATTCAGCGAGTGGTTCGTAAATCGCTTTTTTTAGTGACGTTGGCGCAGCACAACTCTCTTCGGGTTCTTTCGCAAGTAATGTAGCAATAACACCGATAATCATTAGCCCTGCCATGACTAAATAAAGTTGTTTCCACGTTAAAAACTTATCCGCTAACCAAAGTGCAAGGCCGCCTGAGACTAACATACTGATCCGGTAACCCATAACTGAGGTTGCAGCGCCAATTCCACGTTCTTCTGCACTCAGCAAGTCGGTTTTATAAGCATCAAAAACAATGTCTTGCGAGGCTGAACAAAATGCAACAGTGACCGCCAGTGCAGCAAGGTACCACAAATGTTCTGACGGGTTCATAAAACCCATAGCCGCAATGCTGATAATCAACAAAATTTGAGTGGTTAATAGCCATCCTCTTCGGCGACCAAGAAAGGGCGGAGTGTAGCGGTCCATCATTGGAGACCAAAGAAATTTCAACACATAAGCCTGTCCGACTAATGAAAAGAAACCAATGGTTTTTATATCGACATTTTCAACAGTTAGCCAAGCTTGTAATGTACCTGCAGTTAAAGCTAAAGGTAGACCAGAAACAAAGCCTAAAAGGATTAAAGTGATGTTATTTGGTAGAGTAAAACGAGGCATTATTTCCCTCTAAGCCAGTGTGATATTGCTGCAATACATTGCGCTGCAGAGGTATTGGCTGCGCTATGCTACCCAAGCTCAATCAATGAGAACTTAGGTAGCTTAATACTTAATGATAATGATTGCTCAATTAATAGCGTGAATTTTGTCTGATAAAATCGGTGATTTCTTGGTCTGTTGCCATATCTGCAATTAAATCAGTTAATGCGCTATTGATAGCCGTTTCTATCTTGGCATTATTGGCAGCCAATAATTCTTGTGTATTAAAATTACGGGTAAATGAACGTGTTTTTGTCGAGCCATTTGGCGCTGTTGCAATAATACTGACACTGGAGTTTACAGTAATATTATGGCGCAGGCTGCCTTCACTTACTTTGGTATCGAGTTTATTCAATTGAACGACTAAATTCACATTTGCCGGTGATGTCACCATAAACCCACGTGCAGCCATTTGCTTTTCGACGGCTTCTTGCATCAGATAACGAGGATCGCGTGAAGGGTTCAGTACAACTAAACTACCATTACGATTAACTTCTGCTAAGGATTTATTCGTACGGTTATCGACACTGCTGACACTAATTGAAGTTGCATTCAGTGTAGGGTTTTTCGCAGGTAAAGCTATCTTAGGCTCTAGTGATAATGTATTGCTGCTGGTTGCGCAGCCCGCAAGAAGAAATAACCCTAAAAGTGGAAAACACAGTTTTCTTAACATAATTTTTTCCAGTTCATCTTTCCTAATTGAAAATGTTTCGTTATGGTGCGGGTAGCCGTCGTTCAATATAAAGCTTAGCGGCTTATTTATCCTGAACTATTAGACAACAATTTTTGAAAAAATTCGCATCAATGTGCCGCTATCATAACATTGGCAAGTTATTATCGGATATTTCTATAATAAGAAGATAGCAATAATCAACGCGTACAATAAAAATAATTGCCTCTGGGCATAATTTTTAATTAAGGAACATTTTATGGTCGCTAATGCAGCTCAAAGTATGCAATCTCTCGTGAACCAAAAGTTACACGTTGCTTTTGAACCTACACATTTGGAGGTCATTAATGAAAGCCACCAACACAATGTGTTACCGGGGTCTGAAAGCCATTTCAAAGTTATTTTAGTGAGTGATAAATTTGAAAATAAACGAATGCTTGCCCGTCACCGCGAAATTTATGCTATTTTAGCGGACGAATTATCGGGAGGGATCCATGCCCTTGCTTTGCATACATATACACAACAAGAGTGGAATGAGCTTGCTGACACTGCGTTAAAATCACCAGCTTGTCGTGGTGTTGGCGGTGTTAATCGGTAGTTTTTCGTTTCAGTTAATACACTGAGACTATGCTTTACATAATCAGCCATGCTCAATGATGAGCTTGGTGAATGTTTTTTCTTCACTTTAGGTGAAAAAACAAAAAATTTAGTCAGAAAAGTCACAAATAATGAGGAAAAAACGCTTCTTTTCTCAGCTTTTCTCGACTCAGGGCGCATGCATCGGTATAATGCTGCGTCTAATTTTCAGTAAGGTTTCGGGACGCTTCTGATATCAGGGATTGACCGTTACGAAAGTAACGCCCCCGGTTCTGGAAGGGAGACAGCCATTATGATTTAATGGCATAACTCTGGAGTAGACCGATCACTAAGATTTATTTTGAGGTAAGAAGATGCAAGTTTCTGTTGAAACGACTCAAGGCCTTGGGCGTCGTGTAACAATCACCGTTCCTGCCACTGATATTGAAAAAGCAGTTAATAGCGAATTAGTTAGTGTTGCTAAAAAAGTACGTGTTGATGGTTTCCGTAAAGGAAAAGTACCAATGAACATCGTTAAACAGCGTTATGGCGCGTCTGTTATGCAAGACGTTCTGGGCGATGTAATGCAACGTAACTTCATCAACGCAATTATTGAACAAAAAATCAATCCAGCGGGTGCGCCTAGCTACAAGCCTGAGCAACTCGAAGATGGTAAAGATTTTGTTTATTCAGTTGAATTCGAAGTTTACCCAGAAATCGAATTAGCAGGTTTAGAAACTATTGAAGTTGAAAAACCAGCAGTTTCTGTAAAAGACGAAGATCTGGAAAATATGTTAGAAACTCTGCGTAAGCAACAAGCGCAGTGGAAAGAAGTTGAAGCGGCAGCAGAAGCTGACTCTCGCATCACTATCAACTTTACCGGTTCTATCGATGGTGAAGAATTCGAAGGCGGCAAAGCAGAAGATTTCGCTCTGGTTATGGGCGAAGGTCGTATGATCCCAGGTTTCGAAGAAGGTGTTGTTGGTCATAAAGCGGGTGAAGAATTCGATATCGAAGTTAACTTCCCAGAAGACTACCATGCTGAAAACCTGAAAGGTAAAGCTGCGAAATTTGCTATCGTTCTGAAGAAAGTAGAACAACGTGAACTGCCTGAATTCACTGAAGAATTTATCAAGCGTTTTGGTATCGCTGATGGTTCTTTAGATGGCCTGCGTGCAGAAGTACGTAAAAACATGGAACGTGAGCTGAAAAATGCCGTGCGTAACCGTGTTAAAGCACAAGTTCTTGATGGCTTAATCAAAGCGAATGACATCGAAGTTCCAGCTGCAGTTGTTGATGGTGAAATTGATGTTCTGCGTCGTCAAGCGGCACAACGCTTTGGTGGCGACGAAAAACAAGCGATGGAATTACCTCGTGAACTGTTTGAAGAACAAGCAAAACGTCGCGTAGTGATTGGTCTGCTGTTAGGCGAAGTGATCAACAAAAACGAACTGAAAGCTGATGAAGATCGTGTTAAAGCGCTGATCGAAGAAATGGCTTCTGCGTATGAAGATCCAGCTGAAGTTATCGAATACTACAGCAAAAACGAAGAGCTGATGAACAGCGTTCGTAATTTAGCTTTAGAAGAACAAGCTGTTGAAACTGTATTGGCAGTTGCTAAAGTGACAGAAAAAGAAACTAACTTCACTGAACTGATGAACCAAGTTCAAGCAGGTTAATTTTTTCTTGCTGTATAAAATAATGAAACCCGTGGTGTACTGCTACGGGTTTTTTGTCAATTAAAGCCTTTAAATTATCACTTTAGCGAATTTAATTAGGATACCCTTGAAAAACACATTTAAACCCTAATTATATTATCTATACTTCAAGTAGTCTAAATGGGATTTTAATTGCAATTTGAACTATTTTGAATAGCTTAACATTGTCGAAAACGGTGATATTAACCAACTGAGTTATTTTGTTTCCCTTGAAAATCAAGTATGGTTTTCTAATGGTATAATTCCATGTAACCCAATAGACTTGTGTTAAACTCTTTTAAAGAGCGTCTTATTTACTGCAGCATACTTAGCTGCATTTTCTTCTTATTTCTGCAGTTATTTGGTTAAATATTAGCTAAACTAGAAAAATAAGAGAATTGAAAGAGCCTGCAGACACAGGAATTTTTTAAAACCGTTGTTTGTGGCATGATCTCTGCTCAAAATAGCAGGCAGACAGCAAATTAGGCGCAAGCACCAGAACGTTTTTAATAGGAGATTTCGATGTCACATTTTGGCAGTCAGGAACAATTAGCATCTCAAATGGCCCTTGTGCCTATGGTCATAGAGCAAACTTCTCGTGGTGAGCGCTCGTATGATATTTACTCACGTCTATTAAAAGAACGTATTATCTTCCTGACCGGTCAAGTGGAAGACCATATGGCGAATTTAATCGTCGCTCAGATGTTATTTCTTGAAGCAGAAAACCCTGAAAAAGATATTCATTTGTATATTAATTCACCAGGTGGCGTTATTACCGCAGGAATGTCAATTTACGATACGATGCAGTTTATCAAGCCTGATGTAAGCACTATTTGTATGGGGCAAGCTTGTTCCATGGGGGCTTTTTTATTGACGGCGGGTACCAAAGGTAAACGTTTCTGCTTACCAAATTCACGCGTGATGATCCACCAACCGTTAGGGGGTTATCAAGGCCAAGCGTCAGATATCGAAATCCATGCCCAAGAGATTCTTAAAGTGAAATCTCGAATGAACGAGTTAATGGCTCTGCATACGGGAAAATCCATTGAAGAAATTACTCGAGACACAGAGCGTGACCGTTTCTTATCTGCAAATGAAGCAAAAGAGTATGGTTTAGTCGACCAAATTTATAGTAGCCGTTAATGGGTTAACTTTTGGTATAATTAGTTCATACCATAAACTATTTTAAAGAAAATCGTTGTTTTGTTTTTTTAATCAACGAAAACAAAACAATATGGATAAAAGTGAGGTCAACTGATGACAGATAAACGCAAAGAGGGGACAGGAAAACTGCTTTACTGCTCTTTCTGCGGAAAAAGTCAGCATGAAGTACGTAAGCTGATTGCCGGTCCGTCAGTCTATATTTGTGATGAATGCGTAGATTTATGTCTCGATATCATCCGTGAAGAAATCAAAGAACTTACGCCGCATCGTGAGCGTAGTGAACTGCCTACACCACATGAAATTCGGCAGCATCTTGACGACTATGTCATCGGTCAAGAAAAAGCGAAAAAAGTTTTAGCTGTTGCGGTATATAACCATTACAAGCGCTTACGTAATGGTGATAAAACCAGTGATGGTGTTGAATTAGGTAAAAGTAATATTTTGCTAATTGGACCAACAGGTAGTGGTAAAACACTTTTAGCTGAAACTTTAGCGCGTTATTTGGATGTACCATTTACAATGGCTGATGCAACGACATTAACTGAAGCTGGTTATGTTGGTGAAGACGTTGAAAATATTATTCAAAAATTACTGCAAAAATGCGATTACGATGTTGAAAAAGCCCAACGTGGTATCGTATACATTGATGAAATTGATAAAATTTCACGTAAATCAGATAACCCATCAATTACCCGTGACGTTTCCGGTGAAGGTGTGCAACAAGCACTTCTGAAACTAATTGAAGGAACTGTTGCGGCAGTACCACCACAAGGGGGACGTAAGCACCCTCAGCAAGAGTTTTTGCAGGTTGATACCTCAAAGATCCTCTTCATTTGTGGCGGGGCATTTGCAGGGCTCGATAAAGTGATCGGTCAGCGTTTAAATACCCGTTCAGGTATCGGTTTTGCTGCAGAAGTGAAAGGTGAATCAGATAAAGCAACGGAAGGCGAATTGTTAACGCAGGCAGAACCAGAAGATTTAATTAAATTTGGTTTAATCCCTGAGTTTATTGGTCGCTTGCCTGTTGTTGCAACATTAACTGAATTAAGTGAAGAAGCATTAATTCAGATTCTGAAAGAACCTAAAAACGCATTAACTAAGCAATACCAAGCCTTATTTAGTCTTGAAAATACAGAGCTTGAGTTCCGTGAGGAAGCATTAAAAGCCATCGCTAAGAAAGCCATGGCACGTAAAACCGGAGCTCGTGGTTTACGTTCTATTGTTGAAGCTGCATTGTTAAATACGATGTATGACCTTCCTTCAATGAGTAATGTTGAAAAAGTTGTCGTTGATGAAAACGTCATTAATGAGCAATCAGAGCCGCTATTGATATATAGCAAACCTGATGCTCAAGCTTCCGGCGATAACTAATCCCATATAAAACGTTCAATAGTTAATCAAACGAAATGAGGGGTTTCCCTCATTTTGTTTTTTATGTTCAACTAGCCATTGAATGCTAAAATCTTGTCCCCATATAGTTTATATTCTGAGGTGTGGTTTCCTTGTTTTAGAAAGCAATTTTAAAGCAAGAGACAGAAACCCTTAAACTAGCGTGAGCTAAACGAAGAGAGAGCTTTATGAATCCTGAGCGTTCCGAACGCATTGAAATACCAGTATTGCCTCTGCGTGATGTAGTGGTATACCCACATATGGTGATCCCACTGTTTGTTGGACGTGAAAAATCCATTCACAGTCTGGAAGCAGCGATGGATCATGACAAGCAGGTAATGCTGGTTGCACAAAAAGAAGCCTCGACTGATGAGCCAGGGGTGAATGATTTATTTGCTGTCGGTACAGTTGCATCCGTTATTCAGATGTTAAAACTACCTGATGGTACCGTTAAAGTCCTTGTTGAAGGCCTACGACGCGCACGTATTACCAGTTTGACAGATAATGGCGAATATTTCTTAGCGCAAGCAGAGTATTTGGCAACAGAGCAAAATAGTGAATCTGAACACGCACCGTATGATGAAACGGCAGCGGGTTCTCAATCATCAGATGCACTTGATGAAAAAGAAAACGAAGTATTGTATCGCACTATTGTTAGTCAGTTTGAAAGCTATATAAAACTGAATAAAAAGATTCCACCTGAAGTACTAACTGCGTTACATGCAATTGAACAAGATCAGCTAGATAAACTGGCAGATACCATTGCCTCTCATATGCCATTAAAATTAGCAGATAAACAACGCGTTTTAGAAATGGCAAATATTGCTGAACGCGTAGAGTTTTTGATGGCCATGATGGAGTCAGAAACTGAGTTGCTGCAAGTGGAAAAACGCATTCGTAACCGCGTTAAAAAACAGATGGAAAAAAGCCAGCGCGAGTATTATCTGAATGAGCAAATGAAAGCTATTCAGAAAGAGCTGGGTGAAATGGATGATGCGCCAGACGAATATGAATCGCTAAAACGTAAAATCGAAGAAGCGAAAATGCCAAAAGAGGCACAAGAAAAAGCCGAAGCAGAATTGCAGAAGCTGAAAATGATGTCTCCGATGTCAGCAGAAGCTACTGTTGTCCGTAGCTATATTGATTGGATGGTGCAGGTTCCATGGCATAAACGTAGCAAAGTCAAAAAAGACTTAGTTAAAGCACAAGAAGTGTTAGATACCGACCACTACGGTTTAGAGCGTGTGAAAGACCGTATTTTAGAGTATCTGGCAGTGCAAAGCCGCGTCAGCAAAATTAAAGGGCCAATCCTTTGCTTGGTTGGGCCTCCGGGTGTAGGTAAAACCTCTTTGGGGCAATCTATTGCTAAGGCTACGGGTCGCCAATATACACGTATGGCATTAGGTGGGGTGCGCGATGAAGCTGAAATCCGTGGTCACCGTCGTACTTATATTGGTTCAATGCCAGGTAAGCTGATCCAAAAGATGGCAAAAGTCGGCGTCAAAAACCCACTATTTTTACTGGATGAAATTGACAAAATGTCATCTGATATGCGTGGCGACCCAGCCTCTGCATTACTAGAGGTGCTTGATCCAGAACAAAATATTGCCTTTAACGACCACTACTTAGAAGTGGATTACGATTTGTCTGATGTGATGTTCGTTGCAACATCGAACTCAATGAACATCCCTGCACCATTGTTAGATCGTATGGAAGTGATTCGCCTTTCTGGTTATACAGAAGATGAAAAACTGAATATTGCGAAAAGACATTTGCTGTCTAAGCAGATTGAACGTAATGCGTTGAAAAAGAATGAGTTAACTATCGATGATAGTGCTTTAATGAGCATCATTCGCTATTACACTCGTGAGGCTGGAGTTCGTGGTTTAGAGCGCGAAATCTCTAAATTATGCCGTAAAGCGGTTAAAGCGCTACTTATGGACAAAAAGCTCAAGCACATTGAAATCAATGCGGACAACCTGAAAGATTATCTGGGAGTTCGTCGTTTTGATTACGGCCAAGCAGACACAGAAAACCGTGTTGGGCAAGTTACAGGCCTTGCTTGGACTGAAGTTGGTGGTGACTTACTCACTATTGAAACTGCTTGTGTGCCTGGTAAAGGCAAACTAACCTATACCGGTTCTTTAGGTGAAGTGATGCAAGAGTCTATTCAAACCGCATTAACGGTTGTTAGAGCTCGAGCGGAAAAACTGGGTATTAATAGCGATTTTTATGAAAAACGCGATATCCATGTGCACGTACCTGAAGGGGCAACGCCAAAAGATGGTCCAAGTGCAGGTATTGCGATGTCTACAGCATTAGTTTCTTGCCTAACGGGTAATCCGGTGAGAGCAGATGTTGCTATGACGGGTGAAATTACATTAAGAGGGTTAGTTTTCCCAATTGGTGGCTTAAAAGAGAAATTATTGGCGGCACACCGTGGAGGGATTAAAACAGTATTAATTCCTAAAGAAAACGAACGTGATTTAGAAGAAATTCCTCAAAATGTGATCGCAGATCTTGAAATTCACCCTGTGAAAACGATTGAAGAAGTCTTATCTTTGGCTTTAGTTAATCCTCCTTTTGGAGCTGAAGTAGTTAAAAAGAAAGCTAAAAGAGTGAGCTGAATCAAGAAGTTTGTATAAAATTAAGGCTGACAGCTAATTTAGGGCTTGTCAGCCTTTTTTTTCATCGCTAATTTAACGATGATTCTGATAATTGTTTGTATGCAATCTGTTCTCTTGCCATTGGTAATCAGGATTGATATAACGGCTGCATCATTAATTAACTATACTAATAACTGCTATAGTTAATTAAGAGATTTATAGTCCAACTAATATGGGGATGATAAGAGTGAATAAAGCTCAACTGATTGATCAAATCGCTTCTGATGCGAATATTTCTAAAGCTGCAGCAGGTCGTGTTGTTGACGCGTTCGTTGCTACCGTAACGGGTTCTTTGAGTAAAGGGGACGATGTTGCTCTAGTTGGCTTTGGGACTTTCTCTGTTCGTGAGCGTGCAGCACGTACAGGCCGTAACCCTCAAACGGGTAAAGAAATTAAAATAGCTGCGGCGAAAGTTCCTGCTTTCCGTCCAGGTAAGGGTCTTAAAGACGCTGTAAATAGCTAATTAGGTATTTAAGTTTGTCTTTCTCGTATTTTTGCGAAAACTCAAACTGACGGAATGTCTTTAATCAGCTAATATATAAGCGCACCATTGAAATGGTGCGCTTTTTTTTCTTTCTGAGTTAAGATTAGCGTATTATCAGGAAATTGAATTCAACAAAGCGGAGTTAAGCCTTTTTATGATGGAAAATTTACGCACAAAGGCGAATAGTCCTTTGCTCAAAATAATACTGGCGCTGATTATCCTTTCATTCGTGTTGGGTGGCGTT
Source organism: Providencia sp. PROV223 (assembly GCF_028479245.1). Classification (NCBI taxonomy): domain Bacteria; kingdom Pseudomonadati; phylum Pseudomonadota; class Gammaproteobacteria; order Enterobacterales; family Morganellaceae; genus Providencia; species Providencia sp. PROV223. The sequence goes on from NZ_JAMPNG010000014.1 coordinate 20,855, forward strand.
ATGATGGGTGGCCTTGGTGGCAACAGTGCAAATAATGCCGCTGAAGTTAACGGGCAGTCAATAAGCCGAGAGCAGCTACAGCAGGCTTTTCAACAAGAGCGCCAATCATTACAAGAGTACCTGGGGGATAAATTTTCAGAAGTCGCTAGTAATGAAGAAAGCATGAATTTACTGCGCCGCCAAGCTCTTGATAACTTGATTAACAATGAATTGATTAATCAGTATGCTAATGAACTACAACTCTCAGCAAGCGATCAGCAAATTGAGCAATATATTTTCTCAATGCCTGTTTTCCAAACAGATGGCCGGTTTGATAGCGAAAAATATCGTGAGATCTTAAGCCGTAACAACATTAATGCAGATAGCCTTGCGGCTCAAATTCGCCAAGATCTTACACGTGCTCAGCTAGCTAAAACCTTTACTGGAACGGATTTCGCTTTACCATCTGAAGTTAAAGCGTATGCTGAATTATTTATGCAAGAGCGTGAAATTCGCACTGCAATTTTAGATTTAGCAGAGGTTCAAGCAAAACAAACAGCCTCTGAAGAAGAATTAAAGTCCTATTATGATGCTAACCAAAATAGCTTTATTTCACCTGAGAAGGTGCAAGTAAGCTATGTTGAAATGGATGCAGCATCGATGGCACCAGCGACAGTGTCTGATGAAGAAGTAAAAACCTATTATGAGCAAAACCTGAAAAATTATACTCAAGCAGAGCAAAAGCAGTACAGTATGATTCAGGTTGCTTCTGAAAAAGAAGCGAATGATATTCTGGATGAATTAAAACAAGGTGCAGACTTTGCAACGTTAGCCGCTGAAAAATCAACGGATAAATTCAGTGCAGGGCAAAAAGGCCTGATTGGTTGGATGGAAGCTGCATCAACGCCAATCGAAATTGTGGATGCTAAATTAACAGAAAAAGGGCAACTTTCGGCACCTGTTAAATCACAAAATAGCTATGTTATTTTTCGTTTAGATGATATTAAGCCAGAATCGATTAAACCGTTTGAGCAAGTTGAAGAAAGTATTAAAACTAGCTTGCTTCAAGATAAAAACATTAAGCAATTCTATGACTTACAGCAAAAAGTCAGTGAAGCGGCCACGAGTGATATGGAATCATTAGTATCAGTTGAATCTGTATCTGGTTTGAAGGCTGTGACAACGGATTGGTTTGATAGAACAAACCCACCTGCTGCGCTTAATTTCCCTAAAGTGGTCAGTGAAGTATTTAGCGATCGTTTAGTGGATAAAAATGGTTCTAAAGGAATCAACTCAGACGTTATTAACGTGGAAGGTGACCGTGCATTTGTTGTGCGTGTTACAGAGTACAAACCTGAAAGTGTTGAACCTTTTGAACAGGTTAAGTCAGAAATTGAAACACTGGTTAAACGCCAAAAAGCCGAAGCAGAGTTGAAAGCTACGGGCGATAAATTACTTACTGAGTTAAAAGCGGGTAAAGGGGCTGAAGCTCTAAGTGCCACGGGTGTTAAATTCTCTGATGCTCAAACCGTTTCTCGTTTAATGCCACAAACAGCGGTTATCAATGCGACAATGGAAATGCCACAACCTGTTGATGGTAAACCAAGCTACGCACTTGCGCGTGATGAGTCTGATAACTATGTGGTTATTCAGCTAGATAAAGTAACATTAGGTCAGCCAACGGATGACGAGTTAAAACAACTAACTCGTGAATACCAAGGCGCTATGAGTTCTGCGGTTAACGAAGCTTTGATGCTTAACTTGCGTGAAAATGCAAAAATTGAAGTGCTGAATATTGAATAATTGCGAGCAGCTTCGCAAGTAAAATTGTAACGTTATGAATAGAAGGCCACCTTTGGGTGGCCTTTCGTATTTTTAATTTTATTAAAAAGTGTTCCATATTTTTCTATGGCATCGTTGTGTCTCAACATACACAGGAGAACAAATATGTTATGGAATTCAGTCAATAAATGCAGATTAGGTATTGTTCTGCTCCTTTCTTTATTATGCTCATTTTCTTCTTTTTCTTTGGCTAAGAAAATTGAGCCAGAAAAAGCCACTACGGCTGTCACTCAAGAAAAACAAGTAAGTAATAACTCACCATCAACTAACCATGAGCAGTCTGACAAGGTAAATATTAACTTAGCAGGTGAAGAGGAACTTGCCGAAAAACTTAATGGCATAGGTAGGCAAAAAGCTAAAGCTATCGTTGAATATAGGCAAAAATATGGGGCTTTTAATTCCATTGAGAATATTTTAGAAGTTCAGGGGATAGGTCCTGCATTTTTAGAAAAGAATAAAGATAAGTTAACTTTGTAACTAAAATCCCCCATACAAAGTATGGGGGAATATATTTAAGGTTAATAATTAAGCAGAAAACTAAGCATCTTGTAAATAATTTGGGAGCTAAGTCTTATTCTTGATAATCATTCAGCACATTTTCCGTACATTTGTTATTTTTATGTTATTAAAAAATAAACTGGTCGGAGTAGTTATGACAACACACATTAAAGTTCATGGTTATCATATAGATGTTTTTCAGCACGTTAATAATGCACGTTACTTAGAATTCTATGAAGCAGACCGCTGGGAATGGATGAATAAACGCAATTTTATTAGGTGGGCTATAGAAAACAATTTAACAATAGCTGCGGTGAATATTAATGTAAATTATATACAAGGTGTCTTACTCGGTGATGAGCTGACTGTGGTGACCCGTATGGACAAAATAGGCAGTAAAAGCGCAGTATGTTATCAACAAATTATTCGCACTAAAGCAGGAATTCAAGAGGTTGTTTCAGATGCTTATGTGACATTTGTTTTTATCAATAATATCGAGAATAAAGCAATTATTATCGATGAACAGCTGCGTGAGAAGTTAGAGTCATTCAAGGTGGGTTCTGAAGATTTTATTCAAAACTAGCCTACCATTAGCTTGAATATTACGAATAAGCTAATGATAGGCTGTGTGTTTGACTAATTCATTATGGCTTTTGCTTTAATGAGAGCATGATGGCTTCTTTATCATTTAAATATTCATTTAAGCCCTTGCTCCTTAAATGGCAGGCAGCACATTCACCGCAACCATCACCTTGAATACCATTATAACAAGTCAGTGTTTGCTGCCTGATGGTTTCAAGGTGGCCATAACTGTCGGCAAGAGCCCATGTTTGGGCTTTATTTAACCACATTAATGGGGTTTCAAAGCGAATATTTTTGGCAAGACCGAGGTCTACAGCATGATTGAGGGCTTTGACAAATTCATCTCGGCAATCTGGGTAACCTGAAAAATCAGTTTCACAAACACCGGTTATCACCGCTTCTGCTTTTACTTGGTAAGCATAAATTGCTGCTAATGTGAGGAATAAAATGTTGCGCCCTGGAACAAAAGTGCTGGGTAAAGTACTGGACTCGCTTTCTGAAAAATCAGGAACTGGGATGTTATCTCGAGTTAAGCTGCTGATTGCTAATTCATTGAGTAATGTGACATCTAACACTTTATGTGCTGTAGCACCTAAAGATACGCTCAATTTCTGTGCGACTTCGATTTCAAAACGATGGCGCTGGCCGTAATCAAAAGTAACACAATGAACTTCATCATAGTTTTGCAAAGCTTGAATAAGACAGGTTGTTGAGTCTTGGCCTCCGCTAAAAACCACAACTGCGCGTTTCATAGGTACTCCTTGGTGATATATCATTATCAAAATGTGATGGAAAGAGAGTAAAGCATGTTAGCGATACTGGGATGTAATTCATAGTTCTATTTTTATCAAATTAGTTTGATTGAAGGACTATTTATATGCTGATTTGGTTATCTGTATAAAAATATTCTATAATCATGGTATTTGGTAACATTTTTATTGTTTTTTAATTATTCAATTTTGCATAATATAGTTATACAGCTAATAAAATAACGATAAAAGCACTTACACCCAAGCCAAGAGAGTAATTATGTTAGATAAAATAGACAAAAAACTGCTTTGTTTATTGCAAAATGACAGCAGCTTATCCTTAAATACCCTTGCGGAAGCTGTTAATTTAACCTCTACTCCGTGCTGGAAAAGATTAAAAAGGCTTGAAGATGAAGGTTATATTCGAGGGCGAGTCACTTTACTCGATGGTGAGAAGTTAGGTTTAGGTTTAACGGTGATTGTGACAATTAAAACACAGCATCATAATAGTGAGTGGTATGAGCAATTTGTTTCTTTTGTTAGTCAACTTCCTGAAGTTCTGATGTTTTATCGTATGGCTGGGGAGTATGATTATCTTATGCAAGTGGAAGTTCATGATATGAAATCATATGACTTGTTTTATAAAAAGTTAGTTAATGGTGTTCATGGTTTAATCGATGTAACTTCAAGCTTTGCAATGGAAAAAATCAAGTATACGACAGTATTGCCTATTCCTGATTAACCCTGTAATAACTTAGATAATTACGGGCTCTCATTCTTAGGCATCAATAAATCAATATATTCAAGGCAGTATTACGTGCGATTATTTTCACAACTAAGTTGGTATTTTTTGAGTGAATGGCGGCGCTATCTCGGCGCTGTTTGCTTTTTAATTATCATTGCTATCTTACAATTAGTTCCCCCACGCATTGTTGGTGTTGTTGTTGATGGAATTAGTAAAGGGGCAATGTCGACAAAGCAATTGATCACTTATGTTTTAGTCATGCTGTTGATTGCATTGGTTGTGTATGGTTTGCGCTATGTCTGGCGTTTATGGTTATTTGGTGCTTCTTATAAGTTAGCCGTACAACTACGACAAAAATTTTATCGGCAACTAAGTCTGCAAAACCAAGCATTTTACCTTAGGTACCGAACAGGAGATTTAATTGCACGTACAACGAATGATGTTGACCGAGTTGTGTTTGCTGCAGGAGAGGGCGTTTTAACATTAGTTGACTCATTAGTGATGGGGTGTGCGGTGCTCATTATGATGAGCGTTGAAATTAGTTGGCAGCTTACTTTACTTGCACTTATTCCAATGCCAATTATGGCATTAGTCATTAAACGTTATGGGGATCAGCTTCATCAGCGTTTCAAGCATGCCCAAGGGGCATTTTCGTCTTTAAATAATCATGCACAAGAAAGTTTAACAAGTATTCGCATGATTAAAGCTTTTGGCCTCGAAGATCATCAATCAAATCAATTTGAACAGGTAGCTACCGAGGCAGGGCGTCGCAATATGCATGTTGCTAAAGTTGATGCTCGTTTTGACCCCACTATTTTTATGGCGATTGGTATGGCCAACTTACTCGCTATTGCAGGGGGAAGCTGGATGGTATTAAACGACACACTGACGCTAGGCGAATTAACGAGCTTTGTGATGTATCTAGGGTTAATGATTTGGCCGATGTTAGCGCTCGCATGGATGTTTAATATCGTTGAACGGGGTAGTGCAGCTTATAGCCGTATTCTTAGTTTACTCAATGAACCGTTAGTCATTCAGGATGGTTCGCATTCATTACAGCCTGAAAAGGGAAATTTGAATGTAAATATCATCAAATTTAGTTATCCAGAAACCTCGAGAACAGCATTACATGATATTAAGTTTGACCTAAAACCTGGGCAATTTTTAGGGATATGTGGGCCAACAGGATCTGGAAAATCAACATTGTTGACGTTATTACAACGTCAATTTGATATTACGGAAGGGGTTATTTTCTATCAAGGTTTACCGTTACCCGAAATTCGTTTAGATGAATGGCGTGCTCGGTTATCTATCGTAAATCAGTCTCCATTTTTGTTTTCAGATACCGTCGCAGGCAATATCGCGCTTGGGCGACCTGATGCCACTCAAGAAGAAATTGAACAGGCTGCACGCATTGCTTGTGTACATGATGATATTTTACGTTTACCTGAAGGCTATTCCACTCAGGTTGGTGAGCGAGGCGTCATGTTATCAGGCGGGCAGAAACAACGAATTTCTATTGCGAGGGCTATCTTGCAGAATGCGGAAATCTTGGTGCTAGATGACGCACTTTCTGCCGTTGATGGGCAGACTGAGTTTACAATTTTACAAAATTTAAGCCATTGGCGACAAGATAGAACCATGATCATCAGCGCCCATCGTCTATCTGCATTGGTAGAGGCGGACAATATTTTAGTGCTATCTCAAGGTGCTATTGTTAGCAGAGGTAGACATGACGCGCTTATTGAGCAATCGGGTTGGTATAAAGATATGTATCAATATCAACAGATTGAAGCAGCTTTGGATGGTGATCTATGAGCCAAAAGAAACCGCTGTGGCCAGCACTTAAGCGTTTACTTGCTTATGGAAAAGCGTACCGAGGAACCATGGCTATTGCCATTGCAATGCTATGGCTAGCTGCTATTGCAGAAGTTAGTGGGCCTCTGCTAATCAGTTATTTTATTGATAACATGATAGCGAAAAAACAAATCATCATGCCACTGGCTTTATATATGGCTGTTGGGTTTATATTGCTCCAAGTTATTGCTGCACTATTACATTACTATCAAATTATTTTATTTAATAAAGCTTCTGTGGGGGTAGTGCAAACATTACGAACAGATGTGATGTTTGCTGCTCTAAGGCAGCCTCTAAGTGCATTTGATAAGCAGCCAGTTGGTCAGTTAATTTCACGAGTTACAAATGATACTGAGGTTATTAAAGATCTATTTGTGATGGTTGTACCAACCGTGTTTCGTAGCTTAGCACTGATCTGCGCTATGCTGGTTGCCATGTTTTCATTGGAATGGCGTATGGCATCAATTGCAGTGATGATTTTTCCTGCTGTATTTGTGGTAATGCTTGTTTATCAGCGTCTAAGCACACCGATTGTACGTCGTGTGAGATCTTATCTTGCTGATATTAATAACGGTTTTAATGAAGTTATTAATGGAATGACAGTTATTCAGCAATTTATCCAGCAAGCTAGATTTGGCGAAAAAATGCAAAGTCTTAGCCAAGACCATTATTTTGCAAGAATGAAAGCATTAAAGCTTGATGGCTTATTATTAAGGCCATTGTTGAGCTTACTTTCTGCCTCAGTATTATGTGGTTTACTATTGCTATTTGGATTCGAAGGAACGACCACCATTGGTGTTGGTGTTTTATATGCTTTTATTAATTATTTAGGCCGCTTGAATGAACCGCTCATTGAATTAACTTCTCAGCAGTCAATGTTGCAGCAAGCCGTTGTTTCTGGTGAGCGTGTTTTTGAATTAATGGATAGCCCGCAACAAGGCTATGGCGCAAGTATTGAGCCGTTACAAGGTGGTTCAATCTCAATTAACCATTTATCCTTTGCCTATCGTGATAACAACATTGTGCTTAAAGACATTAATTTACAAGTGCCTGATCATAATTTTATTGCGTTGGTCGGCCATACAGGAAGTGGTAAAAGTACCATTGCAAATTTAATTATGGGATATTACCCATGGCAAGAAGGGGATATTTTATTAGATGGGCGTCATTTAAGTTCACTATCTCATCAAGTATTACGTAATGGTATTGCAATGGTGCAACAAGACCCTGTTGTTCTCGCCGCTTCTTTTTTTGATAACGTCGCATTAGGACGTGAAATTAGCCAAGATAAAGTCTGGGAAGTTCTTGAAACTGTTCAGCTTGCTGAGTTGGTTCGTGCGTTACCTGATGGTTTAGATACCGTGCTCGGAGAACAAGGAAATACGTTATCTGTTGGGCAAAGACAATTACTAGCGATGGCTCGAGTTCTTGTGGTGACACCTAAAATTTTAATTTTGGATGAAGCAACCGCGAACATTGACTCAGGAACAGAGCAAGCGATACAAAAAGCATTACGTATGATCCGCCAACATACTACTCTAGTTGTGATAGCTCACCGTTTATCGACGATCGTCGATGCTGATCAAGTCGTTGTGTTACATCGTGGTGCAATTGTTGAGCAAGGTAAGCATTCACAGCTTTTGCAACAAAAAGGACGCTATTATCAAATGTACCAGTTGCAACAAGTTGGGGAATCACTGAATGCCCATAGTGATGCTGAAGTTGAGGCTATACCTAGTTAATTGTTCTGCACTCTTATAATGCATCCTCTAAAGCCACTCATCCGAGTGGTTTTTTATTTTGCCCTTTCTTATTGAATTATATGAATAAATATATTTTGGCACACGGTTTGCTATAACGTCAGTGCTGTTCAAAGCATTGAGCAGTTTATTCACCTGACTTATAGGAGTGAACATGAAATATATCATCGCGATCATTAAGCCATTTAAATTAGATGAAGTCCGAGAAGCGTTATCAGATATTGGAGTTCAAGGGCTTACCATTACTGAAGTTAGAGGGTTTGGGAGGCAAAAAGGGCATGCCGAGTTGTACAGAGGTGCTGAATATACTGTCGACTTTTTACCTAAAGTACGTATGGAAATAGCCGTTTCTGATGAGTTAGTGGAGCAGGTAATTGAAACAATTGAAAAAAAAGCTTATACGGGCCAAGTTGGGGATGGAAAAATATTTATTTTGTCATTAGAACAAGCGGTACGTATTCGTACAGGTGAAAAACAAGACGAAGCACTGTAGGAGAACAACTATGCGCAAAGGGTTCCAATACTTATTCTTATTAATGGGTGGTTTTCCAATAACCGTGTTTGCTGCAGAGGAAGCTCTGGATAAAGCGGATAATGCATTCATGATGATAGCGACTGCTTTAGTTATCTTTATGATACTGCCAGGTATCGCATTATTTTATGGTGGGCTACTAAGAAGCAAAAATGTCCTTTCTTTGATGGCTCAAACTGCAGTTATTTTTGCTTTGGTGTCTGTTATTTGGATTGTTTATGGATACAGTTTAGCTTTTAGTGAGGGAAATGATTTTATCGGTGGTTTTAGCCAGATCATGTTGAAAGATATTACTGTAGAAAGCTTATCTGGACCGATCCCTCAATTTATTCACGTCGTGTTTCAAGGTGCATTTGCATGCTTAACGGTTGCATTAGTGATTGGTGCATTAGGAGAGCGAATTAAATTTTCTGCAATTCTAATTTTTACCCTTATTTGGACTACATTTGCTTATTTGCCAATGGCACATATGGTGTGGGGAGGTGGTATTTTATCGCAAGATGGCGCATTAGATTTTGCTGGAGGTACGGTTGTTCATATCAATGCGGCTGTTGCAGGCTTAGTTGGTGCTTACTTACTGGGGCATCGTACCGGGTTAGGGAAAGAAGCCATTAAACCTCATAACCTACCTATGGTATTTATGGGAACTTCCATATTATTCATTGGCTGGTTTGGTTTCAATGCAGGTTCGGCTGGAAGTGCAAATAGTATTGCTGCACTCGCGTTTGTGAACACTATCGCAGCTGCGGCAGGCGCTATCTTATCGTGGACTTTAGCGGAATGGCTTTTCAGGGAGAAACCTTCATTATTAGGGGCTTGCTCTGGGTGTTTGGCTGGGTTAGTCGGTGTTACGCCTGCTGCGGGTACTGTGGGTGTTGGCGGGGCATTAATCATCGGACTACTTTCTGGATTGGCAGGTTTATGGGGGGTAGTGATTTTAAAACGTCGGTTAAAAGTTGATGATGTTTGCGATGTTTTTGGCGTTCACGGAGTCTGTGGCATTTTAGGGTGTTTACTCACGGGGGTATTTACCTCAACGGTATTAGGCGGAAGTGGCTATGCGGAAGGTATTACGATGATGAAACAAGTAGGAATTCAAGCCGTTAGCATCCTAGTTTGTGTTGTTTGGACTGCAATTGTTGCTTATATCGCATTTAAAATTGCAGAGAAAACGTCAGGCTTACGAATTAATGTTGAAAAAGAAAGGGAAGGCTTAGATATTACTTCTCATGGTGAAAGTGCCTACAATTAACCTTCATGTAAAGATAATTACAGGATAATACTGTGTTTTATGTAAATTGATAATGGCAGCTTATTGCTGGCTGCCATTACCTTTTTAAACTGACTAATATATTTTTCTAAGTAAGTAATCACTTACTTTAAATAGCGGTTATTTACGAGGTTGCCGTTGACGAATTACGCCTTCTTGGACTGCAGTTGCAACAAGATCACCTTGTAAATTATAGATTTGTCCTTTCACAAAACCCCTCCCACCTGATGCCGAAGGGCTTTCTACAGCGTACAGTAACCAGTCATCAATTTTAAATGGGCGATGGAACCACATTGAATGGTCAATAGTTGCAACCTGTAAGTCGCGTTCCATAAATCCTCTACCATGCGGCTGTAATGCGGCAGGAAGGAAATTGTAATCAGAGGCATAACCTAATAAATAGTGGTGTAGTGAAGGTATATCAGGCAGTTGCCCTTTCGCTTTGAACCAAATATAACGAAATGGTTCTTGAGGTGCGGCATCGAATGGGCTGTAAAATTCAACGGGACGAAATTCAAAAGGAGTTGGCCGAAGAGCATACTTTTTAACTGCTTCTGGTAATTTATCAGCCAAACTTTGAACAATATCATCTTGAGAAATTAATTTTGTAGGTGGTGGTACATCTGGCATTAAGTTCTGATGGCTATAACCTTCTTCTTGAGATTGAAATGATGCGGTCATAAAGAAGATAGGTTTACCATTTTGAATGGCACTTACTCGGCGTGCGCTAAAGCTTCCGCCATCGCGTAAAATTTCCACGTCATAAACAATGGGACGTGAGCTATCGCCTGGGCGTAAAAAATAACTATGAAAAGAATTAATCGCTCTTTCTTCAGGTATGGTTTGCTTCGCTGCATACATGGCTTGTCCAACAACTTGTCCACCAAAAACTTGAGGTAAACCAAGGTCTTCGCTTTGTCCACGAAAAATACCTTCTTCAATTTTTTCGAGTTCAATTAGGCTAATTAAATTCTGTAATTCTGGGCTCATAGTCATCTTAGTTCAGTTATACGTAAATGAGATATTGGTATTTTCCCATTATTTACCCTGAATAGGTAGATTAATTACTAGCGAATAAATTGGGGTTACGTATTGTTACATTTGGAAATATAAATGTATTATTCTACCAATATTAGTTATACTTTTTATTATTCCCTCATCAGAAAATGACTTGTCTATTCCGATTATTTTAAAATGTTTTAGTAAACATTGTGTTATAGGTAATAACTATGAAGTTTTTTCGCTATATTGTTAGCTTATTAGTGATTTTAACGTTGGTTAGCTGTGAAGGGAATAGCACCAAGCCCAGCGAAAAAGCACTTAATGCTCAAAATAGTAATAATAACCAGACAGTCGATTCAGGAAAAATCGAGGGCCGTGTGGTGATTTTACAGGATACTGTTTTACCTGAAGACGCAGTTGTTACAATTACGTTGGCAGATACAACGGTTGCGGACTTACCTGCACTGATATTATCTCAAAAATATTACAATTCAGTGAATAATCGTCCAACCATTCCTTTTGAACTAACTTACCAAAAAAATGAAGTTAGGCAGGAAGGCTCGCTAGTTGTTAATGCAACCGTGAACGCGAATGGAAAACTTTTATACATTAGTGATAGCGTTGTAGAGGTTATCAATAATGGCGTCACAAAAAATGTTGAATTGTTGATGGTACCTGCGAACTAGCCAATAAGCGACTTTTTAGTTGAGTCGCTATTTTTATATGAGTTTGTGTAATAAAACGTCACTTGGTCAGGGGTTTCTTGCTATTTCAATGACTATCAAGCATAATGCCCCTGCTTTGAAAGAAGCAATCAATGGGGGCTCTGTTGGTTCTCCCGCAACGCTAACTTGTTAACTTGGTCAGGTCCGGAAGGAAGCAGCCATAGCAGGGGTCGTGTGTGCCGGGATGTCGCTGGCAGGGCTCCCACCCAACTCAGCATCTTTTGCCTTTCCTCTCATCTATATATTCTAATTTATTATAAATATGTTATTTAATTATATTTTATAATTGTTAATTAAACTCTAAATCTCAAATAAATTCTGAAGTTAAAAAAGAAAGGTTAAGAATACAACATTCATTGTTGATTATTGTAATAAGAAAAGTTGATATGCTAAAATTAAAAGCAATAAATTTCCATTAGCATAATTATAATGCCAATAATAAAACGATAATTGCATTGCGTCCAGCCGATAAGGGGATTTACCGGCTACAACCATTCACTATCTGTGCGTGTTAATAAGATATTACCTAACAAATTTCCAAACAGAAGCTGGAATTTTATCATAAAGCTTATTCATTGTGAGCTCAGCTAAGCGGTGATCTGCAGCTGAATAGAATAGCTCTAGCTCATCATCAGATAATTCATACTTATTTTTTTCAATGACACGCTCAAGAGTTTCAATTGTTGTGCATTTTCTTAAACGCATCAGATAATCAGATTTGGTCATAATACCCTTTCTTTTGTGCAAAATTACTTATTTATATACGGTTTTGTAGTTGAGCTAAAGATAAATAATATCTTTAGGTTTTGCTGGTTAGACACTTTAGGTCATCATCCAACACAGTGACAAGACTCTGATTCATTGCTTCCCAGTCTATAATTTCACTGAGCGTGATGACTGGGCTGCCGAATAAATCGTAGGTCTCATCGAGATACTCTTCGATAAGTGATATAACAAGATTTTCTTTTGGATATTTGATTTTAAACCGCCATACAAATGCAGCGATATGTTCAATAAGTTCATTCAAGGCTGCGCTTTGCGGGGAGCTTAAATCATTAATCCAGTGTGTATTTGTTTTTTGTAAGCTTAAAATAGCGTCTCTATTGAGGCTATTACATAAGTATTTTAGTTCTGCTATATCGTGTCTTTTGGGTGAGTATTCATCCATAATCACCTCCGCAGGCGAATCTGACTTTTGCTGTGTGTATTTTTTATCAATAATGTCATGTTAACTAATTAAAGCACCTATGTTCAATATAAAAGGTTGTATGTTAATATATTGAAAAATATAAGATTATTGCTAGTTCGTTAAACTTTCGAAGATTATTAATATAATACATAAGCGATATTCGAATACGGACTGGCAGCTCGGACTAAACTAGCCGCGATATAATAATAGCATTATTATCACATATGTCACCAGCAATAAACTACTTTTTCTAGTTTATTAGCAAGTTGTTGGGGGCTGGGTCGCGTATGTTCTGCTTAAACTCAATTTTATGAAGTATTTAAATTATAGTTTAACCATCAGTTATTCTAGTACAGTGAATATGAAGTGTTTATACAAAAGATGTTATAAAAATTATTTTCCTATTTAATTCATTCAAATAATTTATTTTTACTAATAAGAGAATTAAAAATAAAAAAGCTTTTGCCTGAAATAGACAAAAGCTTTGTTGATGAGAATAACTTAAAGATAGAGGTTTAAGGTTACCCCTGGTTTCAGGTCTGCCATTTTAACACCTGAATTCCAAGTCATTAAATCATTGAGCTTTATGCCATGATGTTTCGCAATGCTATAATAGGAGTCGCCTTTTCTTACTTTATAGGTTTTTGCCTTACGGTTACTTGCAGTAGGCGCTGAGCTCGTAACTTTTAATACTTGTCCTGGTTTGATAACACTCGCAGTTTTTAACCCATTTAGCTTTTGAATATTTTTGGCGGTAGTATTGAATTTTTTTGCAATACTCGCGACAGATTCGCCTTTGCGTACTTTATATGTAGCTATTTTAGCTCGATTTTGACGCGCGCTAGAAATTGCAGTGGGTTGTGCTGTTTTTATCTGTTGGTTTTGTTGTGCGGCTAAACGAATAGTGTTTAAAACATCTTCGTCTGAGAGTGATGTTTTGAATTGTTCAGCTTTTGCTGTAGGTAACATAATATAATGAGGGCCACTTGGCGATGTTATGCCGCGTGTATAACCAGAATTATACGTTTTTACCGATTCAACAGTTAACCCAGCCAACTCAGCGGCTTGAGATAACGTGATTTGTTGACCAACATCGATTTGAGTGAGTGCTCGATTTTTATTACTTGTTGGCAAATTAACTTGGTACTTTTCAGGATTTTTCAATACTTGGCTAAGTGCTAAGATTTTTGGTACGTATTGTTTAGTTTCTTTTGGTAATGAGAGTGACCAAAAATCAGTAGGTAGCCCGGCAGCTTCGTTTTTCTTGATAGCATTTTGAACACAGCCTTCTCCACAGTTATAGGCAGCAAGGGTGAGCTCCCAATCGTGGCCAAACATAACATTTAAGTTTTCGAGAAGATCAAAAGCTGCTTTAGTTGAAGAAACCACATCCCTGCGCTCATCAACCCATTGTGTTTGTTTTAGTCCATATGAGCGTGCAGTGATAGGAACGATTTGCCATAGACCCGCAGCTTGTGCAGGAGAAGTTGCTTTAGGATTAAATGAGCTTTCAATAATAGGAATTAAAGCTAATTCCATAGGTAAATTGCGCTCATTAATTTCGTCTACGATGAGGTACATGTATGGCTCAGCTCTTAATGCCACATCGTAGACAAAACGTTGTTTATTTAAATAACTATTTGCGAGTTCCCTAATTTGAGGTTTATCAGGGATATCCATTTTTAGTTCATCACTAATATAGCCCCATAGGTCATAGTCGACTTTAGGTAATTGTCGGCTGGCTGCTTGGTTGTGTGATGCAACAGTTTCAATAGTATGATTAGTTGGAGTTTTGTTCTGCTTAATTTTTTTCGGGGCAGTTTGGCATCCGGCCAACAGAACAATGGCGATAAGCGTCGCGATTATCTTCATTCTTTTCTATTGTTCTTCATTTTGATGTTTAAAAGTCGAACAATAATACTTATCCCACCCCGATATGACAATCATTAAACTTTAATATTGGTCTTTTAATTGACGCAACAGGGTAAAAACTGCTCTTAAAGGTGGATTTTGTACATTAATATCGAGTTTTTTCTGTAATTGGTGGTTATCGCATTGCAGAAAAATATTTATTTTTTTCTCTGTTTTCAATGTAGTAGGTACTGTTGGTTGATTTTTGTCACGTATTTGCGTTATTTTTTGTAAATATTGTGTAATCGCTTCATTTTCAGGCCATACATGGTGTGCAAATTTTAGATTAGATAAAGTATATTCATGGGCACAGCAAATTAAGGTTTCATCAGGAAGCTCAGCAATTTTTTGGATAGATTCGAACATTTGTTCCGGTGTTCCTTCAAATATCCGCCCGCAACCGGCAGAGAACAGCGTGTCGCCACAGAATAAATAAGGTGCTTGGTAAAAGCCGATGTGCTCAGAAGTATGGCCTGATAATGCAATAACTTGTAGGTTGAACTCGTTAATTATGACCTTATCACCGTTTTCGACTATTTCTGTCGCCCCTTTAGATTGGGTTTCTTTTGGGCCAAAAACAGGAAGAGTTGTAAATTTGCTTAAAATCCCTTTTACACCACCTGTATGGTCATTATGGTGGTGAGTTAATAGGATGGCGACAGGCGTCAACTGTTTAGCTGTAATTATTTCAAGCACAGGCTCTGCCTCTGCGGGGTCAACGATGATACACTGTTGGTGGCCATCGACTAAAACCCAAATGTAGTTATCGTTTAAAGCTGGTACTCGAATTAACTCCATAATGACCTCGATACTTGTTAATAGTTAATAGGGGAATTTCATGAAGCCTGCGCGTATTGATAAAAAAATTCAAATGCCAGTTAGTTGGTCTGACATTCCTTTTGGAGAACAATATCGTCAAGCCATAGAAAATCAACTTAGCCCTTGGTGGCCGAAGATATTTGGCTTTCATTTGCTTAAGTTAGGCCATTTAAGTACTGAAATCCATACCGAAGGCTGCTTAATCTCCCACCAATTTAATGTTGGTACTGGTGATCCTCGTTTTAATCTTATTGCAAAGCCCGAGGCATTACCATTAACCCAAAAATCGATAGATGCCTGTCTAATGACTCATTGTTTGGCATATAGCCATGATCCTCATTGGCTTTTACGGGAGGTTGACCGGGTGTTAATCGACGATGGCTGGCTAATTATTTCAGGTTTTAACCCTTTCAGTCTTGTCGGAATGGCGAAACTCGTACCTGTTTTACGTAAACGGCAGCCTTATTGTAGCCGTTTTTTCCCCTCTGTTAGGGTATTTGATTGGTTAAGCTTATTAAACTATGAAGTTTTGTATCATCGTAATTGCCAAATATTTCCTTGGTTGAGTGCACAAAGACGAATGAATAAAAACTGTGGGGGAATTGGGGCTTTAAGCGTGATTGTGGCGCGGAAACGGACTTATCCACTGACTCCGACACCACTAAAATTCAAGCAACCGAAGGTTAAGATTGGAACAGCACTCGGTGCGGCGAAGGAGATCAGTAAATCAATGAAGATAGACGACCCTTCTTAGTTTTGTGCAGGCTGGTAACCTGTATCTTCTTTAGTCGGCGCTGACGCGGCAGCTCGAGCCAGTTCATCACATTTCTCATTTTCAGGGTGGCCTGCGTGGCCTTTAACCCAACGCCAATCAATTGTATGTCGTTGGATGGCGTCATCAAGGCGCTTCCATAAATCAACATTGACGACAGGGGATTTATCCGCTTTTCGCCATTGTTTTCGTTTCCAGCCATGGATCCATTGTGTGATTCCTTGTCGTACGTATTGGCTATCAGTGGTTAAAATAATATCACAAGGCCTTGTTAGTGATTCCAATGCAACGATGGCTGCAAGTAGTTCCATGCGGTTATTCGTGGTTAAAAAATATCCATCACTCAATGTTTTTTCATGTTGTTGGTAGCGTAGAACAACGCCATATCCACCCGGGCCAGGATTGCCCAAACAGGAACCATCCGTGAAAATTTCTACCTGCTTTGTCATTTCTGTTACACTCTATATTATTCGTTCCTTTCTAGTTTGACACAAAAAAACATTATGAGCACGGTGATAACCAGACAAATTGTCCTTGATACTGAAACAACCGGTATGAATAAACTCGGTGTTCATTATGAAGGGCACAACATAATTGAGATTGGTGCGGTTGAAGTGATTAACCGCCGACTCACAGGGCGTAATTTTCATGTGTACATTAAACCTGACCGTTTAGTGGATCCTGAGGCATTTGAAGTGCATGGGATAAGTGATGAATTTTTACAAGATAAACCTGTTTTTGCTGACATTGCGGATGAGTTCCTTGAATTTATTCGTGGTGCAGAACTTGTTATTCATAATGCCCCCTTTGATATCGGTTTTATGGACTATGAATTCCGTAAACTCAATAAAGGTATTCCGCCTACGCAAGAATTTTGTACTATCACTGATAGCTTAGTATTGGCTCGCAAACTTTTTCCTGGTAAACGGAATAACTTGGATGCGTTATGTGACCGTTATTTAATTGATAACTCTAAGCGTACACTGCACGGGGCTTTACTCGATGCTGAGATTCTGTCAGATGTCTATTTGGCAATGACGGGCGGGCAAACTTCATTATCATTTTCGATGGATTCAGAATCAGCTAATAATGAGCAAGAGTATGAAATTCAAAGGATTGAACGTCCTCAGAGCGGTCTTAGAGTGATTTTTGCTTCTGATGAAGAAATAATTGCTCATGAAGCTCGGTTGGATATTGTTGATAAGAAAGGCGGCAAACCTTGTCTTTGGCGCCAACCTTCTGATGAAGCTGAAAATTTACACTAATAATTGATTTCATTATTTATACTTGCTTAGGAAAATGGATAGAAAAGCCTCTCAAGGCTAAAAACTGTTCAACTGTGCGATTTAACAAGAAAAAGTGTTGACGGGGTCCTCAAGTATTCGTAATATGCATGGCGTTCCCAGCAGGGAACATCAGGAGCGGTAGTTCAGTTGGTTAGAATACCTGCCTGTCACGCAGGGGGTCGCGGGTTCGAGTCCCGTCCGTTCCGCCAAATTATAACGCCACGCTAATTTATTAGCGTGGCGTTTTCTTTTTGAATGACTGTATTCAACTGCACTGAGAGTTCCTTTCTATAGATATCATTTGCTGCTTCTAATAACTTCTTCGAGTTAAGTTTTGATATAATGAGATTTGTAAATAGTAAACTTGCGAGAATAATTCGCATTTTTTTCAATCATATTAACTACTTTAAAATTTTTCATGTTGTTATTGATATGTGATTTTGAGCACTTATCTTAAAATTAATTTCTTATTTAAAATAATTAATTTAAATTTTGTATTGCTTGTATTAATAGTAATTCGCATGAACTCTAACTAAGATAACAGATCTAAAGTAATCTAACCAATCTTTTCCTAATACTTTAAGATATGTATGAAGGCTATCAATAGAAATAGCAGATTGGCCATTCTCATATCTTGATATTTGTTGTTGGCTCAAATTTAATAGATTTCCTACCTCTGTACCCGTTAATGATCTTTCAATACGTGCAGATTTTAAGTATTTTGCGGTGGCCATAACAATATCTAGGTCGTTATTTATATTCAATTCTTTAGTATTGATATGTTTCATTTTATATTCTCTCTATTATAAATTTATTATCTAAAAGTTAGCTATTAATGATAGCACTATTTTAAATTTTTTGGCTTTCTCAATGAAGGGTAGATTATATTTTTTAGTTACTAATGTGAAATTGTTTTAATGAATCAAAAATAGTTTATTTAATAGGCCCTGACTATCAATATAGATATTAATAATGACTATAAGCTATTAAACTAAAGTATAGGTTTTTATAATTCAATAAAAACAATGCGTTATGTTAACTTGAAGGGGGGCTTAAAAGTAGAAATATAATAAATAATAAATGAAAAAAATGCATTTATAGTCATATAAAAGTAATTATTTATATTTTTACATAAAATTACAGAAAGTATTTATAGATTAAGTTGAAATGGTGACTTATTAAGGGTTGAGTTAGTACTTATCGATAGGTAGCATACAAATTTAATTCTAGATAAAAGTATAATCAAACCTAATTAGTTGGAGATAAATAGAAATGATAATAAGAAGCAAAGATGCAATACTTGCTATTATCTAAACTTTATAAGTGGAACGCTATATATTAAATTGTATTTAATTTGGCTTGTCTGCTACAGACAAAATAAGGGCCAAACGAACTTGAAAAAAGGTACCAATCAGGAGTTATCTCATCAATTTCTACATATGCAATTGAATTTAGGTTGAATGCTTTGAAATATTTTTCGAATATATCATCAGGGACATTATCATTTGTAGATTTTCTGTCATAACTTATGGTTAATTTTAAATCTTTTATATACTGTCTTGATGATTGATTGAAATGAACAACTCGATTGACAGTATATGTCTTATCAGTTGTAATTGTTCCTAATAATTTAATATACCCACTGTTATCATTGTTTTTTACTAATTTCATATCTAGTGCATATGATGATTTATTATTAGCCAATATGAAATTAGAGGAAACAGTTGCTTCGCAATATTGCGCTTTATTTTTTTCTAAATTCAAGTTAAACAACAAGAAAACGATGATTAATGAAAATGTTAGTATCAATGAGTATAGTGTTTTATTAGTCATTTTTTTCCTGCCAGTTTATTCTTGTTGAAATGCAATCTTTGTTTTTTTTGCATTTTACTAATAAGCTATGTTTGTTTTTTCCTAAGTTTTGTATGTTGTTGTAATAATAAAAGATATCAGAATCTTCACAGGTTAAGTTAAAATCAATTGCTTGTTTGCCTATTGTATCACTTATGTTTTTTTCATAGTTATCTTTGAATCCATAAACAGGACAATCACCAATTGTGCTAATTTTGTATGATTGTATTGATGTATATGGGTATTTTACTGCGTAAATTTGATTTACAAGGTAAATAATCACCAAAAGTAAAAAAACACTAATTATCAATAATATTTTTTTAATAATATGATTTTTATTACTAAGTAATAGTGATTTGGCAGATTTTTTGCTTGAAATGGGAGGGTTAGCTAGGCTTTTCTCTATTTTGTTATTGAACTTGGCAATCGATTCTTCAATTTGAATTTCAGAAGAGATAACAAGGCCTTTTTTTGATATGCTTAGAATTGCATTTTCAACTAAAAGCTGTTGATGTAATACTTTTCTTAATGTACTAATGTATTGGTTAAGTGTGTTTATCGAAACTTTTAAGTCATATTTATTTAGTATTTTTTTTAGTATCTCTTCACGAGTGATAGTCGTTTTGTTATTTTGAATTAGTATTATAAAAATATAATTCAATACGGGGGTTAATTTCATTACACTGAGTTCTGTATCCACCCTAAATATTTCACCTAAGTCAGAGTTATATTTTATTATGTTATTCAGTATATATATCATACATGACTCTTATTTAGTTATTAAAATATGTGCTTAGTTTGGTTACTTTTAGCTAACATGATAGTCATTGATTTTAAAGTAATTATATCAGTGTAATATACTACTCTTTTTTTGAGAAGAAAATATGAAAATAAATTTTTGTTTATAATGATTGGTTATATATGTAATGGTGAAAAATTTCAGTGTATCGTATTAATGAAACTGACATTTTTTGTTTTGATGTTTTATATTTAGGCAAAAAACAGTATTAATCACTATTTCAAGTCATAGATGCTTAAATTAATTTATTTTTAAATTGTCTGAAGCAATTTTATATAACTGAGTTTTATGAATTTGTAATGCTTTTAGGTAATTATAGATACAGAGTATCTATCGAATTATGATTAGATAATTAAATTTTTTTTAAACAATAGCATAGTCAAATTTGTCATTTTATTTTATAACAAATTGATATTATTGGTTTTTTATTCACAGTTGCCAATTGGGTAATATTTATCAAAGATTACAATATATTTACGGCTCTTCTTTTTAAGACGCTCATCTTTAGATTCTTGGCCAGGTAATAAGTAAAATACATAAGGCTCGGAATCATCATTAGCATCACAGTTTTCATGTAAGAGCACTCTAAAATAGGTATTTCCCGTATTTTTTAGAATACGAGTACTGGGATTAAGCTCATATTTGAAATCTGGTTTTTTGGGTCTTACAACGAAATAGGTTTCTAGGCTAACCGTTGGGTAAAATAAAGGTCGCTTTTTTTGTTCATCATCATCACGCATATCAAGAGGCGTTTCGCTAATGATGATTTTATAATAGCGCTCAGTCTCATCGGTTTCTCCTCGATAAAAAATCTTAAAAAACTCTTGTTCTCCAGGTAATAAAATTTTCTTCAATGGAGTAAAAATAATCTCGCCATTATGGAGAGATGTTCCATGTTCTTGGTTACCTGGTTTATCAATTTTGTAAGCACTAAAATTATATAAATTAGTTTTATTTGTGTCATTGATGTATGGCTTAGAAAAAAACTCTTGTCCTGACTCCATCGAAGAAATATCTGCATTGATATATAAAGCAACAGCACTATTGCAAAGCATTGATAGCACAATCAAGAATAGGATTTTAAGTAAATAAAATGGTTTCATATTAAAAATCCAAGCCAAAGTTTAAGTATATATGAGGTTCAATAAAAGGGCCATTTGAGCTTTTACAAGTAGCCCTATAAGTCGTCATTAGATATTATTGAATATCGGGTCCAGTCCAAATTGCTTTGACAGTTATTGTGCCACTTGCAGAAACAGTTCCTAACCAATCAATGCCATCTAATGTAAAAAATGATTCAGAGTCATTCATTGGGAATGATAAATCTAAGTTAGTCCGATAAAAAGATCCTAAATCCTCATTAGGCCTATCCCATGGTGTTTCAGACCATAATGCATTTTTTAATGAAACTTCATTGCTATCACAACTTGCTCGGTGTGATTCTCTAGCGCCATTTTCATTTTTAAATGAAAGATAAGCGGAAAAAGGGACATTAAGTTTATTATCACTCGAGGTAAATAAACAGTATGATTGTCCTTTTAATGTTGTGTTTGGTCCTTCAACTTTTGCCGTAATAGAATCCGCTTGTCTTGGCCCGCTAGTTGTGACGATATAACTAAATTCTATTGGTGGTTCATCATTGCCGACTTTGCCCGTTTTCGATTGGTTTGGGTTAAAATCTGCAGGAATAATGCTGATTCCATAATCCCTCGGTTTAATTATTAAGAAATTTGAAGGCGAAAATTCATAAAATCCCGATTGAGGAAGTGGTGATTGAAAACCAAAAGTATACACGCTATCAGCGAGTGTGACGGTTGAATTAGGTGAAGCATCAACAATTGACTTTAAATACTCATTTGAGAGGAAAACCTCAATATTTTGTGAGCCATTATTAAAGATCTCTGACATGTTGGTTGTTGAGGACCAATTCGTCCAGCGTGTGCTGTTACTCCCTTTATACTGAATAAGTGCAGCCCGGGGGTCCCTAGCTAAGCCTAATTTTGCGCTATCAATATACATACGAACTGTAAATGTACCGCCGATAGATTGCCCTTGGGTTTCTAATTCAACTAACTTACAAATAATTCCAGATGTATTTCCAACAATTCCTGTTGAGCAAAAGTTAGAACCAAGTCCAATAGTTGGATTGCCATTGCTATCCACAAAAACTTCTTGTAAGGCTCCCGTTCCTTTTAGAATAATATTGCCTTTTTTATTGGTTGGAATGTAATGTTGTTGTGTTGTTGTTCTTCCGCCACTCGTCATACAGGTTGCGTTACTTAAATCATAATCATCGCGGCTTGTACAGGTTCTTAAATCAAAAGTATATTCTGTTCCTGGTGGTATTTCGGCTAACCAGCGATAAAAAGATTCAGAAAATATCGGTCTTGAATATCCAGACTCACCCGGTGTTCCTGTTTGTTGGATTTTATACGCACCATTATCTCGTAACTGCTGAGCTGACCAATAAGACGTCGCCGGGCAATTTCGGTTATTTGTCATACAACGATTCCCGATAAAAGGTTGGCTTACGGGAGAATTTTCTAACCAAATATCACCTGTATTATAAGTTGAGCTAAAAGGTGTTCCTGTATATCCCATATAACCTAAGCTGTATTGCCTATTGCGCTGGTATTTTGTGAATACATTTGAGCCCGAGAAGCGTGGGTCAACTCTATTAGCAACAATAAAGAATTCGTTATCAACTTGGTTTTCGACAATGACATACTCTTGTAATGGTGCTGTTGCAGAAAACGAATTCGGTATTAGAGCCGAAAATGAAATAAAAAGTGCTGTTATCGATAATAATCGCATATTAAATTAGCCTTTAAAGTGATAATTAACGTTTAGCAAATGCTTCTTGAGGTTCACATGTCACCTCACCGACCCACAATGCACCACGTGCACCTTGAAGGTTTAAATCTGCTTCACAAATTGTTTGCTGATCATCTTGTAATAGCGATATCACTGGATATCGGACGTCAACATCCATGGAAAATTCACCATTTTGATCTGTTTTTGTGCGACCAATATGATTTCGAATTGAGGCATATTTTATGTATTCACCATTTGGTGATTTCAGACGGCCAAATACCGTGACTAATTGCCTTACCTCTGGTTGATAAAGAGCAATGTTTCCTGGGTATAATGTGACGGATTTATTTCGCCCTGAGACAATATCAAAGCTGTCTTTTGATTTTCCGTCATTCATTAACTGAATGTCATAATCCGAATAAGGGGATAATGGAATAAAGGTATTTTTTCCGCTAATTGGGTAATTTTGCCCATTTACTTTTGCGACCATACTACCGCTACCTTTTATATCGGAATTAATAATAACGCCTGATTTGCCTTGCTGCCCACTTGGCATGATCATGCCGTCGCTATATGCCACTGAGCCACGAGATGTTAAGTTGCCATTAAGCCTGTTATTATCGGGGCGATTAATCGTCACTGTACCTGAATTATATTTAGTATCATAAGAAGCATAGCCTAATGTTGAAAAATTGGATTCACCATTATCTTTATCTCGGACTAATTTGGAGACAGAAACCCCTGCATTGGTAATCACCGAATTTTCAAAATTTTTATTCGCATAAATATTCGCTTTCACATTACCATTTGTTGAGGAAACACCTGTACTCAACCATGTTGATAAGGGTAAGGAAAAATCGAGGTTAATATATTTTTCGTTGGTACTATTTTGATTATCATAATGATAACGCTGTACACCTGCTCTTAGCCCCACGGTTCCATAACGGCCAGAGAATAATGTATTCGCATATTCATAGTTAATTGAATCACTGCCAATACGACGATCTTTAGTATTACTAATAGTCAGTGACCCAGTTCTATCAATTATTTTGTCAAAATTAATGGTTCCGCCATAAGAATAACTGTCAGCATCATAAAGTGGTAAATCACCAGTCACTACAGTTTTTTCTTTAGATGCCCATAAAGAACCGTAACCTTCCGGTATATTGACAGAAAGAGTCGCAATATTACGATAACTGCCATGGTTTTCTAGCATGCCTTGCCAGTTAACTGAGATATAGTTATTTAAAGCTGCATTGATACTCGTTTCTTGTACAACAAATTTATCAAACCCATAATTTGACATTTGAAAACGCACGCCAGACAACACAGGGAAGTTATAAGCGAAAGAGGCTCCGATTAAATGGCTTTTACCAGGAGTTTGGCTCGTTGAGCCTTCATTTCTTACATAATGGCGCTTATCAAAGTCAATATAACCACCATAAATTTCCCAATTGAGTTTATCAAAACCGCCTGTTATCGCTCCGAAGGATTTATTAATTGTTTGGTGCTGTGTTGTGACAATTTTGCCATCGATTACCGTCTCAATAGTGACGTCGTAAATGCCATAAGGCAGTATACTTGTATCAATTTCAAAATTACCCATGGGAAAATTTTGAATATTTAATAATTTACCTTGTCGATAAATACGTACTTCACCTGGGCTATTTAAAAAAGCATAAATCGGCGTGAGTGATTGCTGCTTATTTGTCACCATACTTGAGGAATTGTTTCCTATTGATGCCGCATAAATTTTACTGCTGCTAAGGGCAGTTAAGCTGGCAATAGACTGCAAATTCCATGTACTCATTAGCCCAAGTGCAAAACGGAATCCATTGAAATCACGCTCATACATTGCACGATACAGTTCAACATTAGAATTAGATTTTCCAATGCTATATGCTGATGCATTTACATTAAAGTGATGTTCCGCAGCTGCGAATAATGTATCTAAATTGAAATAGCTACTGGATGTATCTTTTGAATCTTTAACACGGCTCTGAAATACCCCTAAATCATAGTTAGCTACTGCTGAAAATGAATTGACTGAAGAATTTCCTAGTACAGATTGCCGCGCATGTTCTTTTGGCGAAAAAGCAGCTTTATCAACATCTAATGATAAATTAAATGAAGAGATGTTTAATTGAAGGGTTGCATTATTATCAATAACAATGCCATTACTTTCATTAAAAATGGCATCCTTTTTTTCTTCAAGTTTATCGACTAGTAAATTATTTAGTTTCGCACCGTGCTCATTTTCAATGAGATGAATACTTGATAATTTAATATTATCATGGTCGATTACAATAACTGCATCTGCAATTTTGCTTTCGCTCTGATTGGTTATCGTATCATCATTTAGTCGTAAAAAAACAGGTACAGACATTCCTTCTTCCAATGCACTAACAAATGCAGGAGGAATAATATATCCACCGATCTTAACGCTTTTCATTTCATTGGCATTAATCGTATTCGAAAAAATAATACTTAATATTGATAAAGCAATAGCACTTTTACGCATAATTTAAGTCCATTCTTAATTATTTGACAACAATGAACTCTCCTTTGTGCCAAATACCTACGCTTGATTTTTTATTTGTGACATCGACAAATTGTAATTTGACAGCTAAATTTGGCATGAGGTAATAACGCTCGCGACAAATACCATCCGCTCCGTATTTTTGTTTTTCTACTAAACAAGGGCCTGAAGCCACTACACGGAAGGTGCTGTTTCCAGTATTTGAAACTTGGGAATTAGAATATTTATAATTAAAGTTTTCAATTCTTGGTGCGACAACGAGAATTGTGCTAATTGTTGCCGATGTTGTTGCTGATGCCGATTTCGCACTTTGTGTAACACCACTCTCGCCAATAGGATCATCTTTCCAATTTAATCGATAGTAACGTTCTTTATTATCTTTTGGGCCTTGATAAATTATCTTAAATATATCTTTTGCATGCCCCGGAAGAATTAAGTTAGCGGGGGTTGATAATATTTCATTGGGATCAGTAACTGGAATTACTTTTCCAGTATCAAGTGGTGAATCTATTTTTTCTATCGTTAAATTTACCAATCTTGCCGTATCTACTGTATTTTCAATTTCTTTAGATAAGGTGTCTTCATCCGATGATATTATTTCAGTGATATTTCCCACATTGACAGCAAAACTGCTTTTTAATGGTAACCATGATAATAAAATTAATGCTAATGTTATCTTTTTCATAATCATAAATTTATAAAATGAATGACGATAAAGATATTATTTCCCTATAGTATCTTTATCGTAATATTTAGTTATCTAATAAGGGGATATTGAATTAAGGAGCTGGAGTAAACTCACCGTCCCAAGTTGCAGTAAACTGAACTTTCACATCACCATCCCATGTACCGTCAGTCAGTGCTTTAAAGTCAGTCGCTGCGCCATCAGCTTCAGCGCCAGCAATAACAAAGGTGAATTCACCGCGATCTGCTGCACGCTCTGAGCCATTATAGATACCATCAGCCGCTAAATTATCTAAACCAGAAGTTAAACCGGTTGATGTATCAATTAATACTAAATCATTATTTTTAGTCAGATCTTCACCATTCCATTTAACACCAACAGTTAATTTAGAATCGTCGGTAGTTCTTGCTAATGTATTAGCAATAATTTTTGACGCTAATTTAAAGTCAGTTGCACCAGCTTGGCCTTGAATAGCGATATCAAATGCGCCATTTTGTTGGTTAAAGCTTTTTTGGCCTTCGGCATAATTAAAGGTTAAACTTCTTAATGGAGTCACAACTAACATACTTGTCGTGTCTTTAATTGCAGTTGCTTGCCATGTAGCTGTTGCTTGAGCGGTACGTGTATCTGCATTTGCAACGGTAGCAAAAGAAGCTGCAATAATTGTTGATAACAATACAGAAGCCATTTTTTTATTTAACATACTAATCTCTCTTTTTATATTGATAGAAAACAATAGTAAAAATAGTTATTTAATTTTTACATATTGATATGGTTTTATTGAATTTAAAATGAAAGGTTTAAATATCTTTCATGCTATTTAGTAATATTGCGATTGTTTTTTTACTTAAATTTATATTGTTTCTTTTATTTTCTTCAGAGAAACAATCAATATAGTAAATCATTTCAATCCATCTTTTGTCTAAAACAGTTAAGATTTCATTTAATTGATCTAGCGATAATGAACTGGTACCAGTTTCATAGCGAGATACCTGTTGTTGGCTAATATTAATTAATTCTGCCAACTGTTTTCCTGTCATGTTTTTTTCTTTGCGTGATTTTCGTAAATAATTTCCTACATGACTACTAATTATATTAGCTTTCATTTTTTCAGCCTCTAATATTAATAGATCTATTTATGTGATATTCGTTAGCTCACTCGCTTGCTTAATTGAGTGTTATAATAAATACATTAAAAAAAGAGTAAATGGCAGGGTTTCTATTAAAGATTTACTTTCAATAGGTTTTTTCTATTAAATCTGTTTTTTTTAGCATTATTCAATTAAAAAATATCTCTTCACCAGTTTAATTGGTTAAAAATACACTTCATAATGTTGAAAACAGGGTATTCAATAAAAAAATACACCAAATAAGTGTAAAATTATTATAATTTTTAACAAATGTATATTTAATTAAGAAGCATAAAGAATCCACATTGAAAGTTACAATTTATTACAATTAAAGAGAGGGAAGAATTGAGAATAAAGGTAGGAAACCAGTTATATTGGTAGAATTGTAATTTTAAATGTGTATTTAACCCTCTTATCTATTAATAACTCAGTTAACTAATTTAATGTGTATGATGTTAAAGTCCCACTTTGATAATTAGATATATGATATAATATCAATGTCTATTAGGTGAATAAATGTAAGATAAAACAAATAGTTGATTTGCTTTATCCACTATAGTATCAACTTTCTATATCATGAACCTATTGTGGTACATAGGGAGTAGGAGCTAATACTTCGTCCTACAGACCTGTTTATCTTCTATAATTTCATAAAGTACTTTACCAGTGATAGTTGAATCAGGGGTGGGGGGTTATGTCCTCCATTGCCTTTCATTTTACCGATTTTGCAGTAC
Organism: Providencia sp. PROV223; assembly: GCF_028479245.1. NCBI lineage: Bacteria > Pseudomonadati > Pseudomonadota > Gammaproteobacteria > Enterobacterales > Morganellaceae > Providencia > Providencia sp. PROV223. The sequence goes on from NZ_JAMPNG010000014.1 coordinate 48,925, forward strand.
CTAATACTATGCGCGTTTGTTCCAAACCCAATTCATCACCTAAAGCTACTCTAAATATTACTTATAAATTAGATATAACTATCTACATAGCAGCTAATCTAGATTTTAATCCTTTCTTTTGCACTTAGCTTTCCACTAGAGATTATACTTTTGGGTATAGTAACAGAGCATAGGAATGTCTGTTAGTAAAAACGTTGGTTGTTAGAAGTCCATAAGCTATCTATACATGATGAGTAATATCGATAAGCTATCCTGGGATAGCTAGCCAGATTGTTTTTTGAACGATTTTCTTTTTCTTCTTGGTAAGTGTGAATTATAATTTATAAACGTTACTATTTTTCTTTGGTATAAATAGAACAAAATAGATGGTTTTTTGTGCTTTATTTGAAGGGTTGAAATGATGTTTTTTTTATATCATTGATGAACTGTTTCAGTAGGGATAGTTATTATAGTCATTGTTTTTATTTTTTTAATTCTTTAAAAAAATAAAAATTAATGAGTATGTTTTGATATGTATCAATAAAAATAGCATACTCGATCTTAACGCTAATCAATGAGTATTTTATAGCGAAAAATCCTTAATACTCATATTAAGCGTTATTTTAAATTACAAGTAATACATTGCATTCCAAATTGTAACAAAATGAAACTTGGCATTAATTAGCGTGTCACTGTAATCTATATTGTTTTATAAGTAATAATACTTGCAACATATTGAGTTAATAACTGCAACAATATTATCACATCTAAAATTAATTGATTAATCACATAGTTACTTATCATTTTTCTACTCCAATTGCGTGTTTTATTCGGTTGTATATCTCAAAATATGGGTACAAAAAAAAATCAAAAAGCCCAGACCTATTGATTTTAATTCTATTGATAGGTTTAAACATTTTTACTCGTTTTTTATTCAATTTATATTATTAAGCATAAATTAGTAGTTAATGAATTATCACTAGAATAATTTAGCCCATTAAATAAATATACTAATGCTTATCATTTGATAAAAATTTATTGATCTTATACATCGGGAAAATTCTGGAAATGCTTATGGAAGTAAATAGGTTGAGTTATTATGCGGGAATATTTTTAAGGAAATCTAGAAAGGAAAAGAATTTGACGGGTAAGCAATTAGCAAAGCTAATGCACGTTAGTCAGCAACAAATATCTCGTTATGAAACAGGAAAAACATCATTAACAATAGACCAATTAAGTCATCTTTTACATCTCTTAGATAAGAATTGGGTTGAGCTTATTTTATTTGTTCAAAGTGAATGTGATATCGATATAAAATTGGAAAAAGAAAAAAGCAAAAGAAATTACTTATTAAGTAATTACTTAATTGATAATTTAGTAAATAAAAAACAGTAATTTTATTTTAATTTTTTTTAGCTCTATTCTCATAGTGGTCAAGATTATATTTTATAAAAAACACAGTTAAAAGTGTTTTTTATACTAAGTAATTTTTCATTTGTTGTATATTGAATTTAAATTAGAGAGAATAAAATGTTTAATAAGAAAATATCATCTGTATTATTATCTGGGATTATTGCTGCTTCTTTTGCTACGGTTGCAAATGCAGATACACGTACTGCTCAAGCAACAGCGACATGGCAAGCGACTGCAATTAAAGACACGACAAGTATGTTAGTTGTGACTCCACTAAAAAGCTTAACTTTTAATTACGCCGAAGGCCAAAAAAGCTTTAATCAGCAAAATGGTGCATTCGATGTCGCTATTCAAGGACAATCCGGCGCAACTGATTTTAAATTAACATCAAAAATTATTGCTAATACATTAGCAAGAACTACCGACGATTCTACATTAGAAGTTGGCGTTAAATGGAATGGTACTGATTTAAACACTGCAACGGATACTACGTTAATCAGCGTTGCTGACGGTATTACTTCAGGTTTAGATAATTTAGCGGCTGATGGTGTTTATAATAGTTCAGATCGTGCAACAGATCGTGGTGAGTTCACCTTTGTTATTGCTAAAGCTAAAGCAGCAGGCGCAGTCGCTGAGTTTAAAGACTTAGATGATGGTGTTTGGGATGGTGATGTGAAAGTCCAGTTTACTGCAAACTGGGAAGGAACTTTTGTTACTCCATAAGTTTTTTATTTTGAGTTTTATTATGAAAAAAACAACAATAGCAGTTATTCTATTATCAATTCTCCCACTAAAAAACATCTTGGCTGTTAATGTTGGTAATATCACAGAAATTATTTCATCTGATGAAAATTCACTTTCTAAGGAAATTGAAAATACAGTTGATGCGGCTAGATTAGTAAACTTAACGATAGAAAAAATAGATACGCCATTAGAACATGGAAAGGTAATTTCAACTAACGATCCTAACGAAATATTGTCAACACCAGCGAATATTATTCTTCCGGGGAATTCACGTGATGTATTTAAAGTTATCTACAATGGCCCGAAAGACGATAAGGAACGTTATTATCGGCTAAATTGGAAAGATGATCCAATTAGCGAAAGTGGGATTACGAAAAGTTCAAAATCAGCATCAGCAACAACATCAGCAACGATTAGTACAATACTTGTTGTTGCACCTAGAATAGAAAATTTCCAATACAAATATGATAATCAAAAAGTTGCTAATTTAGGGAACAGTTCTTTTCGTGTTGTTGCTTCAGGACCCTGTTTACCTGAAAAAATAAATCTTGGTTCCGATGGGATCTGTAAAGAACGTTATTACTTGATGCCAAATTTAGCTGTAAAACTTCAGTTGGTTGATATAAATAATAAAAAAACAAGTGTTGGTATTTGGCACAAAGGTGATTTTATTGTGGTCAAATAGCTAATATTGGGTCTTAATTATGCATAAAAGTATTATTGCATTATCAATAATGAGCTTTATTTTTTCAAATGTTGTTTATGCTAAAGATATCAAGCGTATTAAAATTGGTGGGTATATTATTCCGCCAGCTTTTGTTATGGCACTGGAAGAGGGAATGTCAGTACCTGTTTTTTTACGATTAAATACTTCTAGAGAAAAAAATCAAAGTGAAGATAAAATTGCTGATGCCATCATTATTGTTGAACAAGGAAAAATTAAACTTGCGAATATTAATTTTATTGATAATAGCCAAGGGCCAAAGTTAAGCTCACTATTGATAGATGAATTAGAAAACAGTAAAGATAATTTTTTCAATGAATCAAATAATATTAAGATTGATAAAGATGCATTACTTCAGTTAGATATTTCTTCATTTAATTTGTCACTCAATGTTGACCAAGATGCTTTTGTGCCTAAAGAAAAAGTTAGGCAATTTTCTCTAGGTGACTCATCGGTAAATGATTTTTCTGCAGTAGCTAATTATGATTTAGGTGTTTTTGGAAGCCAGGTAAAAAAAGGGAAAAATTCATCGAGTAGCTATTTTAATTTAGATACTTTGTTGGCTATAGCCGAACACCACATTAACATTAATGCATCAGCCTACAGCATTGGTAAATCAAACTCTGATATTGAATTATATCGTGCTATGTATGAACGTGATTTTAATGGAATACGTTATGCGATTGGATTAATGAGTACGTGGAATTTACAGTCTATTGCGAGCCTAACTACTCTAAATAGCAGTAAAATTTATGCAGTTACACTAGGAAATAATGCATCTAGTGTCGTGGTGAATTCAAAATATTCGTTAACACCAATTTATGTATTTTTAAATAGTCCAGGTGAAGTTCGTATTTACCGTGATGGAAAGTTATTAAATATTCAAAATTTTCCGATGGGTAGCTTTGAAGTCGACACGAGTATTCTTCCATTTGGTATCTATGATGTCACGATTGAGACGGTTGTAGATGGTAAAATTGTGACGACTCAACATCAAACAATTAATAAATCCTTTGGAACTAGCGGCGCTAATTTTGAAAAGTTAAATTGGGAAGTCTATGGGGGATATGTTGATTTCGATAAGAAACGTTATGTAAGAGGAAAATATTCTAAACGTGAGCCACTGAAGCAAAGTTATTTAGTCGGTGCGTCCGTGGCAAAAGGTTTTCCTGTTTTATCTGGATTAAATATTCAGATGTCTAATTATGGCTATGACAATTTTTTAATTAATGAAAGCAGTATTAACTTTTCTTTAAATCAGTATGTATCACTGTCTTGGCAGGGAATGATTGAAAACCATGGAAGCCATAGAAATATTGCTACGCTATCGACAAGTATACCTGATGGTTATGGATCTGTTTGGGCTTCGAAAGAAAAGGCCGTAGTAAAAGGTGAATTACCGATTTATGACTCTGATAGCTATTCTTATGGCGCAACTTTAAATTTTGACAAGGTATTTGAGCGAGCGGGAACATTCACTATTAGTAGTACAAAAGATAAACGCATTGGTAGTGATTCAATTAACTATGAATATTCAAATACATTATTTTCAGGCCGTTACGGCACTATTGGGTTAAGAACAGGCGTTCAGCGTTATCACTATGATGACCAAAAAAGTATGAATGAAAAATTTATTAGCCTCGATTTTTCATTACCTTTATCAACATGGTTGAGTACAGGTGTTTCATCGAGCAATGGCAATGTGAAAGCCAATATCTATGCGAATAAGAGCTTTGATGATTCGGTTATTACAAGTGTCGGAGGTTCGGTATCAAAGCTAGTTAAAGATAAAAATAACGGTGAGTCTAATATTTCAACAATGGGCTATGCCTCTTACGAGACTAAATATAACTCAGGTATGGTGACACTTAACCGGCCCGATAGTAATAGGCTTAATGGTAATTTGACGTCAAGAGGCTCAGTCGCTTATAGCAATGGAACTATTATGCCAAGTGGGCAGCAAGGGAAATCAGGTGTCATTATTAATTCGGATATTTATGGAGCTGGGAGTATGACTGCGCGTGTTAATGGGCAAAATTACCCTGTTAGTGGAGCAAATACCTTTATTCCATTATCACCTTATTCTGACTATGACATTCAATTAATGAATGATGCGAAATCTAAAGACAGTTTTGACATTGTCTCAGGGCGAAATAAGTCTGTCACATTATACCCTGGGAATATTGCTATTTATAAACCTGAAGTTAGGCAGCTCGTGACGGTATTTGGCCGTTTGAAATCGCCAACTGGCGAATTTATTAAATATGCGTCTATCCGTAACCATATTGGTCGAACGAAAACAGATCACAATGGTGAGTTTTCTATGGATGTCGATGTTCGCTACCCTGTTATTTCACTTCTACAAGAAGATGAGCAAACTATATGCGAAGCTGATTTGAATCTAGAGGGGGCCAGAGGTGCGTTATGGCTAGGGGATGTAACTTGTGACCCGCAAAGAACAGTCGCATTAAGGCAATGAGAGTTTCATGATGAATAAAAAATATTTCTTACTATTTTTGGCGAGTTGTTTGTTGAATGGCGTCTTTAGTTCTTCTGGCTTAGCTGTGGCTCTGAGTAATTCTTATGTGTTTATTGAAAATGGTGTTGATAATGAGTTTTTTGTAACACCAAGGTCTTTAGATCCTCGATTCACTGGCGCAAATAAATTTTCCCGTTATTCAGCAAGAAATCAAGAAAGCTTAGGTTATATGGGCTACACCAATACCTCGATTCGGGCCAACCAGAATGTAGATATTTGGTTTGAAAATTCACCGATTGATAGCCCATTTATTGGTAACCGCTGTATGCGTAATTACTGTAACCGCGATACGGGTTATTGGCCTGCACAATATGTTGGTCGAAATGGCGCGTATAAAATTGTACAGGATAATACCTTGGGGGAAGGGGCATATGCGCGAGGTATTTTTAGTGAGTCAACATACCAATATTTTCAAAAACTGCCTATTGGTACAGTGGAAACTTATAGCTATCGTGCATGTATGACTGACTTGGATTATGACCCTGCAAAAGGAGAAAGTTGCCAAAGTGTTGGTGGACGAATTATCGCATCTCATGAGTTTACAATGACGAAATCAGGGCATATTAAACTGAGTTCAACAGGAGCAATGCAAGAAGTTTATATTGATAGTAATGGTAATCCAAGCCTAGGTCCCGGGGAGCAATTTTGTCGTATTGGTATTGTTGCCAACGTGAACGGTTTAATTTGCCAAGTGGTAAAACATGAAACATCGGGGGATATTTTTGCGAATGTGTTGCTAACATTAAAAGTAAATTCAACATTAATTCCATTTACCCCTGCTGCTGCGTCAATAAAAATAGGCCCTGACGACGGTTCTAATGTTTGGCGAAATTACAACTCGGCTTATGCAGCGAACTCATATTTTAAAAGTTCAAATAACTATGTTTCTATCTTTTTCTCTAATACGTTTTTCAAACAATTAGTGACAAATAATATTGATTTCACCAATAGCCAAGACTTTTTTACGTTTTCGTTTACGAACCCTGCCGCTGCCCCACAGTCAGGCTATTATGAATTCACGCCATCGAACCAGTTAGTGATAAAGCCTAGGGACTACAGCATTAGTATTGTGCCTGCGGATTATATTCCTAACCCGTCAAAAACTGGGAAAATTGGCCCAGCGGAACCACCAATTGAGTTTAATTATATTGTGACGACAAGCGGCCCTCGACAAGCGGACGCGATCACTGCAAGAGTCGAGGGGCCGACAGTGAATGTTAACGGACAAAACTTTTGTTTGTTCAGCTCCGATGATGACAAATTTCGTGTTCCGTTTTCAGCTTACTTGTCATTTAAAAATGCTTCAGGTATTGAAGAGTCTTATCGCTCAAATTGTGATGGTACCGAAATATCAATGAATAATGCGTTGTGGGCGGAAACTCCGTGGGATATTCCTAACCAAGATTTAGGGTCATTCTATCGTACTAATTTGGATTTACGTTTCCCAATGAATGATTCAAACTCATTATTTACGTTAGATGGCATCGATTGGTTAGGAACGGTGTCTGCGAGTGGAACAGTTGTCGTGAAAGCGATTTGGACGGGGCCAGATGTCCATTTATAAGGTTGGCGCGATTTATACTGATAAGCTGAAGCGTATAGCGACTCAACTATTGATTAGCTCGCTGTTATTATTGCTTTTTTCATGTTTTGGTAAAGCCTATTCACTTTATTTGAGCTCAGATATTTCATCTTTAGAACCCAATAAAAGCTTTTTTTCAAAGTCCTATATCAATGATACGAAAAAGGTGAATTTATATACATTTAGCGCATACCAAATAGATAAGCCTGATAATAAAGAACAAGGGAAGCCAATAGAAGAAGGGGAAATTATTTTTACCCCATTAAAAAAAATCGTATTACCCGGTGAGCAAGAGTATTTTAAGATTTTTTATCGCGGTAAAGCGGATGATAAAGAACGCTATTATAAGATTGTGATCAGTGAAACGGCACTTGATGTGGAAACTGACTCTTTTCAGAATCAGCAACCGTTATTTTACCCCACAGTTAGTTTAGAAACCTATTTTGTGGTTAGGCCGAAAGATATTGCATTTAAATATGCGATGGATGTGGATGCGGGCATATTAAAAAATACGGGCAATACTTATTTTAGGGTGTTAATTCATGAAAGCTGTGAAGTAAAGGATGATGAACAGCCCTTAGTTCTTTATCTTTTACCACAACAAGAATTTCACCATGAAGCTTTAAAGAAAAAAAGCCGTAAATACATTGTTATATTTGATAAATACTATTCTATAGGCAATTGCGATTAGCTGATTTAAAATTTTATATTATATGATTAGCCAGTAATATTTGTTGTTACTGGTTTTTTTCAATTCATGTTACTTCTATCTATTAATAGTCATTAGAAAGGCTAGGTCTTTTACTCAACTCAAACAAAAATATTCGGGCATATTGCGCTTTTTTTTGTCTAAAACTTTGCCAATTATCACTAATGTGGCAGCTAAATGTGCTAGAAGCATAAATCACCTTGATCCCAGACACTGAACTCAGGTTTAATAAGGTTAGTCACTTGCGCAAAAATGTAAGTCTTAAGGGATATTTTGCGCAATGGAATGGATTCAGCTTTGCGGCAGTTCAATTTATTAGCGATCTGCTGCCATGAACATAGCAAATATTGCGGTATGGGTAGAATTGGGTTACTTTCAATCGCTCTATTCGTGAAATGCTCAGTTTGTTGTCGATGTGTTGTGGTTCCTTAGATAAGGAGACCGATGGCGATACCTCGGTAAATTGATACTTTCATGTTGCAGCGAAATTAAAGTAGCACTATCCGTATTGCGTTGTAAAAATTGGTTTAAGTACGTTTTTATCCTACCTGGAGTATACTGATGACGACTCGTAAAACCCTTGCTAATGCTATCCGCTTTCTAAGTATGGATGCGGTTCAAAAAGCAAAATCAGGGCATCCTGGCGCGCCAATGGGCATGGCTGATATCGCTGAAGTACTGTGGCGTGACCATATGAATCATAACCCAGCAGACCCTCACTGGGCAGATCGTGACCGTTTTGTACTGTCAAACGGCCATGGCTCAATGTTGATTTATAGCTTACTGCACCTCACTGGTTATGACTTACCTATCGAAGAGTTAAAAAACTTCCGCCAATTACACTCTAAAACACCGGGCCACCCAGAATATGGCTATACTCCAGGTGTTGAAACAACAACTGGTCCTTTGGGGCAAGGCATTGCAAACGCAGTGGGTTTTGCGATCGCAGAACGCACATTAGCCGCGCAATTTAACCGCCCTGGCCATGACGTTGTTGATCACCACACTTATGTTTTCATGGGTGATGGCTGTATGATGGAAGGTATCTCGCACGAAGCATGTTCTTTAGCGGGTACACTGAAATTAAATAAACTGATCGCATTCTATGATGACAACGGCATCTCAATTGATGGTGAAGTTGAAGGTTGGTTTACTGACGATACCGCAGCACGTTTTGAATCTTATGGCTGGCATGTTATCCGTGATATCGACGGACATGACGCATCACAGATCAATGCGGCAGTGAATGAAGCGAAAAACCAAGCTGATAAACCAACACTGATTATGTGTAAAACTATCATTGGTTTTGGCTCACCAAACAAAGCTGGTTCTGAGTCTGTCCACGGTGCACCTTTAGGTGATGCTGAAATTGCAGCAACTCGTGAAGCTCTGGGTTGGAGCTACGGTCCATTCGAAATTCCTAAAGATATCTACGAAGCTTGGGATGCTCGTACCGCAGGTAAAGAAAAACAAAGCGCTTGGGATAAAAAATTCGCCGCATATTCAGCCCAATTCCCTGAATTAGCTGCGGAATTTACTCGTCGTATGAATGGTGAATTACCAGCTAATTTTGACGCGGATGCAAAACAATTTGTTGAAAATCTGCAACAAAACCCAGCAAATATTGCCAGCCGTAAAGCATCACAAAATGCATTAGAAGCGTTTGGTAAAGTGTTACCAGAATTTATGGGTGGTTCTGCAGACTTAGCACCAAGTAACTTAACCATGTGGTCAGGTTCGAAAGCGCTGAATGTTGACCCAGCGGGTAACTATATTCACTACGGTGTTCGTGAATTTGGTATGTCAGCTATCATGAACGGTATCGCGTTACATGGTGGTTTCATTCCTTACGGCGCGACATTCCTGATGTTTGTTGAATACGCGCGTAATGCGGTTCGTATGGCAGCACTGATGAAAGTGCGTAGCATCTTCGTTTATACTCACGATTCTATTGGTCTGGGTGAAGATGGCCCGACTCACCAACCGGTTGAGCAACTGGCAAGCCTGCGTGTGACACCAAATGTCAGCACGTGGCGTCCTTGTGACCAAGTTGAATCTGCGGTGGCGTGGAAATATGCTATCGAGCGTAAAGATGGCCCAAGCGCATTAATCTTCTCTCGCCAGAACTTAGAGCAACAACCTCGTAGCGCTGAACAATTAGCCAATATCGAGAAAGGGGCTTACATTCTGAAAGATTGCGCAGGTACGCCTGAGTTAATCTTTATTGCTACAGGTTCTGAAGTGGAATTGGCTGTTAAAGCGGCTGATCAATTAACATCAGAAGGCCGTAAAGTTCGTGTTGTTTCTATGCCATCAACGGATGCATTTGATAAACAAGACGCGGCATACCGTGAAGCGGTTTTACCTGCCAATGTGACAGCACGTGTTGCTATCGAAGCGGGTATTGCAGATTACTGGTTCAAGTACACTGGTTTAAACGGCGCCATCATCGGTATGCATACCTTTGGTGAATCTGCTCCTGCCGAAGTTCTGTTTAAAGAATTCGGTATCACAGTAGAGAAAGCAGTTGAAGCTGCGAAATCTTTACTGAAATAAAATAAGAAGGAATGAGTTCCGAATTTCGGTTCTCATTTCTAATTATCTTGCTGAACAACGCCTAGCGATAAACTAGGCGTTGTTTTTTTGTGCACCAATATAGGATTTTCTATTGCGTTCTATAAATATATCCCTTAATCTAATCCTAGATAAGCTGAACCGTTTCAGTTGTATGTTGCAGAATGAAAATATTTTTTAAAAATGTCGGTTGAAGCACACTTTTGATGTTTGACAGCTAAAATGAGCAGTAGAGTTGGTGTGAGTCAGTTATCCTTAGCAACCGTGTGATTTTGCTCAGATACAAGGTGTAGAATGGCAATCAGGGTAGCAATAAATGGCTTTGGCCGCATTGGTCGAAGTGTTCTAAGAGCGTTGTATGAGTCTGGCCGTCGGGCAGAGATTGTCGTGGTGGCGGTTAATGAACTTGCTGAACCTGAAGGGATTGCGCATTTGCTGAAGTATGATTCCAGCCATGGGCGTTTTGCTTGGGATGTACGACTTAACGGAACACTTTTACAAGTTGGTGATGATAATATTCGTTTATTTCACCAATCTGAGCTGCATGAGTTGCCTTGGAAAGAACTGGGGATTGATGTTGTTTTAGATTGTAGTGGGGTTTATGGTTCACGGGATGACGGCTTATTGCATTTAGCGGCAGGGGCGAAAAAAGTATTATTTTCTCACCCGGGTACTGATGACCTTGATGCAACTATCGTTTATGGTGTTAACCATGAAAGTTTAACCGCTCAAGACAAGATTGTTTCCAATGCTTCTTGCACCACCAACTGTATTATTCCTATTATTAAATTGCTTGATGAGGCATTTTCGATTGAATCGGGAACCGTGACGACGATTCATGCGTCAATGAATGACCAGCCTGTTATCGATGCCTATCATAAAGATTTACGCAGAACTCGTGCAGCGAGTCAGTCTATTATTCCTGTTGATACCAAGTTAGCGGCAGGAATTACGCGAATTTTTCCGAAATTTAAAGACCATTTTGAAGCCATTTCTGTCCGTGTACCGACGACGAATGTGACAGCGATTGATTTGAGTGTTACCGTACATAACGATGTTTGTGTTGATAAAGTCAACCAACTACTGCGAAGCGCGGCACAAGGCCATTTTCGTGGTATAGTGGACTACACTGAATTACCGCTAGTTTCGATGGATTTCAATCATGATCCACACAGTGCTATTATAGACGGTACACAAACGCGAGTTAGTGGTAAGCATTTAATTAAAACCCTAGTTTGGTGTGATAACGAATGGGGGTTTGCTAACCGGATGCTAGATACAACATTAGCGATGGCAGCGACAGGTTTAAACTAATTGGCGACTGACAGACAGCAGGGCATGATAACTTTATTGTTTTGCACAGTCGCTGATGGAAACTTTATAGAGAATCAACGAGAGGATTCACCATGTCTGTAATTAAGATGACCGATTTAGACTTAGCGGGTAAACGCGTATTCATCCGTTCTGACTTAAACGTTCCTGTAAAAGATGGCAAAGTTACTTCTGATGCACGTATTCGTGCTTCATTACCAACAATTGAAGCTGCTCTGAAACAAGGCGCTAAAGTCATGGTCACTTCTCACCTTGGTCGCCCGACCGAAGGCGAGTACAACGAAGAGTTTTCACTGCAACCTGTTGTTGACTATCTGGCTGACAAAATGGATTACCCAGTCCGCTTAGTTAAAGACTACCTTAACGGTGTTGAAATCGAAGCTGGCGAGTTAGTTGTGCTGGAAAACGTTCGCTTTAATAAAGGCGAGAAAAAAGACGATGAAACCCTGTCTAAACAATACGCTGCATTGTGTGATGTTTATGTTATGGACGCATTTGGTACGGCTCACCGCGCACAAGCGTCAACACATGGTGTTGCTAAATTCTCTCCAGTTGCTTGTGCTGGCCCACTACTGAGTGGTGAGTTAGAAGCGTTAGGTAAAGCATTAGATAACCCAGCTCGTCCAATGGTTGCGATTGTTGGTGGTTCTAAAGTGTCAACGAAACTGACTGTATTAGATTCCCTATCTAAAATCGCAGACCAGCTGATTGTTGGTGGCGGTATTGCAAATACCTTTATCGCAGCGGAAGGCAATAATGTTGGTCGCTCATTATATGAAGTGGACTTAATCCCTGAAGCGAAAAAATTACTGGCAAACTGCCAAATTCCAGTACCAACGGATGTTCGCGTTGCAACCGAGTTCTCTGAAACTGCACCAGCAACTCTGAAAGCGAGTACTGAAATTAAAGATGACGAACAAATTCTGGATTTAGGTGATGAATCTGCACAGCGCTTGGCTGAGATCCTGAAAAATGCCAAAACCATTCTTTGGAATGGCCCAGTAGGCGTGTTTGAGTTCCCTAATTTCCGTAAAGGTACCGAGATCGTTGCAAAAGCGATTGCTGATAGCGACGCATTCTCTATCGCTGGTGGTGGTGACACCCTAGCAGCTATCGATTTATTCGATATTGCTGACAAAATTTCATATATCTCTACTGGTGGCGGTGCTTTCCTTGAGTTCGTTGAAGGCAAAAAGCTCCCTGCCGTTGTGATGCTAGAAGAACGTGCTAAAGCGTAATTAATTGTTCATACACAACAGGCAGCGTAGGCTGCCTGTTTACCACAGGACCTTTTCACATGTCTAAAATTTTTGATTTTGTTAAACCGGGTGTTATCACGGGTGATGATGTACAGAAAGTTTTCGCAGTTGCCAAAGAAAATAACTTTGCATTGCCAGCGGTGAACTGTGTTGGTACGGATTCAATTAACGCCGTACTTGAAACGGCCGCGAAAGTGCGTGCGCCAGTTATTGTTCAGTTTTCAAACGGCGGTGCCGCATTTATCGCAGGTAAAGGTTTGAAAGCAGAAGGCCAACAAGCTGCAATTTTAGGTGCAATTTCAGGTGCTTATCATGTGCATCAAATGGCAGAGCACTACGGTGTTCCTGTTATTCTGCATACTGACCACTGTGCGAAAAAATTACTGCCATGGATCGATGGCCTGTTAGATGCAGGTGAAAAACACTACGCGAAAACCGGTAAACCACTGTTCTCTTCTCACATGATTGACTTGTCAGAAGAATCACTGGAAGAAAACATCGAAATCTGTGCTAAATACTTAGCACGTATGGCTAAAATCGATATGACATTGGAAATCGAATTAGGCTGTACAGGTGGTGAAGAAGATGGTGTTGATAACACCGGAATGGACAGCTCTGAGCTGTATACTCAACCTGAAGATGTTGCATACGCATACGAAAAACTGAATGCAGTAAGCCCACGTTTCACTATCGCTGCATCTTTCGGTAACGTTCACGGTGTTTATAAACCAGGCAACGTTCAGTTAACGCCAAAAATTCTGCGTAATTCACAAGACTACGTTTCAGAAAAATATAATCTGCCACACAACAGCTTAGACTTCGTATTCCACGGTGGTTCTGGCTCAAGTGCTGCTGAAATCAAAGAAGCAGTTAGCTACGGTGTTATCAAAATGAACATCGACACTGATACTCAGTGGGCAACTTGGGATGGTATTTTACAGTACTACAAAAAGAACGAAGGCTATCTGCAAGGTCAGTTAGGTAACCCAGAAGGTGCGGATAAACCTAACAAAAAATACTATGACCCACGTGTATGGCTGCGTAAAGCACAAGAGTCAATGGTTGTTCGTTTAGAGCAAGCATTTAAAGAACTGAACTGTGTCGATGTTCTGTAATTAACACGCATTAAGTTTCTTGTGATGAATCCCTCAGTAAGGTGACTTACTGGGGGATTTTTTGATCATGTAGATAGCGAAGTTTCACTTAATTGTCAAAGTAGTTTTAAAAATAATGCTTCACTTTGTGTTAGCGGTTTACTGGCCTCAGTGATCGCACATATGCGGTTATGAAAAACAGGGGAATCGTTCATTTCTACCAGTGAATGGCGAAAATTAATATGAGAGGCATAGTTCTCGGGCAGAATTCCGACATAGTGACCTGAAGCGATAAAGGTGGCAACGGCCTCAAGGCCAGCGGCTTCAGGGCCTCGACTAAATTCACCCGATGCTAAAATACTTTCAGTGAATGGATGTGGCCGGTAAACCAATGCTAGATTATGCTTGTTGCTGGCGGTATTGGCAGAAACATAAAGCTTATGGTTTTCTATAAATAAGAATTGATAATTATAACGGCTATTTTCGTGATACTGCCCCCGAATACCAATTTGAATTGTTCTGTCGCTAAGTGCTTTATTTAATTGATTATGGTTGAGTATGCTTAGCTCTAATTTGACATTAGGCGCCTCTTGGGTAAATTGAGCGATAGTGGCTGATAAATGGCAGAGTGGATCCGTTAAAATATGTTCAATAACACCAATAACTAATGTGCCAGATAAAACCCCATGGCGTTCATCAACTTCAGTTTTGATATTATCTAATGCTTTCAAAGCAGTTTTTGCTTTTTCGATAACAAATAAACCTGATTCAGTTAGCTTAAAGCCTGAAGGTCCTCTTTCACATAATTGGACTCCGAGTTTTTCTTCAATTTCACGAATATGGCGGCTTATTGACGCTTTTGACATATTTAATTTTTTTTCTGCAATGGTAAAGCCACCGACTTCTGCAACAGAAGTAAAAACACGTAATGATTTTAAGTCTTTTTCCGTTAATTTTTTATTATGCATATTTATACCTATTACGTGAAATGAATCACTAAATGCTAATCTAGCTTAATTTTTGTTGGGACACAAATGACACAAATAATGTTGTTTTATTTTAATTATTAAAATTATTTTTATTTTCTATAAAAGGTTTCATTTTATGAAACCATAGGATCAAAAATATCACTTTTATTCCTATCAGATACGTATATCTTAAAGTTGTAGTTGTTAATAGATTATTACCAAAGTGGCGCCACAAAATAATAATTAATCCAAATATATATAAATACAAAAGGATTCTAATTTATGGTCACAGATGAATTGTTAACAATAAAATTAGATATGATTACATTTACAGCATTAGGGGCTTTATTATTAATCGCTAGCAATGTAATTATAAAAAAGTTCCCATTTTTTATGAAGTATTCAATTCCTAGCCCTGTTATCGGCGGGTTTATGTTTTCTATTGTAATGTGGTTAGCTTATCAATTTAATATTGTAGAACTTAATTTTGATAACACATTATATGACTTATCGATGTATATATTCTTCGTCACAATTGGTTTAATGACAGGTGTTAAACTATTAGTGAGCGGTGGGAAAATATTACTGATTTATATGGTAATTTGCTGGGGACTGGCATTTATGCAAAATGGCGTCAGCATTGGTTTATCATATGTTTTAGATATTGAGCCATTAGTTGCCATGATGGCAGGCCAAGCCTCGATGCAGGGTGGTCATGGTATGGCGGCATCTTTAGCACCACTGATTGAATCCTTTGGTCATGACCAAGCACTGAATGTTGGGTTAGCGGCTTCAACGTTTGGTTTGATTGCAGGGTCAATTCTAGGGGGACCAGTTGGGAACTGGTTGATCCAAAGAAATAAATTAAAAATTGAAACTGACCATGTTGATTTAGAAAATTTAGCAGAAAGTAACAGCAAAGAAGATAAAATTACAGCCCAACAATGTATTATTACAGGGGCGGTTATTTTAAGCATACTCGCTATCGGAATGCCGACAGCGAAATGGATAAGCACAGCAACAGGCTTTACCATTCCCGGCCATATTTTTAGTTTATTTGTTGGTGTTGTATTTCATTCAATTAATGAAAGAAAGCCGATAATTAAAATATCTCGTAATACAGTGGTGTTAATTTCTACTCTATCACTAGAAATGTTTTTAGTGATGGCAATGATGAAGTTAAAACTTTGGGAATTATATGAGTTAGCCTTGCCACTAACGATTATATTAATATCTCAGGTTATTACAACAATATTAGTTGCTATATTCGTTGTTTACCGTGCATTAGGTAAAAACTATGATGCCGCTGTTATGTCCGCTGGTTTTATTGGACATGGTTTAGGTGCAACACCAAATGGCTTAGTGGTTATGGACGCTATTTGTAATAAATATGGGTTATTCTCACGAAAAGCATTCATTATTATTCCAATTGCTGGAACAGTATTAACGGATATTGTTGGCGTCCCTCTATTTGTATTCCTAGCTAACACATTTGGTGGCTAAGAAATAAAAAATAAAAGAAATAAAACTAAATCTAAGAAGGAATAGTTGGTATGAAAAAATTAACGACACCCCCACATGTTGGCCATAAAACATTTTTATATTCAGAATTAGTGACTGAATTGGCCGGCATTGAAGCGGATATTGCCATACTAGGGATGCCATTTAGTTCTGCTTATAGTGCTCACGCATTTACCAATGACCAATCTCGAGCTCCACAATATTTACGTGATATGAGTGACCGAATTGTTAGGCATCCAGATCATTATGATTTTGATATTGATGGGCCACTATTACAAGGCCGAAAAGATATTAAATTTGTTGACTGTGGTGATGTTATTCCTGATTTATCAAAGCCTTTGGGGGAACATCATCAACGTGCGGCTGAGGCGGTTCGGCAATTACTAAGAGCTAAAGCACTTCCTATTGTTTTAGGGGGCGATCATGGCATCACAACACCTATTTTGCAGGGATTTGATGAAATAGGACCGATTACACTTGTGCATATTGACGCGCATTTAGATTGGCGTGAAGAGGTTAATGGTGTCGATACTGGCCTTTCAAGCCCGATCCGCCGCGCTTCAGAAATGAAACATATCGGTGAAATTTTCCAAATTGGTTTACGTGCGCAAGGTAGTGGGCGCCCAGCGGATTACCAAGCGGCTAAAGACCATGGGGCGCATGTTATTCCAGCCTACGAACTGCATGAGGTTGGGATGCAAGCCATTTTAGACCGGATCCCTGATAATTCGAACTACTATATTAGTATTGATGCAGATGGGATTGACCCAAGTATCATGCCTGGAGTTGATGGCCCAGCTCCTGGTGGGGTGACCTATTTGCAAGCTCGGAGCCTAATTCACGGTTTAGTGAAGAAGGGTCGCGTTGTTGGTATGGATATTGTGGAAATTACCCCAGCCAAAGATATTCCATCTAAGCTAACGGGGGTGACTGCTGGGCGCTTCGTGGTGAATCTTATTGGGGCATCTATCCGAGCGGGTTATTTTGATAAGTAATCGTCAATAAAAAACAGCAGTCTTCAAATGGAGGCTGTTGTTTTTCAGTAGGCTTCAAATTTTTTAGTAGAGAGTTATATTGGGGTTCCTTGATGAAACCGCAGCTGCCATTGGTTTTCTGAATTTTTTAGCCAAATAGATGAACGATGGGTGGGTTTGATTTTTTTACCATAGTGTAATTCAAAACTGGTATAGGTCATTAACACGGTATTATCGCTCAAGAATGAGCAGTGATAATTTTCTGAATAAATAGATGTTTCCATTTCATTTGCTAATGACAAAAGCGTATCTCGCTTATCACTGGTTCCTCCAGAACGAGCAAATTCAAAAAAATCTGCATGCAAAATCTCACGAAGAAAATGGCTATTCTGTCGGTTAGTACTGTTATGTAATTTTTTTTCTAATTCAATCAGTTTATGTATCACTCGCGTTCCTCCAATTTTTGTGCCAGTTTCTCGGCTAGCTGAGTAACAATATCCGAAGTATTTGCGTGGAAATGCATGGCAATTTCCATTTCTTGAGCGGCTGGGAAACCTTCTTCTTCTGTTAAAATTCGATGTTGAGGTAGTTTTGCTCGCAAAGGTAATAAGCTGACCCCTAACCCGTCAGCGATAGCACTTTGAATGCCCGCGAGGCTAGAACAAGTATAAGTTATGTGCCAAGGGCGCTGTTCATTGTCTAATAACTTAAACATATCATTACGATACAGACCATTTTCAGGAAAAACTACCAAGGGTACGGAATCATTATTGAAGTGTTTATATTGGTTGCTAATTAGCCAACATAATGGTTCAGGCCAATGGTAATCGCTTTTAAATTCGCCTTTTTTCTGTTTCACAATAATTAAATCTAACTCACCATGTTGGTAGCGCTGATGAAGCTGGCGGCTTAGGCCACTCGTGACTTCTAGCCGTATATTGGGATTAGCTTGCATAAATGCAGCAAGTGTTGGGGTAACTTGGCCAGAAGCGAGATCTTCTGGAAAACCGAGCCGAATAGTTTGAATTACCGCATTGCCAGTGATTTTCATAAAGAAGGTATCATTAAGTACTAAGATATTTTTTGCATAACTCAACAAAACCTCACCAGTTTCGGTTAAGGTAAGTATACGGTGTCCCCGGATGAATAAAGGCTGGCCGACTAAAGTTTCTAGCCGTTGAATCTGCTGGCTCAATGTTGATTGCGTTGAATTTAAATGCTGTGAAGCCACGGTGAAATTCCCTGTTTCAGCAACAGTGACAAAGGTTTTCAACAAAACAAGATTGAGCAATGGATTCATTTTATAAATACCTATCATTTAGTTATTTAATTTTTAAATAGCATACTTTTTCAGTAGATTAAAGAGTCATCGGGGAGATTAATCATGAAAACATTCTTTTTACGTGCGAAATGGTTGGTTCACTTAGCTAGCATTCTTATGGTTTCATTGGTATTTATGGTGAAAGGTATGGCGAATCCACAACTTGATTCTTTGGTGTCATTGGCGGAACAAGGTAATCTACAAGCTGTTAAGTCCTTGGTTGAGCAAGGCGCGAATATTGAACAGCGCGATTTACGCCAACGTACTGCGTTGATGGCGGCAACCCATGAAAACCGTGTGGATGTGGCGCGCTATTTAATTGAGTGCGGTGCAGATGTGAATGCGAAGGATAACATGCAAGATTCACCGTACCTTTATTCAGGGGCGCGTGGGCTGCAAAATATTTTACTATTAACCCTGAAAAATGGCGCTGACTTGAAAAGCACTAATCGCTACGGGGGAACCGCGCTGATCCCTGCAGCAGAACGCGGACACGTAACGACAGTCAAAACCTTGATTGATGCAGGGGTTGATGTGAATCACGTTAATCGGTTGGGTTGGACTGCACTGATTGAAGCGATTATTTTGGGTGATGGTAGCGATAAGTACGCACAAATTGTCACTGAATTAATTAAAGGCGGCGCAGATGTCAATTTAGCGGATGGCTCGGGGATATCACCGTTGACGTTGGCAAAAAGTAAAGGTTACCGTAATTTGATTGAAATTCTTGAGAATTCAGGAGCGAAATAATGTCGGATACGCAATTTTTGCAACAAGCTATCAACTTAGCAATGGAAAACGTGCAAGCTGGCGGACGACCTTTTGGCGCAATTGTTGTCTGTGATGGGCAAGTCGTTGCAAGTGGCGTCAACCAGATGCTTGAACTCAATGACCCAACTGCCCATGCAGAGCTGATGGCGCTGCGTCAGGCAGGGCAAAAATTAAGCCGCGTGAAATTAGATGACTGTGTGGTTTATGCGAGTGGACAGCCTTGTCCCATGTGCCTTGCTGCCATGCGAATGGCGGGTATCTCTCGGGTCGTTTACGCCTATTCAAACGATGATGCCGCACCTTTTGGGCTTTCTACGGATGCCATTGCCAAAGCGCTGAGAGTCGCGCCTGAACAACAATCAGGTTTACTGTTTGAGCAATTAAAGCCCAACGGTGAAATGCGCAGCACCCTATACCAACAGTGGTGGGAACGGCAATCTAAATGAGTAAAACAGCACCATCTTCGTTGGCGTTGATACTGACCATTGTCTTAGTAGGGTTGAATTTACGGCCCTTTATGACGGGCCCAGGGCCCGTTATCGACAATATCATTCAAACGACAGGGATGAGTTATCAAAGCATTTCGCTTTTAACCTTGTTACCCATGTTGTTGATGGGAGTTGGGGCATTGGTTGTACCGATGTTAAACCAACGTATAGGCGAGCGTGCAGGGATCAGTACTGCAATGCTATTACTGCTAGTCGGTTCACTCGCTCGTTACTTTGTTGTTGATGGTGCGGCTTTATTATTAACGGCTTTTTTATGTGGTGTGGGGGCGGCTTATATTCAGTCGGTATTTCCTGGGCTCATTAAAGCGAATTTCCCCCAAAAAATGGCGATGATGACAGGGTTGTATTCCGCCACGTTAATGGCGGGGGGAGCAATTGGCGCACAGCTCACCCCTTTAGTTGATGAAATGACAGGCCATTGGCAGAGTGCCTTAGCGTGGCTTGCCTTCCCAGCTTTGCTGGCGTTGTTGGCTATTTGGGCGAATGTACATACAGAGCGGAGTTCAAAAGTAGAATCAGTTTCAGTATTGGTGTTCTTACGAAAGCCGAGAGCATGGTTATTGATGGCAGGTTTTGGGCTGATTAATGCGGGTTATGGTACCGTAGTGACTTGGTTGGCACCTTTTTTCCAAGAGCAGGGAATGAGTGCTGCACAAAGTGGCACGTTTGTTGCCATATTAACGGTATTTCAGGCGTTATCTGCGCTAATGATCCCTGTATTTGCTTCGCATAATATTGATCGTCGCTTTTGGTTGATAGTCACGCTCAGTTGCCAAGCACTTGGTTTTTCTGGGCTGATGCTGTTTGCCAGCGATGTGCCACTTTTGTGGGTGGCGCTATTAGGCATGGGGTTAGGCGGCTGCTTTGCACTCAGTATTATTACGGCTTTAGATCACCTTCCTCATCCCGTTAGCGCAGGCGCATTAACGTCGTTGATGCAGGCTGGTGGCTTTATTATTGCTGCATTTGGGCCATTAGTGGCGGCTTGGTTACATCAAGTCAGCCAGAGTTTTACATGGGTATGGGCAATGCATGTGGTCTTTGTATTAGTAACATTGATTCTTTATTTGCGTTTGAACCCTAAAAGCTATAGTCAAATCTTCAATTTAAGATAATTAATCTCCTCTTTTTTATTGCGAATGATAATTATTGTTATCTTGGTGTTTTTTTGCCACTATAACTGTTTATTTATTCGTCTAGGTAAGAGCTCTATGCAGCAGCGTATTGAAGATAAATTCACACAAGCACATTCAGCCCGTGAAGAACAAACTGTTGGTGAATTTATCCGGATCCGCCGCGGTGAGTTTCTGATTAACCGTGATTTAGGTATTGAAGAAGAACAAGCCGCTGGGCTCAAAATTGTGGCTATCCATCAAGGGGCAATGGGTTGCCGTAGTAGTGCGGGACAAAATGTTGAAGTCAATTCACCTTCTTTGATTTTATCGAGCAGCTCGCAAAATTATCTATTGAATAATCAATTTTATGGCCAGCAAACCATGAAATACACCATGATAGATATTTCTCCTGAATGGTTGGAAATGCAACAATTAAGTTTACCAGATACTTGTTATCATCCTCGTTCCCCAAAGCTATTACAGTTGGTTATTCCACCGAGTGTACTGGCGATCACTCATCAGTTATTTGCTTGCCCAACTCATTCGTCATTACGCCAACTCTATTTAAGCGCTAAAGTGTCTGAAATTACGGCACTGTGCTTACATCATTCGCTATCTCATACAAATACGCCTGTTATGAGCGTACTACGCCAGAGAGATATTGATATCTTGCATATGGCAAAAACTATATTGATTCAGGAAATGGAATCCCCACCCAGTTTAGATGAATTGGCTAAACGGTTAGGGGTCAATACCCGTAAACTCACGCAAGGCTTTCGCCAATTATTTGGCAATAGTATTTATGGCTGGTTGCAGGAGACCCGTTTGGAAACAGCTTTCCAGCTATTGAGTATGAATGATGCAAATATCTCAACAGTGGCTTACCAAGTCGGCTATACCCCCGCTCATTTCTCCGTTGCATTTCGCAAACGTTTTGGCATTTCACCTAATCAACTCAAAAAATAACAGTGTGTAGCCGGATAACGATAGACAAATTCCGGCGGTCGAAAGTATCCCATTACATTAATTGTTAAATTGATAACAATTATCATTTAACTTTTTTAGGGTGGGAAATGCTGTCCGTTTATAACATTAAGTCACGCGGAAAATTCCGCTTAACACCTTGTGCCCTTTTGTGTGCAACAGTGAGTTGCTCTGCGATGGTGAATGCAGCACCTATGCAACCGAAACAGGATGTTATACAAGTGACCGCATCTTCAGAGATTGATGATGACTATGTTGCACCGGGGGTGACAACACTCGGAAAAATTGCACTCAAACCACGGGAAGTGGCGCAATCTGTTAGCGTGATTGATAGAGAGCAAATTGAAAAACAAAACCTACAAACGCTTGATGATGTAATGCAACGTGCAACAGGGGTAACCAGTGCGCCCTATGTGAAGTTAACAACGGCTTATTATGTGCGCGGCTTCCAGATTGATTCATTTGAAATTGATGGTGTGCCAGCTCTATTAGGTAACATGGCCAGTTCTCCTCAAGATATGGCGGTATATGAGCGGGTTGAAATTCTTCGCGGGTCGAACGGCCTTTTACATGGTATGGGAAACCCCGCCGCAACCGTCAATATGGTAAGAAAACATGCGCCAAAAGAAAATATGGCCAAGTTGAGCTTAAGTGCGGGAAGTTGGGATCGTTATCGTGGAGAAGTGGACGTTGGGGGCCTACTGAATCAATCAGGTTCAGTGCGTGGGCGGTTTGTCATGGCATGGGAAGATAAAGACTATTTTTATGATATCTCTGACCAACAAACACGGTTGATGTACGGTACTGTTGACATCGATGTTACCCCAGATACTTTACTGCGTATTGGGGCACAATTCCAAACAATTGATTCTGTTACCAATATGGCAGGTGTTCCTTTCGGTAAAGATGGCAGTGATTTACATCTACCACGTAAAACCTATTTAGATGTGGATTGGGACCGCTTCAAGTGGGATACCTCCCGTTCATTTGCGGGTATTGAACATAAAATCAATGATGATTGGCAATATAAGCTTAACGCAGAGTATCAACATGTAAATGCCCGATTATTGTACGCAGGAGCATGGGGAAATATCGACCCTGTAACCGGTGATGGTGCAATGTTAATGGGGGGAGCGTATAAATTCCGTAACGAACAAACCAGCTTAGATACCAGTTTAAACGGTAAGGTAGACGCATGGGGGTTAACCCATGATGTAGTTGTCGGTGCAAGTTACTCACATGCCAGTGAAAAGCAATATAGCGCAGATTTAGACCCCGCCTTAAATGTGCCAGTGAACGTGTATCGTTGGGACCCTCACAGTGTACCAAAACCTAATGTTGGCGTTTATAGTTCCGCAGGGCCAACCAAAACGACGCAAAAGGGTCTATACGGGATGGGACGTATCAAAGTGATCGAACCTGTTACTGTTATTGCGGGGGTGCGTGATAGCTGGTGGGATGTCAAAACACCAACAGCAAACTTCACCGAAAATGGCCGCCTTACTCCCTACGGTGGTGTGATTTGGGATTTTACGCCGCAATGGTCATGGTATAGCAGCTATTCAACAGTCTATCAGCCACAAACAGGAAAAACGTGGAGCGGAAAAATGCTCAAGCCTGTTGAAGGGCAAACGCTTGAAACGGGTGTCAAAGGCGCGCTATTCAATGGCGGATTAAACCTATCAGGTGCTATTTACCAAATTGATATTAAAAATAACCCACAAATTGACCCTGCACACCCAACAGGGGGCTTTAACAATTATTTCATTAGTGGTGGTAAAGTTCGTAGCCAAGGTTTTGAGCTTGAAGGTATTGGCTATCTAACACCTTTCTGGGATGTATCGGTGGGTTATACCTATACGGATACGAAATACCGTGATGACAGTCAGCATCAAGGGGAGTCTTATAACACTTTAACCCCTCGTCATATGCTACGCGTGTGGTCTAACTATGACCTACCTTGGAATGAGCGCAAATGGAGCTTGGGCGGTGGTATGCAAGCGCAAAGCGCCTACAGCACTAGCAATGGTAATGTAACCTTGCGTCAAGGTGGGTATGCCATTTTTAATGCCCGCTTAGGTTACCAAATCGATGAGACATGGACGGCAGCGGTTAATGTTAATAACTTGTTCGACCGTCGTTATTACTCAGGACTCTTCTCTCCACAATGGAATAACCGCTATGGTGATCCACGTAATGTAATGTTTACATTGAAGGCTGATTTTTAATGAAATTAGTCAGTTGCCTAGCAGTTGTTGGCACGTTGTTCGGTGGGATCGTGCTATCAATGTTGATAGCACGTTTTTATCCATCAGCAGATCCGCTCGAACGCGTATATGGTGCAATATTTCTAAGCGTTATCATCACGATGGGATTATTAGTTTATAACTTCAGTGCACTAAATTGGCGAAAATTATTAGTACGTAGCTATAGCTGGTGGCTATTGCCGCTTTTTTTAATGATGGCGGGGTGGGTATGAAGCATAAACAGCCTCTCACTCGTCGTTTAGACCAATTACATCGCAGTGCGGGGGCGCTATTTGGCGTTTTTCTGTTTGTGATCCTATTCACAGGGTGTTGGAGCTTAGGTAGTGATGCATTGCGGTTATGGTGGAACAATGTGCCACTTTCAGGTGAGTTATTACCACTCGAACAGCTTCTTGCGTTGCAACCAAGTGCAACCATGATCC
The DNA here is from genome assembly GCF_028479245.1 of Providencia sp. PROV223. NCBI lineage: Bacteria > Pseudomonadati > Pseudomonadota > Gammaproteobacteria > Enterobacterales > Morganellaceae > Providencia > Providencia sp. PROV223. The sequence continues at coordinate 73,726 of NZ_JAMPNG010000014.1, forward strand.
AGCTGCCTGAGCAGCATAATCCTGAGATCACTTTTTGCCAAGGTATGGGAAGATGTGAATTAAGCTATAGCGCGATTAACGGTGAATTGGTTGCCTTAAACAGCCCGACAATGTGGCTAGTAACATTACATAAAAACTTATTTATGGATTTTCCTGGGCGAGTTTTTATCAGTTTATTTGGTTTTGCATTCGCCGTTTTGTTAATCACAGGGCTAGTGATACAACGCCGCAGAATATCCACAATGGTGCGCTTGCCGCGTGTGACACACTTGAGAGTGTTTCTCCATGATTTACATAGCTGGCTTGGCCTATGGTGTTATCCGTGGCTGGTTTTATTTGCGTTTACCGGAGCATTATCAGGCCTAGGGGCGCTAGGAACGGTTTCCCTTGGTGAAAGGGGTGCACCGGATAATCCACAAATTATCATGAAAACCTTGATGGGCGAGTTTAAACCACTGAAAACACCGGTTCCCGTGGCTGAAAGCTCGATTACTGCGGCAATCAGCGCATTACAGCAAACAGTCCCTAGCTTTATCCCTCAAATCTTGTTCAAGCAAGGTGATACGTGGGTGATTGGCGGTGTGCGTAATGGACAGTTATCTACCTCTAACTTTGAACAATATCAATTTGATAGTAAAAAGCGCCAGTTAGTTGCAGTGCGGGATTCTGCACAGCAAGGTATTTGGACACGTGCTTTTATCGCCATCCAACCTTTGCATTATGGGCAATATCAATGGTTACCTAAAATAAGTAATACATTGAGTTATCTGCATTTTATCGCAGGGGTGAGTGGGCTGATATTGGTTTCTGTCGGCCTCGCCATATGGTGTTGGAAAAGAAGTTATAGCCTAGCGGCAAGGTTCATTGTGGGCAGTTGTGGTGGATTGCTGTTGTCCGCATGCGCACTATTAGCGCTAATACCATGGTTCACTGCTTTGCTACCAATGCACTTTTTTATGGGCTGGGGGATAGCCTGTATAGCGAGTTTACTCTGCAAAAATGCACAGTTGAGCTTGCAGGCATGCCTTTTATTCTCCGCTGTTTTGTTGCTATTCGCATTTATAGCCTCCTATCTGTTTAGTTCGTTGCCTTTTTCTCGTATCAATCTCGTTTTGTTATGTGGCGGAATAGGGCTTTTATGTATTTTATTCGGTTGTCGAAAATTGTCAGGCACAGCAAAACGTGCGCGGAGTGAGTATGAAAGATCTATTACAAAATAAACAGTTAGTGGTGACGTTGGGGTTACTTTATCTTGCGCAAGGGATACCGATGGGGATAGCAATGGATGCATTACCTACTTTTTTACGCCATGACGGAGGCGAACTGAAAGCATTAGCTTTTTTGCCATTAGTCGGTTTGCCATGGGTGGTGAAATTTTTATGGGCTTCGTTTGTTGATAACCATTGGGGGAATCGTTTAGGTCGCCGTAAAAGTTGGATTATTCCAATGCAAATTATTGTCACGATAACGATGTTCGCACTAAGCACCATCGGGTTATCGGTTGAGAATGCTTTACCCTGCATTGTATTGTTGTTTGCCGCTTCCCTTGCCAGTGCTACCCAAGATATTGCAACAGATGGTATGGCTGCGGAGCAGGTCAGTGGCACAATGTTATCAAAGATCAATGCGTTACAGATAGCAGGGGTGATGGCGGGCTTTTTTATTGGTGGCGCAGGGTTGATGATCATGAGTGAAAGTTTAGGCCAACACCTTGCTTTGGGGGTTTTAGCCTGCGTGCCGTTACTCAGTTTATTGTTTATTAGTGTCTGTCCATTAAAAACGCCATCAATAACACAGGATATGAACGAAAAAGCGAGCCTATTAAAAACGGTAAAACGTCGTGGTGCTCCGCGTTTATTGTTATTAACTTTGCTTTCTGCGGTGACGGCTGTTTCCGGTTTTGGTTTAGCCAAACTATTCCTAAATGATGCGGGTTGGTCATTAGCGCAAATTGGTAAAATGGGCATGGCAGGGGGGATAGTCACACTAGTACTGGGCTGTGGTGGTGGGGCGTGGTTAATCGGTAAAACCGGTGTGTGGCGCGCTTTCTCATTTGGTCTGTTATTTGCTTTGTTATCTTCATTGTTATGGCTGTTGCAATCGGCTAATGGTGTTTCTATTTCTTTAGTTGCACTGTGTATTACATTTGGTTCGTTATCTGCGGGGATTACATCAGTCGCGATAATGACGGCCGGGATGCAATTTGCATCGCGCTATCAGCAAGCAGGTACTGATATGACAGCAGTACAAAGTACCCGTGATATTGGTGAATTAGCCAGTTCAATGATGCTTGTAGGTTTAACCGCAGCGGTAGGCTATTCCGGTGGGTTTATATTAGGGGCGTTAATTGCCTTTATTGCGCTGTTAGTGACATTTTCGCACTACCGCTATATGCAGCGATTAGAAACAGAGCGAGTTTAAGATAAATAGATCCGGTGCTATTTTTTACGTTTCTTATTTTGTTTTTTGACTTCTTTATTCGCTTTCTTTGCAATGGAATTGAAGTAGATATCTAAATAGTGTCGGTTGCTTAAAAATGAAATTAAGCAACTGGCAACGATCACCAACCAGACAAGTTGCAACTTAATTGAATTTTCAATACTAAAAAGCAGTAACAGTGGGATCATGACCATCATGCTAATGAAAACGGAACAAAATAAAGCACCTGCAATGTAGAGCGAGTACTTTTTTAACCCGAATATATTGAGGATGATAAGGACGGCAACCGTTAAAAGTAGTGTACCGAATGTCGCAAACATAATGATAAGCCCTGCCTCTTGCTCAATGAGCCAATCGGTGAAACCAAACCAAGAGAAAGGGATACTTATCATTATAAACGCTCCTGTTTGCCATATACTCGTCATACTTCAAGTTGCAAGGGTGTTGACTACACTCAGCTAGCCGAATCACATACTTGTGTATGCTCATCGGCCTATCTTCCTTTGTCGCCTACCTGCAACTCGAATTATTTAGAGTAGAGTAGGGGGATATCTTTAAAACGAAATAATCTGGCAAAAATCAGATTGGGGAAAACATGAATATCTGTATTGTAGAGTGTGACGGTTTGGTTGAAAAATTCACGTCGGTCTGCAATTTGGTCTTCAATATGTTTTACTTGGGTTTGTAATTCCCTTAGGACTGCTTTACTAATTAGTGTTGGGTAGTTTTCTGCAACCGCGAGCAGTGGCTTTATTTTCGCTGTCAGTTGATTCGCAATATCGACTTTGGTTTCGATCGCGCTGCTGGATAAATAGCGCTGGCGGCTGGCAATCAATTCACTAAACAGCTGCTTTTCATGTGCCATCGCTTTATCTGCAACGTGAGTTAATACCGGCACTAATTCAATTTGCTTCTTTAGCAATACATCAATATTAGCAAACGCTTTATGGCAATTGTTTTTTAAAAATACAATATTATTATAAATATTAATAAGATAGCGTATAAAAATATAGCTAATAACCGCAATGATGATGAAAAAAATAAGCTTTTCCATGTTAGTCATTACCATCAAATAATGCGATCTGGTCGAAATGCATATTTAGCTGCCCGTTTTGATAATCCATTGGCGTAACTAAAATCACACCAATCAGAAAAAGTGCAATCATGGCGGTAATAGCTAAATTTCGACGTAATGGACCTGTTTTGTTCCAACGAACGACATAGTCCGAGGGGGAGACGCCTAATAGCATATGAGGTGCTTTACGTATAATAACCGATTCGCCTTTTTCGTTAGCGTCTGCTGTACCAATTAATAAATAACTGCGGTTTGCTTCAAGTAAATACTCTGTGTAACGGCGATTACCGCTTTCAACATCCATATGCGGCTCTAAGCCCGGGTAAACGAAATAATCAGGGTCACATTCTACCTTAACAGAGCCCGTATCATCCGTTAGGGTAAAGCTGTGCATGTTGCACTTACTACTTTGTAAGGTATAGCTTTTTTTACCGTCTTTATCTTTTGATATGGAATATTCAAAATAAAAGGAGCCATAGCAGGTTTTATTACCTAGCTGGCTTTTAATGGACGTGCCCGCCGTGATTTTCCCTTCAACTTCCACAAGTCCCATCGCCATTGAGCGTATTTTAGAGGTGGCTAGGTTTTTCTGAAATTTTAAGAAGCGCTTGGTTGGTGTATTTTCAATTGCTTTAAATACGAAGGCTAAGACAAATGCGATAAAAAATACGCGTATGTCGATAAAGAACCCAGCAAATAGGCAAGTGGCGATCAGCATTCCCACAAGGACTCTAAGAAACGCACTAAACTTTGATGAGCCTTCATTTTGTAAGCGCTGATAACGTTGGTAGGCTACTTTGCTAGAATTGACGACACTACGAGTAATAAAAAAGGTGATGACCAGTACAACGACATAATAAATGATACTGACATAATCACGGGTAGAAGGTGAGAGTGAGTACCACATACCACAAGCAACACCGACGAAAGGAATGATCCCCCAGTTTACTTTTTTATTTACCGAGAATTTATTATCAATAAATAAAATTAAGGCACCAATGGCGGCTCCGAGTAAAAAATACATATTCACGCATTAATACCTTTAGGCTTACATTATTTAAACTGGACGCCTTGATATTTTTTTTCATCTTCAGAAATATCAAGTAATGGCAGTGCTGAAAAACGAAAGGCATTGGCAATTAAGCTATCAGGGAACATTTGTATTGCAGTATTATACTCTGTTGTTGCGTCGTTAAAGCCTTCACGTCGTTGGGCTATTTTATTTTCAACATCACTTAAAGCGATTTGTAATTGGGTGAATTGCTCACCAGAAATGAGGGTGGGGTAATTTTCCGCAATGGCTACAAGGTTACCCAGTGCACGGTTCATTTCATTCGATGCTGCGATTTTTTCATTCATATTTTGGGCATTGAAATAGCGTTGGCGTGCATCACTTAATGAGGTAAATAACGTTTGTTCATGTTCAATCGCTTTTTCCGTAATAGTGACTAGCTGAGGAATCTGATCTGCTCTTTGCTTTAAAATAACATCAATATTGGCAAATTGATTGCTGACTTGATTACGGGTATTGACCAGGCGGTTATAGATAGAGATCCCCCAACCTATGGCCAATAAGAGTAAAACAAATACAACGATAAGTGTGATGGTCATATTGGTACCTTTTAACCCATGATCAGTGATTTGAGTTAAAAATATAAGAGCCTTATCGCTTATGCAATCAGAAAAGAATGAAAGTGAGGTTAGAATAAAGAAAATCTGATCTTGCTTTATGACAAAATCAGATTTTACTGTTTAAACAGTGCTTAAAGATTTATATCGACAAGGGAATGGTTCTCATAGATATTCTGTTCAAGAAAATAATCTAGGTCACACTGCAGTACATTAGCAAATATACATAGTCGATGAATCGTAAAATTCTGCGTACCGCGTTCATAACGGGAAATTTGTTGTTGGCTTAATCCCGACTTTTTCCCTAAAGTGTGTGCTGTCCAGCCCATTTGCAAGCGGCGCTTACGAAGTTGTAGTCCTATATAGGTGTTTGAAATTTCAGTTTGATATATTCTCATAATACTGTCCTGATTAATATAACACTACTTGAGTGAAAATTAGGTTTATTTATGTTTTTTTATACGTTATTTTTTTCTAAGCTAATTGAACTCGATACTCGAATTGCTATGCTTTCGTTATGATAACTACCCTGTGCATAAAAAGATTTCTCTCCATTAAATAGAAATAGCCCAATAATAAATACACCCAATCCAATAATAAATATAATAAAGCTGAATAAATAAGATAGTTGCTTGTTAATATAAAATAGGGATTGTTCTTCTAATGCGAAAGCGGCATCTGAGAATGATAGAAATAATATGACGATCCCCCAGTGTAATACAGAAAGTAAAAAAGGGTATTCAACATGATTATGTATAATAATAGGGGTTATTGATAGAATGATTGCCAATGGGTAACCATTTCCGTTAATTTTATATTTTATAAAAGATTGAAATACGACATAGATACCTCCGGTTAATAATAAAGATAAAAAAATCAAATTAGTGAACCCTCCAGTCATCAGCCAGAGTAATATTTCATTATGTGGATGAGGAACAATATACATTTTAGGGCTGAAAAAAGGAATTGCTGTTCTTTCATAACTGTTTTCAAATAAAAAAGACTGCTCCCATGCATCATAAGGTTTCTCTAAGAATAAAGTAATAGAAAAACGCAACATTTGTTTTAAATGGAATTGGTTCATAATTTCAGTTGCAATATACTGAGGGCATAGCCTTATTAGATAAATTCCAATAAAAATTGCTACAGCAATAATAAAATAACTAGCGCTAACACGTAGAGGGTTTTTCTTGTAAAAAAGGCAAATAAAAATAAATGCACAAACAGTAAAGCTTAGCCAAGCAATAACAGACTGCAGAACAACTAAAGTTAATGTGAAAAATAAAATACAAGTTCCAAGTAATACAACCCTAATTTTTTCATAACGCTCAGATAACAACGAAAATTGTGATAACACAAGAGTCATTAGAGATAATAAGCATGCAGCCGCCATGTTAACTGATAATATATTGACTTGTTGTGATAATCCATTTGACCTCATACCAGATGCAAGATAAAAAATATCGGCTTCAAATATATATTGATATGCAGTGATAAAGGCTTGAGCTACACTAATAGTGATATAACAGTAAATACAAAATGATTGTATTAACCATTTTTTTCTCACTTGTAACCCTGCAATATAGAGTAATACGCCAACAGTAATACCAGAACAATACCAAAAATCAATACTATTATTTTCTCCCTGATAAGATATTAATCCCATCATTAGAATGGCTAAAGAGAAACAGTAGCAAATAGCAGGTAATGTAATGATTATTTTAATTTTCCGATAGAAAACAGTAAATGCAATAATAGATATTGTCAAGGAAATAGATAACCAACTAATAATGTTTTGTGGTAATGATTGTCTTAGGCTTCCTAGGCTATCGATATAAATAAGACTAGCAAGGTGCCAAACAATAAAGATACCAATAAATAGTGCGCGGGATATTATTATCATAGTACACTTACCGCTAAATTAAATAAATGTGGCGATTAACCAAGCATTACCTTTGTAGTCTCCTGGTTCGGCGTTATAACCAGAAACTTTACTTTCAATCATAATGTTTTTTACTTTATCAATTGTTGTTTCAAATGTTTTTCCACTTTGATTATTTTGTTCATCATAAATTGTAAGCTCAGAATAAATAGTGTTATTTCCTGATTTTAAAGGGAGTCTTTTTTGTGGATCGCTATCTGTGGCATAGTCTAAAGTTAATTTTACTTTAACTGGCTGCACTCTATCGCATGTATAGGTAACAGTACGAGTTTCTTTACTATTAAATTCATAAGCATCCAGTGTTTTATGATCAATATTTAAATTATCAATATTGGAACGGCAATTTGACGGATAATTGATAACTGATGTAGCAAGGTCTAATTTAACGGTGGCTTTATCAATAGGTACATAAATATCTGGTGTTCCATAGTCTTGGAATAATCGTGTATAACCTGCGATCATTGCGTTTGGAATAACAATTTTTCCATCAACAGGAATATCTTTGACATAAACTCTAACGGTAAAAGGAAAATGAACAGTAAAAAATGATGTTGCTAATGGCCCCATTTCTTCATTAGAACATCCTCTCCCTGAAATATTTCGCCAGCCACTGGTTATTCCATTCTCAGAATAAAGAGTAAAAAATGTATTGTTGTTTATTTTATATGCGGTCAGCCCACCAATAGTAAAGCCTGCCTCTGGCATATAGGCAAAGACACGGTGGTAGGCGTAGCTCCAAGGAAGACCAGCGGAATAATTACCTTGTAAGAAATTCACAGTACAATATACAGAGCCATAAGGCTGAGATGTACTTTCATTAATAACAATACCGGAGCTATTTGCTGGAGCGATTAAAAAATATTTATTGTTATCACTTCCAATTGCTGGGGTGTTAGAAACAACGGAGTTGTTAGATACTAAGCTCATTTTATAACCACCACCACTTCCTGAATAGCGGGTCGCACTATAGGAATTTAAGCTAATTAAGAGTAGTAACAAAAGTAATGGTGAATATATTTTTATATTTTTCATAAAGACTTCCCAATATTACAGATAATCAACCATCACTGATAAAGCGGCACTAAATGGCCCTGCAGTGAGATTTTCAATAGCTTGATTAGTGACTAATTGTGATTGAATAACAACTTTCCCTGTATCACCACTTACGGATGGAGCAATCCTTTCCCATTTATTAAGGTTGAGTGCATTACTTTTATTTTCTTCTGAAAAACGAATACCCAATCCATTAATAGAGGTCGCAAGCACGGTTTCATTGTTTATTGTTAAAGTACTTCCTTCTCTAGGAGATAGGTAAACTTGTAAATTTTTTCGAAGTTCACATTGTTTAATGAGAATACCAAAGGACTGTTTTTCTTCAGTTAGTCTGTCTAGCGCCACCTCTCGAAAATTAATGACTAATTCTTTTTCGCCATTTTCTGCTGTAAGTACACATGGCGGTCTAACCAATTTAGCAGAAAGAGAAATTAGCACATCCGCTTGAGTACCTAAGGAAACTAATAAGCTAATTAAAGGGAATGAAAAACAAATGAATTTCATTTCAATTCTCCTTATTGATAATCAAGGTTAAAAGTAACAGTTGAGGAAAACCCCCCTGTTTTTAAACGAGTACTAAAGGGTTTTTGAGCATAAACACCAAATAAAAGTGTATTAACAGATCCTTTACCTGATTCAGTAACTGTGCTGACATCAATTGTTGTATTAAGCTCCAGTTCTTTACCACGACTATCAGTCAGAGCTAATAAAACATTAGATTCACCTGTGGTTTTTAAATAATTAATACCATTATGTGTTTCAATATTTTGGGTATTTAACGTTATTTTGATCGTTTTATTCAAAGCCATTGCAGAACAGTCCATGATATCCAACTTAAATGGCTGCATATCTGAACGTCCTAATGTTTCGATTGAAGAAAAACGTAGCCCAGAAAGATATATTTTTTTTTGTGTATCATCATCACTCAGCCGACAACCAAGAGGCACTAGCACACCCTCAAAGTAAACGGTTAGGCTATTGGCAAAGCTGGTATTCCATGTTAGGAATAAAAGGCTAAATAATAATGTTGAGTATCTAGTCATAATTTATTTCCACACGTTGCATCTTATTACTAGCAGGAATAGAGAATAAAATGGTGTTATTGCGTCGTGGTTGTGTTAGCACGTATTGGTTATTGCCTAATTTCAGTGTAAACGGCGCCCAAGCTTGCTTTTGTATTGGTTTGCTACAATGAGAAAAATGCATTTCCACGCTATAGGTTGCTGCAATTAAAGTACTTTCATTTAATTTTAATGAGATATCAGGTAGACAAGGAGCAGTAACAATACGCGCATTGATATATATTGTACCTGTTGTCACAGGCACAGCAGATTCAGCAAAAATAGGTATAGCAAAAGCCCATAGTGCTAGGTAATTCAATTTCATTGTTCTGCTCCTATCTATTTTTTACTCATTATTCCGTCACACTGCACTTTGAAGCTTGGCATTTGAAAGCAAGTGAAGGCTTTCCACCATAATCATTGATATATGTCAGGTAAGGTGTTGAAAATTTGGAGGATTTAATCATTTGATTAGATTTTGGCGGTACCATAACCGCGTCAAAATCACTTTCTTCAGATTGTTTTTGGCTGTTCCCTAAACCAATTACAGTTAAATAAAATGGTGTTGGATTATTTAACGTATAGCCCGATGATGTTGTTGTTAATGTTATATGTTTCGTCCAATCTGTTTTGCTTTGTGCAACAATGTTTTCAGGGCGATAAAATAGTTTTACACGGCTTTGTAATGCAATTTGCAACACACCCGCTTCTGATGATTTAGGCGGGATTTCACGCAGGTTGTAATAAAACAGGGATTCCCTGTCTTGCGGTAACTTTGCAATGTCAGGTGCGGTGCTTAGGCGAACTAGGCTAGTTGATTTGGGCTCCATGCGCTGAATCGGCGGAGTGGCAATAATAGGGCCGGTTTCCAATTTTTGTTCTAATGCATTTTCCAACCACGACTGGGCTAAATAAGGTAGCTCCGGGTTATCATTACGGATCGTAATATTAATAGACGATTGATTTCCATCGAAAATTATACGAGTGCGATCAAGTGTAACCGCAGCATTCGTAACTGAAATTACACTCATAGTCAGCGTGAATACGCTAGTAAGTAATAAAAAAGGGGAATTCAATTTCATCTTAGTTCTCTTATTAACGGCAAATAATAGTTGGGTAAATCTCCTGAGGATTAATCACATCAGGCACATGGGCGCTACACTGGTGTTTATTTCCCCAATAGAGATTGAGTAAGTCTTTAGGTTGGATACCAACAATCCACGTAATACCTTGTTCACCAACAATTCCGAGTTCAATATTGTTGCTATTACGCACGCTAGTGCCAAAAGGTGGATAAGTGTCATCAGCCAGCTTTAAGCGAGCGAACGTTTTTTCACCTTGAATAACGTTGAGGCGACGATATCCGATTGCTCCACGAGTCAAAGTTGCATCGGTGACAGTCTCTAATGCTTCAACATCCTTTGGTAATTTACTGGTATTAATAGATGCACTGGTTTTCCGATAACTACTCACATTTGGCAATACAGCGAGTCCAAAGTGATTAGTTTGATAAACGCCACCACTCAGAGGAACGTTAGCTGCTCCAGGTGTTTCTACAACGAGTCGAGTACCGCCATAAGCGGCTTGGTGCATGGCAATGCCTTCTTTAATTAAGGTAATTCCACCATTAATTGATCCCCCAACACTGTGATATTCGTTCGGGACATAACTTGCGTTTCCTGAAATGGAGGCATAAGGAAGATTTTGGTTTAAATAACCACTAAAGCTGGTTTGGTCATCCTGATGGCTTCCTGTTTGATAACCGACATTTAAGTTATAATTGCGCTGCTCACTATATCCGCTATAGCCGATATTATGTGTTGAGCTGTGTTGGCCATTTTGGTTGCGGGTATAACCTTCAGAAAAGCTGACGCTACTTCCTTGACTTAAAGGAATAGTGAAATATAAGCTGATCGCATCATCTTGATATCCTGCTCTTTTTGAACGAGTTGCAGACGCTGTCAGGTTAATATTTTTTAGCCCAATAGCCGCCCAATTTAAAAGAGTACTTAGGTATAAGCTGTATTGTTCTTCTGTTTCACTATTCCAATAAGTATTATATTGATAGTTTCCACCCAATGAGAAATCATCAAAATATTTATTAATATTAACTTGATAGCTTTCTTTTTGAGCTTGGCTTTCATTACCAGTACGTCGTTCATCCAACGTTTGTTGCAAAGAGCGATAGGTTTCATCAGAGAAACGATACCCTGCGAATGTAATGTCAGTTCTGGCTTCATCAAATGATTTTGAATAACTAAGTCGATAACTTCGGCCAGTTAATGTTTTATCAAGCAATTGAGCATGTGACTGAGTCGCATCGAACGAAAGGCTACCGAATGAAAACAGGTCACGGCCAAAGCCAGCTGAAAATGCCTGATAATTTTTTGATAAAACGGATCCCCCATAGATAGACCAAAGGTTATTTAACCCGTAAGAGAGTTCTCCCGACGCAGTTAAATCACCTTCGAGCTGGCGGCCATTAAAACGTGGTTTACCCGCTGCAAATTTATAGCGGATTTGCCCTGGTCTCGTTAAATAGGGTAATGCTGCAGTGGTAATGCTAAATTGTTGCTCTTCACCATTTTCTTCTCGCACAGTCACATCTAATGTTCCACGAATGGAGCTATCTAGTGTCTGGATACGAAAAGGGCCAGCAGGTACGGTTGTTTCTAAAACTATACGGTTATGGCTTTTGACAATAACAGTGGCATTAGTTTGAGCAATACCAATAATTTCTGGTGCATAACCCGTTAATTTAGGGGGCATCATATTTTCATCGGTTTCAAGAGATACCCCGGTGTACTGCCAAGAATCAAAAATAGCAGAGTAAAAGTAGTTCTCACCTAACGTTAAAATAGATGCAATAGATTTTATTGAGCGATATGCAAATAATCGGCTAAATGTGGCATCGCTATATTGGTTCTTGAAGCTTCCTGTCGATTTTCGATAGTTTGCTTGGTAATCACCGCGTAAACGCCATGCACCAAAATTAAGCCCTGTTGTTCCGTTAGCAGAAAGGTACGATTCTCGTGAACCTGAATCTCGACGCGTTAAAGAACCTGTTAGGTTGTAATCTAATAAAAACCCATTTACCCCCTCCTCCCAACGTGAAGGAGGAACCCAACTGAGATCGGTATATTCTAAATAGCTTTGTGGAATTAAAATGGATAGCGTTAATGTTGATAAATCTATATTTAATGAAGCACCTTCAAGCGGAGATAAATCAAGGCATTTACCCTCATCACGATATTTAATTAATTTAATTGCGTCTTGAGTAAGCCCTAAACGATCAAGAATATTAACGGGAACACAAACGGTATCGAATAAATTATTGTTTTGGGATTGTGGCGCTATCACAGTGATATCTTGTGCACTACCCATACTCTCATTATTGACTTTGAGGGTTAAATGATAAATACCAGGCATAATAAATCCAGCCTGAGAAAATTGGCTAAAGTCAATATTTTGAGTGTCTTCCGTATCTAACATATCGGTATTAAATTCGACAGCATAGGCTAACGAAGAGATTGAAGATACAAAAGAAGTCACAATGATGTAAGAGTAAATATTAAATTTAACCATGATTTTTTCATCAAATTAATTATGAGTTTATTTACTAATCGTAAGTAACGTTGAATTTAATTGTGGTAAAGTAATCGCCAGGTGTAATTTCGTTATTACTTGCACCCAATTCTGTTTCATATTTTAAAAAGCTCTCTTTACTCTTTTTATCAAAATAAACGTAATTATTAGAAATAGGATAGAGCTTATTTGGCATTAATAAATTATTGTTAATATCGTATATATATAGGACAACCCCAGGCTTTGGGCCTGATAGTTTTATTGCATTAGAATACGTATCTTGCGGTGCAAAAAAACGAATTTTAATACCTTTATGATTACTGCTGTCATATTCACTAATACAGTTATTTAATTTTATATAGAAAGGTTTTCGCATTAATTTTTCATCTTCTATATTATTTATACTATAGTTAGAAATATAATCGTAATTTATATATTGATATTGACTATCAGTTTCAATTGAACAAGGTGCCGCAACGATATAACCTTGCATTACTGTTTCACCTCGAAGACCATCTTGAATATGTCCAAGGTTAGAGCTAGTCGCATTAGAGTTAATCGAGTTAAATAATAAGGCAATCCATAGATAAGTATTTTTTTTCATAATGAGCCTTTTATGGGGAGAGAATTCTCTCCCCTAAAAAAATTACTCGTATGTGATTTTAAAATCAGCAATAGAACTAAATTCACCTTCGGTAACGGGTGTTGTACCATCAACACGTTTAGCTAATGCAGTAAATTCTAAAACGTTTTCACCTTGTTTATTACGAATTTGATTCATAACAGATTTGGCTTCATCAAATTTGAAATCTTTGATTTGAATACCGATATTTGAAGCTGTACCAGTAGTACCTAAGAATTCTTTATCAGTACCGACATAGTTTTTACCACCAAAGGTAATTTTAATATCTTTAACAGCAACCCACTTACCTTCAGTGTCTTTGCTAAACTCATCAAAATTACATTCTTTTAATTTAATTGCGATATCTTTCTCTGCTGCATTACCCGCTTCTAAAGATGCACGAGAAAGTTGACCGAATGGAACTTCTTGTTTTGTACTTTCTGATTCAATATTACATGGAGCATTAACAACTTGGCCGCTGAAATGTAATTCACCGCTATTACCACTAGCAAAGATAGAAGTTGAAATAGCAGAAGTAGCGAATAAAACAGCAATGGAAAGTTTATTTAATTTCATATCTTACATCCTTAAAAATAAGTAAATATTTGATCCCTAGTAAGCCTTTATATAAGTACTGGCATAGGAATAAAGTTCAGTATCCATCAATGGATTTTCAAATGTCCTAATCACAGAACGCTTAACATAATCGTTTTTAGCGTGGGTCATTTCGACGGAGGAAATTTTATCCTTCTCAGGTGTAAAGTGGAATAAAATTCTTTAATTTTAATTAAATTCAAAGTTATAGTTTGATATTTAGTTTTTTTTAATGTCTATTAATGTTTTTATGTTGATTTAATTTGCTGTGAAATGTTTAATGTTTGTGCTTTTAAGGTGTTTTAAGGTTGGAGATGTTTAGAAATAAAAAAAATGCATCAAAATATTAATATTTGATGCATTTTTTGTGGTTTTTTTTGAATTTACAGAGTGCAAATAAAAAGTGGAGAGAAATTTTCTTCAAAAATATAACTTGTATCGGTTAATTTTTTTATTTTTAAAAAATAAAGTTGATTCATTTCAGGGACTCCCCGAATATTGATTTTTCCTTGAGCCTGATCACCTGGGTCTATAAATATATTGTCAACACGTAAAAAAAAATGGTCACCTAAGTATTCATGTTTCATCAGAAATTTTCGTGAAATAGTATAGTTATTACCATTTTCATTAATGTTTCCATTCATGATGAATGTGTGTTGGTCAGGTTTGTTTTCATTAGGAATAACACTTAGTAGGTAAAATCCTTTTAAGGTAGAACGATGGTCAGAGATATTTATTTTTAAGGTTGTCTGACAATTTGGAATAACAGGAGTATTAATTATGTGATGAACATATAAGCTAGTAAAAACTAGAGTTATAGATGTAATAAACAAAAAAAGCATTCTTGCTGATACTTTATTTGACATAAAAATTCTCACAGCTCACAGTTGCTCTCTCTTTCGGTATTGTTGGGCAATACGACAAAAATAGGAAATTGTCATATAAATTTTTATCATTCGCAACGATACCAACGTTATAATAAAAAACAGTTGCTGGCTTTTTACAATCAAGGTTTAATTTTGTTAGTTCATTTTGAATTGTCGCAAAGCTGATGGTTGTTGTATCGGGTTTATGGTAACTATTAATGTAGCGGATACTGCATTGATCGATACGACCAACTTCAGGATATTCTGTTCGGCTTGCAAAGAAATAACTTTTAAATAGGTATAATAAGCAAAAAATAATGAGTCCAATAAGTGAGATTTCAACATACCGGTTATTCAGCATGTAGTTTTTTTTATTTTCGTTTGCTTGGGGGGGAGTCCCTTCGGGTGCTTTTGATGAAGAACCTAGTTCAACCTCAGTAGTGAGCAATTCTTTGTCATGATTATCCTTTATTTCCTCACGCTCATTCTCAATTTTCAGGTCAGCAGAAAACTTAATCCCAACTTTAGGTACTGTTGTGATAATTTCTTCATCAGAAAAGGAAGATAAATGGCGTCGTAGTACAGACACACTACTATTCAGGTTATTATCAGAGACGACTTGGTTATGTTCCTCCCAAACCCTGCGTAATATGGTTTCTCGGTCAACGATATCATGGTTGTTTTGCACTAAGACTAATAACAAGCGATTTAAAGTAGTTGTTAATTTTAATGCATTATCAACATTGTCGGTATATAACAGCCCCTGATGACTGTCATAATTAATATGATTATTAATCAAATAGTTCATTTTTAGATTGATTGTATTTATAGGAAAAATATTTATATTATTTGAGTTTATACCTGTTATTTATGTTATGTCAATTAATCATATTTAGTGTAATTTTAAAAACCCTTAAAAATCAGGTGGTTGGTTTTTTGTTTACGCATGTTATGTTTAAAGGTGGGAGGCTAAAGGAGTATTTGTTTTTCCAGAAAAACACTATCCTTTAAAAATTATACAAAATAACTAATAATTTATATGTATAAAAAATTTCAGACTGAAACATTTTATGGGGAGTAAGTCTGTTGCTAGCTATTATTTTGACTAAACGATGAGATATAAAAAAATAGCCTCAAGTATAAGAGGCTATTTAATATAAATACTTTACCAATTATGCGGTTGGTTCAAGGATTTGGTGCATTACAGGGTGGAATTTACGTTTAAAGTAAACGAGACCATGCCCTGTATCGTTAACAATGATTTGTTTCATTTCAACCATGTAGACAGAGTGCGTACCAATATCTTGCACTTGTGTAATTTCACCTTCTAAATTAGCAAGAGAACCTTTTAATTGAGGTTGTTGTAAGAGGCCTTTTTCCCACACATTCCAGCTAAAACGCTCTTCCATTGTGGAACCTTTCATCCCAGCAAAATGGCACGCTAACTCTTCTTGGTCATGGCTCAGCACGTTCACGCACAGGCGGCCATTCTTTTGAAAAACCGCATTCATTGCACTGTTGCGGTTGACACAGACCATCAAAGTGGGTGGCGTATCTGTAACTGAACAGACTGCGGTAGCTGTAATTCCACAGCGACCCTCAGTCCCATCCGTGGTGACGATATTGACTGCTGCACCAAGACTTGCCATCGCATCTCTGAAACGCAGGCGATGTTCATTTTCTAAAGACATTTTGACCTCCTGCTGCCGACTATTTCAGCAGCGAATCTAACTGATTAATATCATTGTTGTTATGCAGGTGTGGACGTTTCCATCCATGTTGATCGTAATCTGATAAGCAGCGATCAACCATATCTGTCATGGCTTTCATATTGCCAGAACCTTGTGCATGACGCAGACATTGCAGACGAATTTCGTCTTGGCTTCCTGCGTAGTTAATTTCATACAATTCATGGCGCCCACCAAATTCACTACCAATAGCATCCCACATTAACTTAAGGATCTTGATGCGTTCAACGTGATCCATTCCGTTCGAACCGCGAACATATTTCGCTAAATACTTATCAATTTCAGGATTATTCATATCACGAACGCTTGATGGCAGATAAATCAAACCACTTGTTACGTTACTTTCAATGATATTCTTGATTTTGGTGTAAGCCATTGGTGCCATAACTCGATAAGTTTGGATAGCTTGGGTATCCGGTAAGAATGCACCGCCTTCCCAGGCTTTGGCTTCAGAAGTCATTGCGTCAGTCAAGGACCAGAACAGGTTACGCCACGCAACCACTTCACCTAAATCTGCTTGTACACCACGGAAATCAATAACACCTGTACATTCTAAACTTTTTTGTAACAATCCGGTAATGAAGTCTAATTTAACCGCTAAGCGGACACAAGCTTGTAATGGGAATAAACGTGCGAATCCACCTTGAACAGCCCAATTACGTGCACGGTCAAAGTCACGGTAGATCAGGACGTTTTCCCATGGAATTAACACGTGATCCATCACCAAGATGGCATCATTTTCATCGAAACGGCTTGAAAGCGGGTAATCAAATGGTGCGCCTGTTGCGCCAGCCACTAATTCATAAGATGCACGTGAGATTAATTTCACACCGTCTGCGTCCATTGGGGCAACAAACATCAGGGCAAAATCAGGGTTATTTCCCATTACTTGTGCAGAGCCAAAACCGATAAAGTTATAGTGTGTTAATGCGGAGTTGGTCGCAACGACTTTCGCACCACTGACGATAATCCCTGCATCTGTCTCTTTTTCGAGTTTGATATAAACATCTTTCACTTCATCAGCGGGCTTATGACGATCAATCGGTGGGTTAACGATCGCATGGTTAAAGTACAGACCGCTTTCTTGAATGCGTTTGTACCAATTGCGCGCGTTATCTGCAAATTGGCCATAATATTCAGGGTTCGCACCTAAACAGCTGGCGAATGCCGCCTTATAGTCTGGAGTGCGTCCCATCCATCCGTAGCTCTGGCGTGACCAATCTGCGATGGCATCACGTTGTTGGCGTAATTCTTCTGGGCTGGTTGCGAAACGGAAGAATTTGTGAGTGTATCCACCGTTACCTGTGTCGGTGTTCCAACAAAGTTGGTCATGAGTCGTTTTATCATGAAGCGCATCATATAACTGTCCTATTGAAGCTGCAGAGTTACGAAAAGCTGGATGAGTAGTGACATCTTTCACACGCTCGCCATAAATATAGATTTCACGGCCATCTTGTAGGCTTTTTAAGTATTCTTGGCTATTAAAAGGGCGTTTAGCATCTGAACGAAAATCTTCTGGTTTCATGTCTACCTCGTTATCTCACAATGAGGGCTTGCATTGATAGGGTATAAAGGTTGCAAGCGAATATGTTAATTTTATGTTTATTTTGTGTTTCTTAATTGAATCGTTTTTCGAGGGGGTTTTAAAGAGATTTTCTAAAGGTTCGCTGGTACTTTTCGTTGAAAATTGTTCTTTGTGAAAGAAATGTGATCACTTCGATGTTTTGATATTAATGTAATGCTTAATTTTATTTGTAACATATTGATTATTATTCAATAATAAAATTATTTCTATATTAATGTTAATTATATTATTTTTTGTAATTGTTCTTTTTTTGATCTCTGCATTCACTTTTGGTTAAGCATTATTGGTATTTTTACAAAGTTAAAACGAAATTTATAAAATATCAAAAATGTTTTTAAAATGTAACGTGATTTGAGGGCGTAACAGTTTATCGATATAAACTTGAAGAGGATTTGAGATACAGCTAAGGAGCTATTGATGATTTTTTCTCAGAAATAAGAATAAAATCACTAAGGCTCCTTTTTAATGAAGGTTTTGTTCCCGCCATAGGCTAGGAGAGCATCCGACTAATCGGTTAAAAAAACGAGCAAAATAGGCAGGGTCTTTGAAACCGAGCTGGTAGGCAATCTCTGAAACAGGGCTATCGGAAAACAGTAACATCCGCTTGGCTTCTCGCAATATTCTGTCAAAAATTAACCTTTTCGGTGGCCGGTTAGCGAACCGCCGGCACATATCTTTAAGGCGTGACTCTGTGACATCAAGTTTTTTGGCATATTCAGGCACTGCGAGGTGTTCATGATAGTGTAAGTCAATAAGCTGATTAAACCGCTGGAATAGGCGGTGTTCGCCTCTAACCCCTGTTGTTGGGTGCTCATCAAGTGGAATAGAGCGCAGTAGAAAGGTAAATAGCGCTTGGGCTAAAGAGGCAAGAACTTGGTCTTTGCCTGTATGGTTATTAGCCGATTCACGAGCCATTAATGCCCAGTAATGGTTAAAGGTATCGATATCATCAGGCTTATCGGCAACAGATAAACAAATAGCAGGAATATCGACCAAATCTGGATTGGCAGGGTACAGTGAGCCAAGAAGCGGGGTGATCAGGTCTTGCCGTACGGTGAGTACGTGGCCGTCAGTGTCTTCTTGAGTGAAAAATGCATGTGCAACCGAAGGGGGCGTAAGAATAAATAACGGGGCTTGAACAGAATAGCGTGACTCATCGAGCTGCAAAGTAATATGGCCGGTAACCAAATAGTGCAACTGAAAGAAACCATCATGGCGATGAGCTTGCATGTCGCGACCAAAGAAGGCGGCCATGTTGCCAAAGGTTTGGTAGTGGACATCGTCGGTGCCTTGGGTTTCGTCGTAGTCTGTACTGATGTCTATATTGGTAATTAAAGTTGAGTTACCCTTCATTCTTCGGCTCGCAGCGTTGTTGGCCTCACAAGCCAACCCTAGTCACATACTTCAGTATGCTCCTAGGGATTAACTTGCTTGCCGCCTAGCTGCAAGCAAGTTATTTTGGGTAACACCCTTTAATAATTATTTGCAGCGTAAGTTATTAAAACATTTAAAACATCAAAACATCAAAACATCAAAACATCAAAACATCAAAACATCAAAACATCAAAACATCAAAACATCAAAACATCAAAACATCAAAACATCAAAACATCAAAACATCAAAACATTAAGGTGTTGCTCTTGGTCTTGAGTTTTTCATTGGGATAGCAATGACTAACAGCGCGCCGACCACCAGCAGACCAGCCACAAAATACAGGCCTGAGTTAAAGCTACCGGTTTGGTCTTTTAGCCAACCAATTAACAGTGGACTGACGGCAGAACCTATATTACCTGTTGCGTTGATAACAGCAATACCGATAGCACGAGCACGTAGACTGATTGATTGGTCTGGCGTTGTCCAGAACACAGCCATCGCAGTAAATGAACCTGTTGATGCCATGATGATACCAATTAATTGGATTACTGGATGGCTAGTCATCGCCGCGAGCACCCATCCCGCTGCCGCAAATAAGTACGGTAAGGCGGTGTGCATTTTCCGTTCTTGTAACCGGTCAGAGCGGCGGCTCCAATAGATCATCCCAAGGATAGTACAAAACTGTGGGATGGCAGTTAACAGCCCAATCATGGCATTACTACTGCCTTGATTGAAGCTTTGCATAATCTGTGGCGTCCAAATATTGATGGCACTTAATGTATTGGTTAAACAGAAGTAGGCCACGGTATACATCAGAATGACTGGAGTGAAGATTTCTTTCCATAAACTTTTATTTTGCATTGCTGTATGGCTTTTTGAACCATGAGGTTGCACAAGCTCTAGTTGGTCCTGGTCCATCATTTCTTGCAATGTGTCTTTATCTTCTTGGGTCAGCCATTTGGCTTTCTTTGGTGAATCATCCAAATAGAACCAAACCAACACACCGAGGATCACGGATGGGAAACCTTCTAGCAGGAACAGCCACTGCCAGCCTTTTAGGTTTAAAATGCCATCCATGCCTAAAATATAACCAGAAGCTAGTGAACCGAATGCCATGGTGACTGGCATCGCAATCATAAATAAGGCATTAGCACGAGCACGGAAATAGGCAGGGAACCAGTAAGTTAAATAAACTAAAATCCCCGGTAAGAAGCCAGCTTCAGCGATACCCACTAACATCCGTAGGACGTATAAACTGGTTGGCCCTGTGGCAAACATGGTGGCTGTAGAAGCGATACCCCAAAGTACCATGATGGTGGCTATCCAGCGGCGAGCCCCAACAATCCCTAACATGATGTTACTTGGAATACCAAAAATCACATAAGTGGCATAGAACAAGGTGGCTGCTAAGCCAAACATGGTGGAAGTTAGGCCGATATCTTTCCCCATAGTTAGACCTGCAAAGCCGATATTAATACGGTCTAAGAAAGAAAAAACAAACAGCACAAATAAAAATACAATGAGACGTTTAAATAGTTTATTAATCACCCGCTGCTGCGGTTCGGTTAAATTTTTATGTTGTTCAGCAGGGTTAGTGCTTGCAAGTTGTTGATTACTCATATTGTAGGGCCCTCAATTCTTTCTTTTGCAGATTATTATAGGTACAAGGGACTAGTAGGCAGTCATGGTGCTGTCTGCCCTATATTGCGATATTGATTTTTTATTTATCTAATTAAGTTATTTGTCTGTAGGGTTAAAATTAACTTATTTAGAGATAGCTTTATTAATAAACACTGGGTGCACTCGAGGTCACCTCTGAAACTGTTTTACCAAACTTTGCTGCTAGTGCTTCTGCGGTACGTGCCAGTAGCGTGGTATCGACCCCGACGGCAACAAATAGTGCGCCGAGTTTAAGATAATGTTCGGCAACATCTGGGGCTGCCATTAAAATACCTGGTGCCAAGCCAGCCTCACGAATTTGGACAATCGCTTTTTCTATCGCGGCTTTGACTTCTGGGTGGTTAGGGTTGCCTGAAAAGCCCATATCTGCACTAAGATCCGCAGGGCCAATAAACACGGCATCGACACCTTCAACTTTTAAGATCTCAGGAAGATTATTCATGGCTTCACGGGTTTCAACCTGTACTATCACGCACATTTCATCATTGGCACGAGTTAAATAATTAGGTACTCGGTTCCAGCGAGAAGCGCGAGCTAAAGCACTGCCGACACCACGGATCCCTGCGGGTGGATAACGCGTTGCGCGTACCGCTTGCTTGGCTTGCTCTGCATTTTGCACCATTGGCAGCAACAACGTTTGTGCGCCAATATCTAGCAATTGCTTAATGATAACTGGATCATTCCATGGCGGACGAACGACGGGTTGTGACGGATAAGGGGCAATAGCTTGTAACTGAGATAAGGTCGTTTGCACATTATTTGGTGCATGTTCACCATCAATTAATAACCAGTCGAAGCCTGCACCGGCAAGTAATTCAGCACTATATGGGCTGCACAAGCCAAGCCATAAACCAATTTGCGGTTGGCCACTTTTTAAGGCTTTCTTGAATTTATTTTCTAACAGATCCATGGGGATTCCTTATACAAATCGGCAGCTAATGGAACCCATATTGCCGTAGTCAACATGGAATACATCGCCTTTACGAGCAGGGACAGGGCGTGTAAATGAACCACCTAAAATAATTTGGCCCGGCTCAAGTTGTACATTATGCGGTGCTAATTTGTTCGCTAGCCATGCCACACCATTCGCTGGGTGGTTGAGTACAGCCGCTGCTACGCCAGATTCTTCAATGACACCATTGCGATAGAGCAGGGCGCTGATCCAGCGCATATCCAAATCGCGTGGCTTGATTGGTCTGCCACCTAAAATTACTGCGCCATTTGCTGCGTTATCTGAAATGGTATCGAACACTTTGCGTGGGCGATTGGTTTCAGGGTCAACGTTGTGGCAACGTGCATCAATTAGCTCAAGTGCTGGGATCACATAATCAGTTGCGTTATACACATCAAAGATGGTGCAGTTTGGCCCGCGTAATGGCTTTGCGAGTACGAAAGCTAATTCAACTTCAATGCGTGGCACGATAAAGCGGTCTGTTGGAATATCACAGCCGTCATCAAAAAACATATCGTCAAGAAGCGCGCCGTAATCAGGTTCATCAATCTGTGAACTGGCTTGCATTGCTTTAGACGTCAGCCCAATTTTATGGCCTTTTAACACGCGTCCTTCAGCAATTTTCACGCCAACCCACTCTTTTTGAATAGCATAAGCATCGTCGATCGTCATTTCTGGGTGATCGAGTGAGATCTGACGAATTTGCTCACGTGATTTTTCAGCCTGATTTAGGCGCTGTGCGATTTGCGATATGACATCTTTTTGTAACATCTTATTTTCCTTTTGCACCTCAGCTCGTCATACTTCGAGCTATAACTGCGTTAGCTTCATTCGCTAACCCTAGTCACATACTTCTGTATGCTCCTAGGGATTAGTCTCATTTGCCGCCTTGTTCTAACTCGAATTATTTAGAGCTAACAAAGAGGCTCTAAAATCATTTGTTCAGGCCATACTTCGAGCTATAACTGCGTTAGCTTCACGATAGACTTGCGCCTATCCCCTAGTCACACGGGTATGCTCCTAAGGGATTAGTCTCATTTACTGCCTTGTTCTAACTCGAATTATTTAGAGCTAAGATTTTAAAAGCGAAGACCGCCAGCTAATGTGTCTTTCTAATTGGAAAGACCACCAAAGCAGAGGTATTTCACTTCCAAATAATCTTCAATTCCGTAGCGTGAACCTTCACGCCCCAGACCCGATTGCTTAATACCACCAAATGGGGCTACTTCGTTTGAAATAATGCCTTCATTAATACCCACCATGCCGCTTTCTAATGCCTCTGCAACACGGTAGATACGCCCGATATCTTTTGAATAGAAATAAGATGCCAAGCCAAATTCAGTATCATTTGCCAGAGCAATAGCTTCTTGTTCATCGCGGAACTTAAATAAAGGGGCGAGTGGGCCGAAAGTTTCCTCTTTGGCGACTTTCATAGATTCAGTGACGCCAGTAATTACAGTTGGTTCAAAGAACAAGCCACCTAATTTTGCCGATTTACCGCCAGCGATGACTTTTGCACCGTGGGAAACGGCATCCGCAATATGTTCAGTGACTTTATCGACCGCGGCTTGGTTAATCAGAGGACCTTGTTGGGAGTCTACTTGTGTGGCAGGGCCGATTTTCAGTTCATTCACCGCTTTTGCCAAACGAGCTGCAAATTCATCGTAAACCCCTTCTTGGACTAAAATACGGTTAGCACACACACAAGTTTGCCCGCTATTACGGAATTTAGCCGCTAATGCACCTTGTACTGCTGCATCTAAATCAGCATCATCAAACACGATAAATGGCGCGTTACCACCGAGTTCCAGAGACATCTTTTTCACCGTATTGGCACACTGTTCCATCAGCAACTTACCGACTCGCGTTGAACCCGTGAATGTGAGTTTGCGAACAATTGGGCTGGAAGTCATAACGCCACCAATAGCTTTAGCATCAGTACCTGGAACAATGTTAAACACGCCAGCAGGAATGCCAGCTTCTTCCCCTAACGCTGCCAATGCTAATGCTGATAATGGCGTTTCTGCCGCAGGTTTTAATACCATCGTACAGCCTGCTGCGAGTGCAGGGCCGACTTTGCGGGTGATCATGGCATTTGGGAAGTTCCATGGCGTGATAGCTGCGACCACACCCACGGGTTGTTTTATCGTCACCAGACGACGTCCTGGCAGAGGTGATGGAATGGTTTCCCCATACACTCGTTTACCTTCTTCAGCAAACCACTCAATAAAGCTGGCACCGTAGGCAATTTCTCCCATCGATTCAGTGATCGACTTGCCTTGCTCAGCACTGAGTAATTCGGCCAATTCCTTTTGGTTATCCATCATTAAACGGAACCATTTGTTTAAAATTTGGCTGCGCTCTTTGGCGGTTTTAGCACGCCATGCCGGCAGGGCTTTTTCTGCGGCTTCGATAGCTTGTTGAGTTTCTAAAGCACCGACATTGCTGACGTTAGCGATAACCTCGTTGTTTGCTGGGTTAGTGACCTCAAATACACTTTTATTTTGGGCATCAACCCATTGGCCGTTGATATAAGCTTGTTGGCGAAATAATGTAGAATTGGTATTTATGCTCATTTTTCGTTGTTCTCCGAAGACACTGATTGGACTTGTGGGCGGATATTTTTAGCTGATAGCTGTTGGCTAGCAAAACTTAACCCGGCACAAAGCGCCATAACAAGTGCCATAGCGAATGGGGATTCATCTTGTAATACAGAAACTGCAACGCTGGCGACAGCCGCTAAGGCAAACTGAATAGAAATGGCAAGTGCACTGGCACTTCCTGCAATTTTCCCGCGATGTTGCAGTAATAGTGACAAACTGTTCGTGCCGATAGCATTGACCATCGATAAGAACAGTACGACTAGAATAACAATTATGGGCAAACTTTGTTGGTAAAATATGAGTAACAGCAGACCAAACGCTAATTGAAACCCACTTTGCATAGTCAGTATGCGCGTTAAACTATAGGTTTTTAGTAGTTTAACGTTCAACAACAGCATGACAATCATCCCCAAGATGTTACAGCCGAACAGCAAACCATAATGTTGTTCAGAAACACCGAAATAATTGATGTACACAAACGGTGAACCACTGATAAAGGCAAACATACCGGCAAAGGAGAAAGCCATGGTGCCAATAATACTCAGTGCTTCTCGGTCTGTGAGCACCTGTGCATAATTCTTGAAAGCGACACAAAGTATATTTTCAGAACCGCGCTGGTGGGTTAACGTTTCAGGGAGTAAGAAAAAAATTGCACACACCGAAGCCAAGCCAATCACTGCCAGCAAATAGAAAATCACTTGCCACTGAAAATGAACGAGTAAAAAACCACCCAATAGCGGTGCCAGTAATGGCGCTATCATGGTCACAAGTGTCATTAATGACAGTACTTTAGGTAACTCATGAGCAGGGTAAACATCCCTAGCGATAGCTCTTGCCATCACAATGGCCGCTCCACTGCCAAAAGCTTGCAGCGCTCGGAATACAATCAAAGTATTTGCATTGGTGGCTTGGGCGCACAACAAACTGGCGACAGTAAAAATGGCAAGGCCACTTAACAACATTTTCCGACGACCTAGAAGGTCACTTAGTGGGCCATAAAACAGCATTCCAATGCAGAATCCGGCAAAAAAGGCGCCAAGAGTGTACTGCATTTGCCCTTGAGTGGCGTGTAACGCAATACCCATTTGAGGGAGGGCAGGAAGGTACATATCGATAGACAATGGACCGAATGCCACTAATGACCCTAGTAATGGGATCAAATAGTGCGGTATGTGTTTATCGAAATTTTTAACCATCTTGCCCTCTAAATAAAACGATAAATAAAGATTTAAACCATTAACCTTTAAACTGTTAACCCTTAAATAAGGCATGAACATTGTTTTGCTTATAATTTAAAACTGGATCAAGCTCTTCCATGGTAAAAGATAATGCGAGGTAGCGTTTTGCCATCAAATCGGCAAAATGTTTTTTGATCAGCTCAAAAATCATTTCCCCCGTTTTTTGCCTATCTTCAAGAGAACGCCCAGCACCTATCTTCAACGTCATATGGACAAAAGCATAATCGTGCTTGCCATCGGCCATTTGCCAAGTATCTAGCCAAATAGCACGACTACGAATGCCACCTAATGGGAAGATACCTGTTCCCGCAAGGGCTTCATTCACTTTGGCGAAGAGCTCAGGTAGCTGAGCGTCATCACGAATGTTTTCTGTACATTCTGCATAAAAATGAGGCATAACAACTCCTTACGCAGTGGTGGCTTGTTTGTCAGTAATATAACTAGGCAGAGGGAATACCGCGTTTAATTGCCCTGTTCCAGAGCTTGCGAACAAGTCAGTTAAAATTTCCACTTTTTCGGCGTATTTATCCCAACCCAGCATACCTAATAGCATCACGGTGTCGTGCATATGGCCTTCGCCATAGCAGTAGTCGGCATATTCAGGTAACATTTTGCAGAATTCTTCAAAACGTCCTTCACGCCAAAGTTTGACGACGCGTTTATCCATTTGCTCATCAAATTCACGTGTGTAGCTGTTCATGCCATCTTCAGCACGTTGGTCATCAATAAAGCGGTGAGATAATGAACCACTTGCTAGTACCGCCACAGTTCCATCGTATTTTTCAATCGCAGTCAGGACGGCTTCGCCTAACTTACGGCTGTCTTCAAAACTGTGTGAAGTACAGAAGGCTGAAATCGAGATGACTTTAAAGTGTCGGTCACTATTCATATAGCGCATAGGGACTAATGTGGCGTATTCGAGGGTTAAGCTTGGAATTTCATGTGCTTGAGCACGAACGCCTAATTTACGTGCTTCCTCACCGATCATTTGGCCCAATACGGAGTTCCCATCATATTCATATTCCATATCACGAATAAAATGTGGAAGCTCATTACTGGTATAAATACCTTTGAAGTGGTCAGCACAGTTAATATGATAGGCGCTGTTAACTAACCAGTGTGTATCAAAAACAATAATAGTATCAACGCCCAACTCACGGCAGCGGCGACTGATTTCTTTGTGCCCATCGATAGCGGCTTGGCGACATCCAAAGTTTTTACCTGGTAGTTCTGATAGGTACATGGATGGGACGTGTGTTATTTTTGCTGCGAGTGCCAACTTACCCATTTCCTTCCTCCTTCGCTTATCCGTCATACTTCGCGCCGTAGCGTTGTTGGCTTCATAAAGTTACCCTAGTCACATACTTCAGTATGCTCCTAGGGATAACTTCACTTGCCGCCTAGCTACAACACGAATTATTTAGGATAAGTAGCCAAATTAATTATCATTGATTCAAAATTACTTAGAATAAAGAATGGTGTAGCTTGCTACGGAATAATTTTGCTTTTTATTACACACCCCAGCGAGGGATGTTGTGGTCTCCGTAGGAGATACAGACGTTCTTCATTTCCGCGAAGACTTCGAAGCTATACTCGCCACCTTCACGGCCTACACCCGAAGCTTTTACACCACCAAAAGGCTGGCGCAGGTCACGTACGTTTTGTGTATTAACAAACACCATGCCTGCTTCGATACTGCGTGACAAACGTAAAATCTTGCTGACATCTTGTGTCCAAATATACGAAGCAAGACCGTACTCAATATCATTTGCCATGCGTAAACCGTCTTCTTCAGACTTAAACGGAATTAAACAAGCAACAGGCCCAAAGATCTCTTCTTGGGCGACACGCATGCGGTTATCGACATCAGCCAATACGGTAGGACGCAAGAAATTACCGCCTTTGAGGTGATCAGGTAGATCAGTCGGTTTGTCTGGACCACCCGCTAACAAGGTTGCGCCTTCTTCCATACCTAAGCGAATATAACCCGAAACTTTGTTCCAGTGCTGCTGGCTGATCAATGCACCCACTTGGGTTTTGGGATCGTTCGGGTCACCGACGATCAGGCGATTTGCCCGCTCAGCAAAGCGTTTAACAAACTCAGGGTAGATGCTTTCTTGAATGAAAATACGTGAGCCAGCTGTACAGCGTTCACCATTAATGGAGAAAATAGTAAACAGAGCTGCGTCTAGTGCACGCTCAATATCGGCATCTTCAAACACCAACACAGGTGATTTACCACCTAATTCCATAGAATACTTTTTCAAGCCTGCATTTTGCATAATGGTGCGGCCAGTAGCCGTACCGCCGGTAAAGGAAACCGCACGGACATCATGATGCTTAACTAACGCATCACCCGCAGTGCTACCGTAACCTTGAACTACGTTCAGAACACCTGCTGGAATACCGGCTTCTAGTGCCAGTTCACCGAGGCGATTTGCCGATAATGGTGATAATTCAGACATTTTCAGAACCGCAGTATTACCCAGTGCTAAACAAGGGGCGGTTTTCCATGTGGCGGTCATAAATGGCACGTTCCATGGGGAAATTAGCGCACAGACACCCACAGGTTGAACCAAGGTGTAGTTCATCATCTTGTCATCAACAGGGTATGTACGGCCGTTCATTTGCTGGCAAATTTCAGCAAAAAATTCAAAGTTATGTGAAGCACGTGGGATCAACACGTTTTTAGTTTGGTGAATAGGTAAACCGGTATCTTTGGTTTCCATTTCCGCGATTTGCGGGACGTTTTCGTCGATCAATTCACCAAGGCGACGCATTAAGCGAGCGCGCTCTTTCATTGGGGTATTGGCCCACTTTGGAAAAGCGTCTTTCGCTGCGGCAACGGCTTGGTTGATTTCATCTTGTCCACCCGCGGCGACTTCTGCTAATACTTCACCCGTTGCAGGGTTGGTGGTTTCGAAATAGTCTTTGCTGGCAACGTTTTTACCGTTGATCCAATGATTAATCTTAGTCATTATACTCGTTCCTCATAGTCTTTTTCGCTGATAATGGTGTTGACCAGTCGGCCAACGCCTTCAACTTCAACAATGACTTCGTCGCCCGGTACCACGTCAGACAGCCCTTTTGGTGTCCCCGTAGCAATCATGTCTCCCGGTTGCAATGTCATAAAGTCACTGAGGTAAGCAATTAAAAAAGGAATATCGAAAATTAGATCGGCAGTGGTGCCTTTTTGGCGTAATTCACCATTAACATAGGTGTACAAAGCCAAATTATGCGGATCTTTAATGGCATCTTTATCGACAATCCAAGGGCCAATCGGCGTTAAAGTATCACGACTCTTAACACGTAAATTTGGGCGATAATAGTTCTCTAAATAGTCACGGATCGCATAGTCATTACACACGGTGTAACCTGCGACATAGTCCATGGCATCTTCTCTTGAAACCTTGTGAGCTGTTTTACCAATCACCACCACTAATTCAGACTCATAATGCATATATTCCACATTATCAGGGCGAACAGAAACTTGGCGATGACCCGTTAAACTGCTTTCTGCTTTTAAGAAAATTAAAGGCTCTTCAGGTGGCTTAAATTCTAATTCGGCAGCGTGGTCGGCATAGTTAAGGCCTAGGGCAAACAAGGTTCCTTGCGCAGGAGGTAACCATTCAACATCAGGAGAATCACCCGCAATCACGTCCCCGTTAGGTAACGTAATGGCTTCGTTATCACCGACGGTGACGGAATATTCAGTGCCTTTAAAAAGGATTTTTGCGTGTTTTGTAATCGTAGACATTATTTTCCTCCTGCTGCCACAACGGTATTTTTCAGGCTAGGAAAGCCTTCCGCTTGAATAACCACTTCGTCACCGGGTTTGATGGTGACACGTTGTTGTGGTGTGCCGAGCAGGATCACATCCCCTTGCTTTAAGGTGGCGAAGTCACTTAATGCAGCAACTAACTCACTCGCATCACGGATCAGATCTTTTGTTGACCAGCGATCCACTTCTTTACCATTTACTAGGGTGATGATATCGACAGGATTATTTAGCGAAGTTGCAACCATTTCACCAATTGGACAAAACGTGTCGCGGCATTTTGCTTTAATGGCAGGGCGATAGAAGGTGTCTTCTGGCAAGCTCACTTCATTTGCCAGCGCAAACCCAGCAATAAACTGATGTGCATCTGTCTTACTGACTTTACGTGCATTTTTACCGATCACCAAAGCAAGCGTAGCGCCACTTTGCACTTCTTCACCAGCGGGATGCAAAATTTTTTCGCCTGAATTGATACGCGTATTACGCGGCTTAATAAACCACACTGGGGTTTTTGGTGGGGTTTTATAAGGGGCTTGCTGGAATGCCTCAAGCCAGTGGCTAAGCTGGCTTTGATGATTGAGGGCAACGGCAAATACAGTGCCTTTCATTGACAACTCCTTAATGAAAAGAATTCAACTTTCGAGTAATTGTTAATATATTAATAAAGTATAATTTTGAAATTAGCAATAGGTTTATGGAAATGTTAATTTTAATTGTGATCTCATTAACATAATTAAGTTATCTTTTTGTAAGTTAATGTTATAAAAGAAATTATTATTTTTTAAATTTTTTTTGATTTACAAAAAATTAACTTAAAAATGAGTTTTTAAATTATTTACTCATTAATATTTTAGGGTTTTTCTTTGAGATTGTTATTTGACCGTGCTACTCTTAAATAAGGCAAACTGGTGATGTGAAAGCTCATAGTTATGGTATGTGATTTCATCAAAGTACAGGGCCAACAAAGCGAAATGGCAACTGCCATAAAATGCCAAAATTGGGTTAAGTAACGTTAATTAAGTGGTGAGTTTTAATCTTATGCATGAATCATTGACAATTGCATTATTGCAGGCAAGAGAAACCGCAATGGGTTTTTTCCGGCCGATATTAAAGTCGTATAATTTGACTGAACAGCAATGGCGTATCATTAGAGTTTTAGCTGATAAGCGTTCAATTGATTTTCATGAATTATCAGTTCAAACCTGTATTCTGCGCCCAAGTTTAACGGGGATCCTAACCCGTATGGAGCGCGAAGGTTTAATTTTCCGCTTAAAACCGTTGAATGACCAACGTAAATTATATGTCTCTTTGACACCTGCAGGGCAAGAGCTCTATGACAAAGCACGGCAGGAAGTGGAAGAAGGCTATCAAAAAATAGAGCTGGCATTTTCACCAGAGAAAATGCAGCAATTAACTGCGTTGTTGGATGAGCTAATCGCTTTAGAGAGCCCAGATTATAGTAATATCGCTGCTGATAAGAGAAAGAGCGCTTAAATTTTCGTCATATTTCGAGCTCTAGCTGTGTTGGCTTCTTTCGGCTATTTGGGTCACATACTGGTGTATGCTTCCCAAACTATCCTCAATTGCTGCCTTGCTAGAGTTCGAACTATTTAGCAAATTAATTTGCCTTGGTCATATTTCGCATGGTGACGTTGTTGCTGGCATTCGGTGACTTGGTTCACATGTTGATGTATGTTCATCGAGCTATCTTCATTATTCCCTTCCTGCAATACGAATTATTTAGAGTATAGTTATCACTTGAATAATTCCCTTTCCCTGTAGATTCACTGCAATCGAACTTTACTTATACTCATTAGATAAACGCTAAATTCCCCACTGTCATATCCTTTTTTGCAATTGTGAAATTACCTGTAGGGCTACTTGTGACAAAGTCTTCAGCAAAATTATTTTCTAATAAAATCAATCGATTGATTTTCAGTGTGTAATATTAAATTTTATCGTTAATGAAGTATTAACCGAAATAATGGAATGAAATAAACACAAAAAACCGTATTAAACAGGAAAGTGTTCAATTTTAGTCATAGTGAATATTTTTTATCTAAAAACAGTTAATGAGAATAAGTTACATTACGGTAAATTTACTGTTTTTGACGAAAATTTAAATAATATGACAAGTTATCGCATTCTGTGGCGTTTATTCTATTTATCGTTATTCATAATTTCGCCCTATGGCTACACAGAAAATCAATTACTCCCCTCTGTGCAGGAAAGCATTCAATTTGAACAAAAAAAACGGTTAGAGTCGGAGTTAACCCAACGTAAGCTATTGGAAAAACAAAGCACTATTTCCATTGAAGATGCATTGCCATCTCCTTCCCAAAATAAAATCTGTTTCCCGGTCGATAAGATTCAATTTGCCGGCGCCACACAGCTGACGACTAAAACTCAAACTCAGTTAACCTCACTTTATTTAAAACGCTGCCTCACACTGAGTGAAATACAAGAGCTCACCAAGCATGTAACTAATTACTATATGGAACAGGGGTTTATTACCTCTCAGGCCATTATTCCAGAGCAAGATTTATCCTCACATCAATTGTTATTACAAGTGATTGAAGGGCATATTGAAACTATCGAGATTGAAAATTCCCCTGAGCGTTTAGTTCATCAAATATTTCCTCATCAACAAGGCAAAATATTAAATCTACGGCATATTGAACAAGGGTTGGAGCAACTCAACCGGTTATCGTCCGCTAAGTACACTATTGATATCCAACCAGGAAGCCAAAATGGCTATTCTCGGGTTATTATTCATCAACAAGGGAAAAAATGGCCTATCACGAGCCAGCTAAACCTCGATAACACGGGTATGAAGGCAACGGGAAAACAGCTAGTTACGGGGAGTTTAACGGTAGATTCCCCGTTAGGGTTTGGTGAACAATGGTCATTAAGTGCCAGTACCGATACTGACTTCAGCCGTTCTCATCACAGTCGTTACTCTGTTGCGGCAATCAATGTCCCTTATGGTTACTGGTCTTATCGTTACCAGTTTTATCGTAATAATACGCTACAACCGTTTCATGCATCTGGTCAGCAATTCCGTTATGAAGGCAAAAATACCAACCAACAGTTTGATGTCAGTCGCTTAGTTTATCGTGATGGGAAGCAACGACTTACACTGCAAGGTAGCTTAAAACATAAAAATGCGACGACACAATTAGCGTCCCAAACCTTGACGATTAGCAGCCCAACCTTAACCTCGCTCTCGTTTACCCCACAATACAGCACCACGCTCGGACAAGGTTACTTCACGTTTAACCCTGCCGCTGAATGGGGGATATCTGCCTTTGGCGCCTCACCGGATACCCTCGCGAAAGATTCACCGCGCAGCCATTACCGCAAATTCAGTCTAAGCAGCAGTTATCAGTATTTTTTCTCTAATGGTGTGACCTATTTAACCTCATTTTACGGTCAATATTCGCCCGATAATTTATACGGCATTGAACGCATCAGCATCGGTGGTCAGTACTCTGTCCGTGGCTACCACGAGCAGTCTTTAAGTGGTAACCGAGGTGGCTATTGGCGTAATGAAATCAATAAAGACATCGCCAATATGGCAATTGGGCAACTGCGTTTTATCGGCGCGTTAGATTACGGGTTTATTGCCTCAGATAAATACCTCGTTGAACCTGACACTTTAGCAGGTGGAGCCGTTGGCCTCTCTTTTATTGGTAATAGCCTGTTTTATTCTCAGTTTTTACTCAGTAAGCCTTTGCATTATCCCTCACAACTTAAACCAGACAATTGGTCGGCTTATTGGTCGGTCTCATTCTCTCTGTAGCTTTACGTTTTTAAAGGATTATTTATGCTAAATGAACAATTGCCTTCACGGCCTAAACGGTTATTAAGTTATACCCTTATTTTCTTAACCGTTGTCTACCCCTTACACCCCGCTTGGGGAGCAGCCATGACGGCGGCCGATAAAAACACCCAAATCAGCCAACAAAATAACGTCCCGATTATTAATATTGCCACGCCGAATGGGGCGGGAATATCGCACAATAAATTTCAACAATTTAATGTGGATAAACAAGGTGCGGTACTCAATAACGCCACCACTAATGTGAATTCCCAAATTGCAGGGCAAATCAAAGCCAATGCCAATTTAAAAGGAAATGCTGCCAATCTGATTATCAACGAAGTCACGGGCAGTAGCCGCTCAGAATTACAAGGTAAGTTGGAAGTGGCAGGCAAAGGCGCAAATGTTGTCATTGCCAACCCGAATGGGATTACCTGTAATGGCTGTAGTTTTGTGAACACTCCAGCAATTACTTTGACCACAGGGAAACCTATTCTGGACAACAAGGGCGCATTGTCTGCGGTTGAGGTGAAAAAAGGCAGTGTGGTTATCGGCGAAAATGGCATGAATGCCGAAGCACAAACCTATGCCGATATTATCAGCCGCGCCACCGAACTAAATGGGCAAATCAAAGCCAAGAATCTGACCTTAATGCAAGGCACCAACCGTGTTGATTTTCAAAAAGGCACCGTGACACCGATTGCAGGCGAAGGGACAAAACCCAGTATTTCCGTAGATACCAAAGCACTGGGTGGAATGTATGCCAATCAAGTGAAATTGGTCAGTACGGAATCAGGGGTTGGGATTAACCTCAGCAATGTGCAAACCAACCAAAATGACCTGACGTTAACCGTCGATGGCAAAATTACCCTTGCAGGCAATATTCAAGGGAAAAAAGACATCAATATCAGCACCAAAAACCTGCACATTAACGCTAATGTCAACGTGAATGCTGCCAAAGACATCACATTGGCCACCAACACCCTCACCAATAACGGGAAAGTTATCGCTGGTAAGGACATGCGAGTCTTTGCCGAGTCAGTAAGCAATACGGGCAATAACGCACTCATTCAGGCACAAGATAATCTGTGGATACAAAAAAATGCCAAGGGGGATTTGAGTACCCTGATTGAGAATAAATCAGGGGCGATAAAGACCAATGCAGGGGATTTGGTAGTTCGGACGAAGAAACTGACAAATACGGCGAATGCATCTCCCATAAAAACTTCTAATATCAATGCAACAACTAACTATAGTGAAGATTTTGTCTCATCTTACTTTGGAAAAAGGCAAGGTGTTGTCTCGATTATTTCACTCTATCCTCGATTAGAGAGCTTCTCCTATAAAAAATGGTTCGGAAAAATTGATTTAATCAACAGTGACAGCATTAATGTTGAGCGGAAACAATATCTAAATCAAGGGGGGATTGGCGTTATAGCAGCAGGGAAAAACGCCTATATTAATGCAAATGATTTAGTGAGTGATTTTGGACAAATCACTGCAAAAAATAATGTGATATTGACGGGACAAAATGCATCTATTTCCGTGTTTAATTCAGGTAAATTAGACCATTGGTATAAATACGATACCTCTTATAAAGATTTAGGGAAATTTGCAGATGAAAGCGATGATGATGGAACTTATGATATTTTTTATGTTAGTGAGCCGATAGATTTTAAATTAATCGATAAACTTTATTCTTGGGCTCCCGAAGCCTTAAATTATAAAACGATATCGGCAGGAAATAATGTTGTCCTTGATTTTAAAAACGCCATTAATCTTGAAAGTAAGCTTCCTAGCACTGAAAAACCTATAGCAAAAATAGTACAAGTAGGTAATCCATCTTTTGCCGTTACTGCAAAAAATATTATCTTAAATTCTAATAATATAAATATTTCTACCAACTTACAGTCTGAAAATGATCTGTCTATTATCGCTGGTCAAAACATCAATATCCATGATGCACAGCTCGTTGCAAAACAATCCCAAAGCCTAATTGCCAACAACGACCTTAATCTTAAACAGGTTAATTTAACGGCTAAAGACAGTACCTTAATTTCGAAAAATGGCAATCTTCAATACAGCTTAAATCCTGTCTCTGCGTTTAAGGATAATGTCTTATCTCCTCCGGTTATCAACGCCGCAAACTCGTTACATATCCAAGCGGGTAAAAACATCTCTTTTGATAATGCGCAATTAACCAAAACCAATAAACTCACCTTCAGTGCCAATGACAATATTGTTATTCGTCGCGATGAACTCAACTTAATGAAACTCGCGGCCTCAGAGCCTGCTGCCAATATCAATGCGTTACTTACCAAAACAGGAAATTGGGCAAGTTCAGGGGAAATAAACCTCACCGCAGGCAAAAGTATTGAAGCGCATGGCATTGCCTTCAACAGTGGAAAATCACTGATGTTCAATGCAGGCCAAGATATTTTGTTAGGTTCAAAAGCGATTAAAGATGTCGACAATGTATTTAAAACTCATCGCTACCCAGAGCTGCGCTCTCAACTCATCGCAAATGGCAATATTACGTTAAATGCAGCTCGCGATATTGACTTGCAATCTGCCAATCTTCAATCCAAAGACAAAATTATCGCGCTCTCAGGTCGTGATATTAAATTAACCGCGACTGCCTACTCTG
Organism: Providencia sp. PROV223; assembly: GCF_028479245.1. Taxonomy (NCBI): domain Bacteria; kingdom Pseudomonadati; phylum Pseudomonadota; class Gammaproteobacteria; order Enterobacterales; family Morganellaceae; genus Providencia; species Providencia sp. PROV223. The sequence continues at coordinate 110,018 of NZ_JAMPNG010000014.1, forward strand.
CCATTCCCAACCCCAATGAAGATAACCAAGATGTACGTTATGTCACCTCGACGCTTTCTGGTGACAAAGGCATTACGCTGGCCTCCAATGGCGCCTTAACCGCACAAGGTAGCACAATCAAATCTCTGGGAGACATTACGATTTCGAGTGGCGGTAATGTGCGCCTAGAGTCGGTGAAAACCCATTATCGCAAACAATCCGGTAAACGATTAGAGGATTTATATCGCCAAATTGGCACCGAAATTAATAGCGGTAAAACACTGACCATTTTGTCTGAAGGGAGCATTCTCTTCCAAGCGTCTCGTCTCGTTGCTAAAGGCGCGATGGATATCGCGGCAAAAGGCGGGTATCTCTATGCGCAAGCCATGGAAGAAATCAGCCACTATGAAGAGCAAAAGAAAAAATGCAATAAATGGACACTTTGCATTACCAAAAAAGAAGTGAAAAAAACGCGCAGTGAAACCAAAAATAAAGTCACTGAATTTACCGCAGGTGGTGATATTAACCTATATGCCAAGGATGATGTCACCTTAGAAGCCACCAAAATTAATACGGGCAAGAATGCCAAAATCACCAGTCAAACCGGTAAGGTGAATTTTAAGGCTGTCAAAAACTCGCAATTTGAACAGGTGATTACAAATTCTAACGGGTTTTATATTACACAGCGCAATAAAGGGTATACCTCAGATAAATGGATTCTACCCAGCCTTCATATTGGTGGCAAGCTGACGGTTGATGCGAATAAAGGGATCACTGCGGATGTCAAAACCAAAGAAGGACAGTCATTCGAGCAGGCGCTAGCCATATTAAGTCGCACACCGGGGTATGAGTGGCTCGGGGACGTTAAAAATAACAAAAACATCAATTGGGCTGTTGTAAAAGATGCTTATAGTCAGTGGGATAAAAAAACAGAAAGCCTCAATCCAGTCGTCGGCGCTGTAATTGCCATTGCCGCCGCAGCGGCAACCTACGGAACGTCTGCAGCCGCCAGTATTGGTGGACTTGCGAGCTCGACTGCCACAACCATGGGGGCTTCAGCGACAACAGCGTCAATGGCTTCTGCTGCGGCACAGG